>JAMXLI010000083.1 GCA_024281115.1 Terriglobales bacterium | reverse complement strand
GGGGAACCCGGGATCGGGATACAACACCTCGTCGCCAGGCTCGATCAGCGCCGCCATCGCCAGGTACAGGGCGATCTTGCAGCCGGGCGCGACCACCACCTGTTCCGGCGCGACCTCGATCGCGCGCGTCTGGCGCAGATAGCCGGAGATAGCGTGGCGCAACTCGGGGATGCCCGCTACGGGGCAGTAACGGTCCTGGCCAGCGTCGAGCGCCGCCTTGGCCGCCGCCAGGACGTCCGGCGCCGGGTGGAAATCCGGCTCGCCCAATTCGAGGTGAATGATGGAGCGGCCCTCGCTCTCCAGCTGGCGAGCCCTGCGGAATACGGCGAGCGCGCCTTCCCCGCTCATGACCTGGATTCGCGAGGCCAGCTGCCGCCGTGTCACTTCCTGGCTCCCAGCTCTCCCGGTACCGGGGTTGTGGGTATACGGAGCGCGTCCACGAAGCGCGTGAAAAACTCAAACGCGGCGGCAGTCGCCATCAGCTCGATCAATTGATCGTCCCGGTACACGCGCTTGAGCTCCGCGTAGAAATCGTCCTCCAGCTCATAGGGTGAGCGGTGCAGACGATCAGCCGCGCGCAAGCCCAGCTTTTCGCTCTCGCTGTAAGGTCCCCGCTCGTAATCGTGCAAGCCTTCCACCTGGGCATCGCTGGCGCCTTTCTGCTTCGCCGAAGCAGAGTGGGCCGACGTTCAATAGTCGCAACCCTGCAGGATGGCCACCCGCGTGGCCACCAGCTCCTTGTACCAGCCGGGCAGCGCGCCGTCTCCCATCAGCGGCTTGAGGAAAGCCGCAATCCCCAGGGCCAGCGGCGGGTCGTGCGCGATGGTTTTAAACATGTTGGGCACCACGCCGCGCTGTTCCAGCAGCGCGTCGTAAAGCTTCCCAACTTCCGGCGTGACTTCCTGCCGTTCCAGCATCCGGATGCGTTCCTTGTGGCCTTTCATCAGAACGCGTACCTCAGGGAGAACTGGATCAGGCGCGGTGTGCCCTTGGTATTGGTGATCTGCCCGAAGTTCGCCGGGCTTTCCACGTCGGTGAAAGCGGGGCTGGCGAAATTGGGATGGTTGAACAGGTTGAAGAAATCAGCCGTGAAGCGCAGCGCCTGCCGCTCGGTGACCCGGAAGTTCTTCACCGCGGAGAAGTCGAAGTTCTGCTGGAAGGGGCCACGGTAGATGTTGCGCCCCAGGTCGCCGAACCCGGTCACGCAGAAATTCGGGTCCGCCGCGCACTGCGCCGGATAGAGCAGAGGCGCGGTGGTGAAGGCCGCCGGGTTGAGGTAGCCGTTCAGCCGGTTATGAATGTCGCCGTGGGTGAGACCCTGCGACAAGCTCGCGCCCGGGGCCAGGCTGGCGCCCAGCAGGGGCGTGCTTCCGGCGCCCAGAAAGGCGGTACCGGCCGCCGAGTCAATGATCGAAAACGGCGTGCCCGACTGGAAGGTGGTGACGCCGCTCACGCCCCATCCGCGCAGCAGCGCGCCCCGCAGCCCGGTGGCGCCGTCGCCAAAAGGCAATTCATAAACGTAGCTGATGGTGACGCGGTGCGTGCGGTCGAAATCCGACAGGCCGCGCGACGCGTTGATATTGCTCTGGTCGTTGTAGGCGGTGTTGAACGCCGTGTTGCCGGTGGAGGTGGCGTCGGTCGAGCGCGAGAACGTGTACGCCGCCAGCAGGTAGCCACGGCTCCAGCGCCGGGTCAGCGAAGCCTGCAACGCGTGATAGTGCGAATAGGCGTCATTGGCGAACAGCTGATATCCGCTGTACCCGTTCAGGCCCGGCGTCGGCGTGCGGGCGACGCCATTGGCCAGGGTATTGGCGGTAATCGGAATTACCGCTCCACTCGACGTGGTCACGAAGAAGGGGTGCTGCGGAGTGGCATTCACCGATTGGATGGCGTCGCGGGTCTCCCGCAGATGCACCGCGTGGGTGCCCACATAGCCCACTTCGGCGACCAGGTTGTGTCCAAGATCGTGCTGCAGGGTCAGGTTCCATTGCTGCGTGCTCGGCACCTTGAAGTCGCGCGGCACCTCCAGGCCGAAGATTCCCACTGAGCCCACGCCGTTGCAGCCCGGCTGGTTGGCGTAATTGCCGGCCTGGTTAGGATCGTTGTTGACGAACCCGGTCAGCACCGAAAGGCAAGGAATGTAATCGGGTGAGAGCACACCGGCGGGCGGCAGCGCGTTGGGGTTCGTTGCCAGGTTTCCGGCGAAGAAGTTGCTGAAAGCGCCGGGACCTCCGCCGCCAAAGGCGATGGGCAGCAGCGGCGCCTGGAAGCTGAGCTGGTCAATGTTGCCCACGTCCTCGCGCACGTAATAAATGCCGTAGCCACCGCGCAGGGTCGTGGTATGGCGTCCCAGCACGTCATAGGCAAAGCCCACGCGCGGCCCCAGCGTCGTCGAAATTCCATTGAAGAATGTGGAGGCCGATGCATTGCCGTTGAAACCGGCCAGCTGGAATTTATTGACGCATCGTGGATACACAAACGGGTATTGGCCGGTCAGGGTCAGCGACGATTGCAGGTTGCCGATGTGGCAATCCTGGTCGGTAAAGGCGCCGAAGAATTCGGTCCGCAACCCCAGGTTCAGCGTCAAATCGGGGCGCACCTTCCAGTCATCCTGCGCGAACAAACCCGTGTTGTTTTGACGGTAGGCATGGCTGAACAGGCCGCCGCCGCCAAAGCTGAAGTCCGGTTTCCCCAGCAGGAATTTCTGAAAGTCGGTCAGGTTCGCATCGCTGACGAAGAACAGCTGCCCGTTGAAGGTCTGCGGGAACAGCTTGTCCAGGTTGACGCGGGTAAACTCGCCGCCAAAGCGCAGCGCGTGCTTGCCCCGGGTCCAGCTCAGGGTTTCCACGAAATCGTAGTTGTTCTGGTCCTGGAATTGGTCGGCCTGCGGCGTCGGACCGAATTGGAAGCCGGAGCTCAGCAGGGTGAACTTGTAGATGCTCTTGGTCAGGTTGTTGGTCGGCCGGTTGATTCCTACATCGCCCACCGTGACCGGCGGAACGTTGATCGCGCTGTTGTTGATATGCACGAAGCCGAAGCGGAAATCGTTCACCAGGGTTGGCGAGAACAAGTGCGTCTCGGAAACCGTGAGCAGGCGGTCGTGCACCGGAAGATCGAAGGGGAAATTCAGGTCCGAGCCGCTGATGCTGCCGCCCAGCGACGCCTGCAGTCCGCCCGCGCCGAAGGGGACAAGCTGCTCGGAATCGGAGAAGAAGAAGCGGAACGCAACTTTATCCTTGCCGCCGCGGAACTCGCGGTCCCAGTTGGTGGTGAACTGGTCGTCGGTGAAGCGGCCCGGCTGGCTCAAGGCAAACGGGCCCGTATCCAGGTTCCCTCCGGTGAATCCCGCCGTTCCCGGAACGCTGGGAAACAGAAACCCGCCGGGCGTGTTGCCGAACTGATTGCTCTTGAAGTTCAGCAACTTGAGCGCGACCGGGTCAATGCTTACCCCCGCCTGACCGGGGAAAAAGGTGTTGAGCAGCGACTGCTCCGAACGGTCCGAAGGCAGCACGGGAAGCAGCGTGCTGATAAACGTCCCGCCGGAGAGCCCGCTGCGCTGCCGCGTGCCCTGGTAATTGACGAAGAAATATCCCAGTTTGCCGCCGGGAACGACCGGCCCGCCCAGGCTGGCGCCGAAAATGTTCTGCTTGATGTCGGGACGGGGCTGGCCCGCGCGCTTCAGGAAGAACTCGTTGGCGTTGAGAACGTCGTTGCGGAAGAACTCGTAAAAATCGCCGTGGAAATCCTTGGTGCCCGACTTCAGGATGGCGTTGACGTTGCCCCCGCCGTTGCGGCCCTGGCTGGCGTCGTAAAGCGAGGTCTGCACCTTGAATTCCTGCACCACGTCGGGATTGGGCAGGGGCGTATTGGTGAGCTCGGCCACGTTGTAATCGGTGGCGGTAATGCCTTCCACCAGGTAGTTATTGTTGTCCTCGCGCTGGCCATTCACGATGATGCGCACGTCGCCGCGGCCGAGCTGCGCCGACGCGTTGAGATCGCTGGCGGTTCCGGCGGAGAGGCTCAGCAACTGCTGGAAGTTCTGCGTGGCCAGCGGCAGCGTCCGGATGGTGCGCGCCTCGATGGATTCGCCGGTCGCCGCCGTGGTGGTCTCAATGGTCTGCACCTCCGATTGGACCTCCACCTGCTCGGTGACGCGCTGCGGATTCAGGCGCGCATACATGCGCGTGGTCTCGGTAACGCGCACAGCCACGTCCGCCACCGTTCCCTGCCCGAATCCGGGGGCGTTGACGGTAATGTCATAGACGCCCACCGGCATGAGCAAGGCGTTGAACACGCCCGTGGTGTCGGTCCGCAGCGTGCGCACCGCTTCCCCGGTGGCTTTGCTGACGATCTTCACCTCAGCGTTGGGAATGACCGCTCCGGTGGCGTCTGTAACCGTTCCCGTGATCGCGCCGGTGGCACCGCCTTGTCCCAGCAGGGTTGCCGCGAACGCCACGACGATAACCGCTATGACCGTGATCCTCTGTGCCGCACTGCGCATTGGGTCCACCTCTCCTCGACTGCTCTGCTGTCGGCGAACTCGTATAGCTGGGCCTTCCGGTATTGGACGCTCAGCACCGGCGGGCATCAGCAGATTCGAATGAAAAATGACGAAGTCCCCGGGAGGGGGCTGCGAAATCTCCGGGGATGGGGAGGAAGTTTACACGATTCCGACTGCCCCGCAAAAGTGGCACCCGCCGGCGCCGGCCCGCGGTCTCCCCCTGACACCCGAACTACAATCCGCGATAGGCGCCCCCGTCCACCAGCACCGTCTGACCGGTGACATAGGAGGCGCGCTCCGAGGCCAGCCAGACGACGGTGTCGGCGAATTCGCGCGGCTCGCCCACCCGCTTGAGCGCGCTGTCGGCCGCCCACTGCTCGAAGATTTCCTGCTCGCTCTTCCCGCTGGCGCGCGAGCGTGTAGCCGCCAGGTTTTTCAGCCGATCGGTCGCCGTGTAACCCGGGCCAACGTTATTTACCAGGATCCCGTCCTTGCCGAACTCGCTGGCCAGGCTTCGCACCAGGCCGAGCACCGCGGTGCGCACCGCGTTGGAGAGCACCAGGTCAGCGACCGGCTGCTTCACCGTAATGGACGTGACCGTGATGAATCGCCCCCAGCGGTTGCGCCGCATGTGCGGGATCACGTTGTGCGCGAAGTAGACCACGCTCAGCAGGTTCAGATCCACGGCGCGCCGCCATTCCTCGACGGTGGTCTCCAGGAAGCCCTTGGCGGGGGGACCGCCGGCATTGGTCACGCAAATATCAATGCGCCCAAAGCGCTCCGCCACCCCGGCCACGAAGTTGCGCACGGCCTCGGGATCGCCAACGTCCACTGCCTGCGCCCATACATCCA
>JAMXLI010000082.1 GCA_024281115.1 Terriglobales bacterium | reverse complement strand
CAGCGAGGTAGTAATCACGTGTTACGAGCACCTGCCGCAGGCCATCGCCGGAGCGGCGGGAACGCACATAGTGCGCGACGTGGCCGCCGCCCGCGAGCGCAACAGAGAGCTGCCCGACTTAATGGAGGCTGCGTTCCGGCCATGAATGTCGTCGTTCCCCATCTCCGAGTCGTCCCGCAGCCGGGATCGCCATCGCCGCTTCGCCATGTTATCGAGGCGCAGCAGTTCACCGTCCCGCTGCTGATGGATCTGTTCGACCGCACTCGCTTGATGGAGCGCATCGTGGCGCGGGGCGGCACGCTCGACTACCAGAACCGCATCCTGGCGGCACTGTTCTATCAGCCCTCAACGCGCACCCGTTTTTCCTTCGAATCAGCCATGTATCGGCTGGGAGGCCGGGTGCTCTCGACCGAGCACGCCCGCGTTTTCTCCTCCGAGATCGAGGGGGAGCAGGTGGAGGACTCTATCCGGGTGATCGGGAATTACGCCGACGTCATCGTTATCCGGCATCCGGAAGAAGGCGGCGCGCAGCGCGCGGCGCAAGTCTCGCCTGTCCCCGTCATCAGCGCCGGCGACGGCAACGGCGGACAGCATCCCACCCAGGCCCTGCTGGATCTTTACACCATCTACCGCGAGCGCCCGCTGAACGGCCTTACCATTGCCTTCATCGGCGAATTGGACCGGGCGCGGACGGCGCGCTCGCTCGCCTACCTGCTGGCCAAGTTCGACCGCATGAAGATTTTCTTTGTCAGTCCGCCGGAACTGCAGGTGAAGCCCGACATCCTGGAATACCTGGAGCGGCACGGCGTGCAATACGAACTGGAAACCAACTTTGAAGCCGTCGCCGGCGAAGCGGACGTCATCTACCAGACGCGCATCCGGCCCGAGCGCCTCACCGGCATCCAGGACCCGCGGCAATACGCGATTGATTCCGGGATCCTGCGGCGGATGAAAGGCAACGCGATGATCCTGCACCCGTTGCCGCGCACCGTCGAACTGGACAAATCGGTGGATGATGACCCGCGTGCCTTGTACTTCCGGCAGGCAATCAATGGGCTATATGTTCGCATGGCGCTGCTGACCATGCTGCTGGACAGCTGCCGGTAGGACTTGGCGGCGTGCTGCACAATAGACCCGCAGAAGCGGCCGCGATCGGCCCGGCGGTCTCGGCGGTTCCACGGTTTTCAACATTTGGAAGGACCGAGGTGGGAGCATGATGGCGACGCACGAAATGCTGGACACGCGCATGAGCACGCAGGATTACGTGGAACTGGAGGAGCGCTACGGAGCGCACAACTACCATCCTCTGGACGTGGTGATCGAGCGCGCCCAGGGCGTCTGGGTGTACGACGTCGAAGGCAAACGCTACCTGGATTGCCTGGCCTCGTATTCGGCGGTCAACCAGGGACACTGCCACCCCGAAATCCTGAACGCGCTCATCGAGCAGGCCCGCAAGGTGACGCTGACCTCGCGCGCGTTCCGCAACGACCAGCTGGCGCTGCTCTACAAAGAACTGCACGACCTCACCGGCATGGAGATGGCTTTGCCCATGAATTCCGGTGCGGAGGCGGTGGAGACGGCGGTCAAGGCCGCGCGCAAGTGGGGCTACACGTTCAAGGGAATACCGCAGGACCGCGCGGAGATCATCGTCTGCGCCAATAACTTCCATGGCCGCACCCTCACGATCATCAGCTTTTCCACCGACGAGCAGTACCGCTTCCGCTTCGGCCCCTTCACACCGGGGTTCAAGGTCATCCCTTTTGGGGATGCAAGCGCTCTGCGCGCGGCCATCACGCCGCACACCTGCGCTTTCCTGGTGGAACCCATCCAGGGCGAAGCGGGAATTGTGATTCCGCCCGCCGGCTTCCTGCAACAAGCCGCCGCTATCTGCCGGGAGAATCGCGTGCTCCTGATCGCAGACGAAATTCAATCCGGGCTCGGCCGCACCGGCAAGCTGTTCGCGTATATGCACGAGGGCATTCAGCCCGACGTGCTCATCGTGGGCAAGGCGCTCGCGGGCGGGTATTACCCGGTCTCGGCCGTGCTGGCCTCGAAAGAAGTTCTGGGCGTCTTCCAGCCCGGCGATCACGGCAGCACGTTCGGCGGTAATCCGTTGGGCGCCGCGGTGGCGCGCGCCGCGCTGCGCGTTCTGGTTGAGGAGAAGCTGGTCGAGCGCTCGGCGGAACTGGGCGCGTACTTCCTGGAGCGCCTGCGCACGCTGCGCAGCCCAGACCTGCGCGAGGTGCGGGGCGTAGGCCTGTGGATCGGGATCGAGCTGAACCGCCCGGCCCGGTCGTATTGCGAGGCGCTCAAGGAAGAGGGAATTCTGTGCAAGGAAACGCACGAGCGCGTAATCCGGATCGCGCCGCCCCTGGTGATCACCCGCGAGGAAATTGATTGGGCGTTCGACCGCATCCGGAAGGTGCTCGAGAAGCATTGAGTGGCGCTGTAAGTGGAGGCTGCTTATGGAGACCATCGAGGAAAAGCGCGAGACGGGTACGGCACTCATTGCCGCGGGATGCAGCGCCTGGTTCTTCGATTTTCTGGTGCTGTTCTTCCTGCCGGCCGCCTGGCGACAAGGACATCATCAGACATTCCTTGCGGTGATGGGAGTGCTGGCTCTCACCGGTCTGGCTTTGATTGCTCTGGGCGTGTACGACCGGCGGCAGTCGCGCGAGGTCTGACGCGCCGCATTGCTCCGCCGCTGTCTCTCGATCCGCCCGCCAATTGCACAGTTGTGCCCCAAACGCATAAGCTACCTGGCTTCGCGCGTCACTTGCGGAGCGAGGGCGCGGCACATGCGAGGCTCGCACAGGCTGGACCAGCTTCCGGGATTCTCCATTGATCAGGTAGCGCGCGATGCGGGTTCGGATCCGGACGTGCTGCGGCTGGAGAACCTGGATACGGATCTGCGCCCGCCGCAAGCGGCTATTGCGGCCACCCGCGCCGCGCTCGACTCCGACGAAGCCAACAGCTATCTGCCGTTCACCGGGCGCGAGGACCTGCGGCAGGCCATCGCCCATCGCCTGCGACAGCAAACCGGGATCGATTACACAGAACGCGACATCGTCATCACCTGTGGGGCCACAGAAGGTATTTTGGACGCGCTGCTGGCCACCACCGATCCCGGCGACGAAGTCATCCTCACCGATCCCATCTACGCCGGCATCATCAACCGGGTGCGGCTTGCGGGCGCCGTGCCGCGCTTTGTGCCGCTGCTGACGCGCTCGGGCGAATGGCGCCTGGACCTCGACGCTCTGGGCCGGGCATTGCGCCCCAACGCCCGCGCGTTACTGGCCATGAGCCCGTCGATGCCCTCGGGTGCTGTGCTTGACCGCGGTGAATGGGAAGCGCTTTCCGACCTGTGCCGGCGCGCTTCGCTATGGCTCATCTACAATGCGGCCGCCGAGCGCATCCTATTCGATGGCCGCTCGCGGATCCATCCTGCCGCTCTGCCCGGAATGGCCGAGCAGACCATCATCATCGGTTCCGTCTCCAAGGAATTCCGCATGATCGGCTGGCGCGTGGGTTGGATAGCGGCGCGCGGCGACATCGTCGAGAAAATCGCGCGCGCGCACATATACAACGTGGTGACGCCGATCGGAATTGCGCAGGCGGGCGCACTCGCTGCTCTGCGCTCCCCCACCGCCGAAGTGGACGCTTGTGTTCGCGAATGGCAGGCGCGTCGCGACACGGTCCTGGAACAGCTCGCCGATTATCCGGTGGTGCGGCCGGGAGGCGGCTGGTGCCTGCTGGTGGAGACGGCAGCGATGGGGTTCACTCCGGCTGAAGCCTCCACGCGGTTACTGAACCGCGCCCAGGTCGCGGCGACGCCCATGCAGCATTGGGGCGAAACCGTGGCCCCTCGCTACCTGCGCCTGGTCTTCAGCAACGAACCCGTGTCCCGCCTGGCCAGCTTGCGGGAGCGGTTCCAGCGTGCCTTTCAGTGATTCGACGCAGGCAATCCAGGGGCCAGGAGGAGATTTCGTGGTTCGCTTTGTCGCGTCGCTGCTCTTGAATTGCGCGCTCGCCGCTTTTGCCCAGAATGCGCCGCTTTCGCTGGCGCTGACGCACGCCAACGTGGTGGATACCCGCTCGGGCGCCATTCAACAGAACCTGACCGTGGTCGTTGACGCCGGACGCATCGCCGGAATGGGCAAGCATCTAAAAATTCCCGCCCACGCCTTGGTGGTAGATGCGAAGAACGGATACCTGATCCCCGGTCTTTGGGACATGCACGTTCATACCAACTTTGGCGACTGGCTGCCAGGCGGGCGGGAAATCATCCTGCCGCTCTTCGTGGCCAACGGAGTGACCGGGGTCCGCGACATGGGAGGCGATCTGAAGCTGCTGCAGCAGTGGCGCGCCCAGAGCGAGGCCGGCAGGCAGATTGGTCCTCGCATGGTGATCTCAGGTCCCATGCTGGACGGTCCCGAACCGCGCTTTCCCGCCTCCGTCCCGATTCGCGGGAGCGATGACGCTCGTCGAGCGGTGGATGATCTGGAGGCGGAAGGCGCCGATTTCATCAAGATCCAATCACTTATCCCACGGGACGGTTATTTCGCGGCTGCCGCAGAAGCGCGCAGGCGCACGATCAGCTTTGTGGGACACGTGCCCGATGCGGTGCGGGCTTCCGAGGCCGCCGCAGC
>JAMXLI010000081.1 GCA_024281115.1 Terriglobales bacterium | reverse complement strand
AGCACTCCACTGCGCGATCCAACCCGCGGCCCGCGTCCTCAAAGTGCCGGGCGAGCGTGCGCAAGCGCTCGTGCAGGTCCTTGCCCAGGGCGCTGATCTGCTGCGCGTTGCGCGCGATCTTCTCCTGGCCCCAGCCGTAGGCCACGGCTTTCAGCAGTGCGATGAGCGTGGTGGGCGAGGCTGGGATCACCTTCTCGTTCACCCCCGATTCAATAAGCGACGGGTCTTGCTCCAGGGCCGCGCTGAAGAAGGTTTCGCCGGGTAAAAACATCACCACGAACTCGGGCGTGTGATCGAACTGTTCCCAATAGGATTTGGCGCCGAGCTTCACCATGTGGTCCCGCACCTGGCGCGCGTGCTCGGCGAGCTTGGCGGCGCGCACCGTCTCCTCCTGGGCCTCCAGGGCTTCCAGGTAAGCCTGCAGCGGCGTTTTGGCATCCACCACCAGGTTCTTGCCGCCCGGCAGCTTCACCAGCAGGTCGGGGCGCAGCCGCCCGTCTTCGGTCTGCACCGTGGTCTGCTCCTCGAAATCGCAGTAGGGCAGCATGCCGGCGATCTCCACCACCCGCCGCAACTGGATTTCGCCCCACCGGCCGCGTACCGAGGGCGCCCGCAGCGCCTGCACCAGCTTTCCCGTCTGGTCTCGCAGGCACTCCTGGGTCTCGCGGAGCGAGCGCACCTGCTCGCTGAGGGTGCCGTAAGCCTGACCGCGCTCCTTCTCCACTTCACGGATGTGCCCGTCGAACTTTTCCAGAACGTCCTTGATGGGCGAAACCAGCTGCTCGACGGCTTTTTCCCGCTTCTCCAGCTCCCCCGTGGCGGTGCTGCGCAGGTTTTCGAAGCTTGCCTTTGCCAATTGCAGGAAGGATTCGTTGTTGTTGCGCAGGGCTTCGGAGGAAAGCGCCTTGAAGGCCGCGCCCAGTTGCTCCTGGGCGGTATTCACCAGCGCCAGCTTTTCCTTCGCGGCTTCGCGCTCATGGTCCAGGGTGGCCTGCAGCCGGGCGTTGGCCTCGCGCATCTCCCCGTTCGACTTGAGCTGCGCCTGCAACTCGGCACAGCTTGCGCTCAGCTGCGCTTCCACGTCGGCTAATCTCTGGCGAACACCGGCTGCGGACGAGCGGGCCAGGAGCCAGCCCGCGGCAGCGCCCAGCGCCAGGGAAGCCAGCGCTGTAAACAAGAGCGAAACCATACCGTTTACCTCCGCAACGGCCTCATTTTAGGCGCGCTGCAGGGCGAAGAAAAGGAAAAAGTTCCCACAGCCCATGCGCTATCATCTTATGTGTCATGAAGGGCTTGCGGATTTTCCTCATCGTGGGGGTGGTTTTCCTCAGCGCGCTGGCCGGGGCCCAGGAGTTCGACTCCGCCGCCGAGCAGGATCTGGTCCGCCGCGCCAATGAGGAGCGAGCCCAACGGGGCGCCCCTCCGTTGCGCCTGGATGCGCAACTGCAGCAGGCGGCACGCGCGCACACCCGGCTGCTGGCCGGGCACCGTGCGCTCTCGCACCAGTTCGCGGGCGAACCCGAGCTGGCGCGCCGGCTGGCGCAGGCCGGCGTGACCTCCGATCGCGCCGCCGAAAACGTGGCCTACGACCTGGATGCGCCTTCGGCGCACGAGAGCCTGGTGCACTCCCCACCGCACCGGGCCAATCTTCTGAACCCGGCTTACAACGCGATCGGCGTGGGAGTGATCGCCAGCGGGGAATCGTTGTACGTGACCGAGGACTTCGCGCGCACCATCTCAGAGGAGTCGCCCGCCGCAGCCGAGGAGGCCATCAGCGCTGCAATCGCCACAGCCCGCGCCCGGAGCGGCATGCCCGCTCTGCCGCAACGCCCGGTAGCGCAGTTGCGCGCGCTGGCCTGCCGCATGGCGAGTAACGGGACCCTGGACGCGGCTGCAGCGCTCCGGTTCCCCAACGTGCGTTCCGCGGTCGTGTACACCACCACGCAGCTGACCGAGCTGTCGGATAAAGCGCGTAGCGTGATCTTGTCCGCGGACGCGGCAGGGTACGCGCTGGGCGCGTGTTTCGCGCGCGATAGCCAATTTCCGGGCGGCGCCTATTTCGTGGTGCTGCTGATCTATGGGCGACAGTAAGGTACGTGCTGGAGTGGCGCTTAGAAGGATTTCTGCGCCAGCGCGACCAGCCACTGCGTGAGGAAGAAGAGCAGCGTCCACAGCGAACTGCTGAGCAAGGTCCCCCACAAGATACCCTTGGGGGAAGGGGTCCAGCGGCCTTCGGGGGTAGCTCTGGAGTGCACCGGAACAGTCTGCTCCGCTGCAGGCGGCAAGAGAAGGCTCGTTATCACTCTCCCATGTGACCGGGGTCACCGCTGGCTGCGGACGCTTGGTTGCCGGTACGAGCGGCGCAGGCTGTGGCGGCGCTGATCGGCGCGGCCAAGCTGGGCGAATTTTGATGTGCTAATCTGCAGCGGTTGCCGGCGTGCGTCCCGCGCCGCGAATTTCCTGCAGGTGCCGAGTTTGAGCATTTCACCGCAAAATTCCGATGTCCGGGAGAGCGCACCCGAGCCGCCGAGCCTGCGCATCGGGACCGCCGGTTGGGCGTACAAGGACTGGGAAGGCGTGGTGTACCCGAGCGAGATCGCGCGTCGCAAGCAGCATCCGCTGGAATACCTGGCGCAGTTTGTGGACGTTATCGAGATCAACACGTCCTTCTACGGTCACATCCGCCCCGAGCTGGCGAAACTGTGGTGCTTGAAAGTGGCCTCCGTAAACCCCAACTTCCTGTTTACGGCCAAGCTGCACCGCTCGTTCACGCACTCGCCCCTGGCGGTCATGGAAGGCACGTCGGCCAAAACCATTCGTCCCACCGACGAGGACGAGATGCTGGCCAAGGATGGGCTGAATGCGCTGGCGGCGGAGCGCAAGCTGGGCGCGCTGCTCATCCAGTTTCCTATCTCTTTCAAGAATACGGAGGAAAACCGCGAGTACCTGGAGACGTTACTGCGCCAGTTCATCGAGTACCCGAGGGTGGTGGAAGTAAGGCATGCCAGCTGGAACAGCGAAGAAACGCTCGCCTACTTCGTGCAGCGCAACGTTGCGTTCTGCAATATCGACCAGCCGCTGCTGGGCAAATCCTTGGGCGCCACCCAGCACGTGACCTCGGGCACCGGCTACGTCCGCCTGCACGGGCGCAATTACGAGCAATGGTTCGATTCCGACAACCGCAACGACCGCTACAACTACCTGTACTCGCTCGCTGAGCTCGAGGGCTGGAAAAACCGCGCGCTGCACATTGCGCGCAAATCGCAGGTGACTTTCGTGGTGGCCAACAACCACTTCCAGGGCAAAGCGGTGGTGAATGCACTGCAGTTGAAGCACCTGGTGACAGGCAAGCCGGTGAAGGCACCCGGACCGTTGTTGGAACGCTATCCCGAGCTGGAGCAGGTGGCCGAAAAAGCTAGCGCTGCCTGACGATCGGCGCCATCTTCGCGCACAATTGAGAGTGGGGAGAGCGGAATCCGCGGATTTTCCCGCGCTATCTCGAAGTCGCCACTGCTTCCCGGACGGCGTAGTGCGACTCCACGTATTCGTCCAGGATCTTGCGGAATTCGGCGACGATGTGGTCGCCGCGCAGCGTGGTGAACAGGCGGCCGTCCACGTACACCGGCGCCTTTGGCTCTTCGAAGGTCCCGGGCAGCGAGATGCCCAGGTTGGCGTGCTTGGATTCTCCCGGGCCGTTGACCACGCACCCCATCACCGCCACCTTCATCTCTTCCACGCCGGCGTAGCGGTCTTTCCAGGCCGGCATCTGTTCGCGCAGGTAAGACTGGATCTGCTCCGCCATTTCCTGGAAGAAGGTGCTGGTGGTGCGCCCGCATCCCGGACAGGCGGTCACCTGGGGAGTGAAGCTGCGAATGCCGAGCGACTGCAGAATCTGCTGCGCCACCAGGACTTCCTCGGTGCGATCACCGTTGGGAGCGGGCGTGAGCGACACGCGAATGGTATCGCCGATGCCTTCCTGCAACAGCACGCCCAACGCCGCGGTGGAGGCGACGATGCCCTTCATTCCCATGCCCGCCTCGGTTAAGCCGAGGTGCAGGGGATAGGCGCAGCGCGCGGCCAGCGCGCGGTAGACGTCGAGCAGGTCCTGCACCCCGCTCACCTTGGCACTGAGGATGATCTGGTCGGCGCGCAGGCCGTACTTCTCCGCCAGATGGGCGGAGTTCAGCGCGCTTACTACCATGGCTTCCATGGTTACCTGGCGCGCGTCCAGCGGCTCGGCCAACCGCGAGTTCTCGTCCATCATGCGGGTGAGCAGCGCCTGGTCGAGGGAGCCCCAATTGACGCCGATACGCACCGGCTTTTGGTTCTCGACCGCCACCTCGACCATGGTGCGGAAATTGTCGTCGTCCTTGCGGCCTACGCTGACGTTGCCGGGATTGATGCGGTACTTGGCCAAAGCACGCGCGCACGCGGGAAACTTTTTGAGCAGCAGGTGCCCGTTGTAATGGAAGTCGCCGATGATGGGCACGCGCACGTTCTGCTTGTCGAGTTCCTCGACAATCCTGGGCACGGCGGCCGCAGCGGCCTCGTTGTTCACGGTCACGCGTACCAGTTCGCTGCCGGCGCGGGCCAGCGCGGCGGTCTGGCGCACGGTCGCGGGCACATCGGCGGTATCGGTGTTGGTCATGGATTGCACCACTACCGGTGCATCACTGCCGACCTGTACGCCCCCGATGCTGGCGGTTACCGTTTTTCTGCGCTGAATTTGGGCCATTTTGCCGTACTTCAGTTTAGCACGCACCGGCCGTGTCCCCTGATTGACGCCGGCGACACACAGCAGCCTCTACCCCGGCGTCGGCGTCACCGCCGACACGTTCCTGCGCGTGTACGATAAGAACAGGGAAGGGCATGGCCAGGCAGAGCAGCAGCTTAAAGCGCAAGCCGCGCGGGCTGGCGCACTGGATGCGCAAGACGCTGGAGGAATGCGACAAGGTCGAGGCCAATTTTGCGCCCGACCCGGTGCACGACTTGCGGGTCGCCATCCGGCGTTGCCGGTCTCTGGCCGACGGTTTCATCGCGCTCGACCCCGATCCCGAGTGGAAGCGCATGAAGAAATCGGCCAAACCGCTGTTCGCCGCGCTGGGCGAGCTGCGCGACGTGCAGGTCATGCGCGAGTGGGTGCTGAAGCTGTCTGAGGCGCAGGATCCGGTCGCCAGGGGGCTGCTCGATCACCTGGAACAGCGCGAACAGCAGCTGAAAACCGAGGCGCTGGCCGCCTTGAGGGACTTCGATCGGCAGAAGTGGCGCGCCTGGTGTGCCTCGCTTCCGGCGCGCTCCCGGCGCCTGCCGTTGGAGTCGCTGGCCTTCCAGCACATGGCCCTGGAGCGCTGGGAGGAAGCGCGCCGGCTGCACCTGGCGGCCTTGCGCAGCCGCAGCGGCGCGGCTTTGCACCGCTTGCGCATCGGCATCAAGCGCTTCCGCTATACGCTGGAGAATTTCTTGCCGCGTCGGCACGCGGCCTGGGGCAAGACGCTGGCGCATTTGCAGGACCTGCTCGGGGAAGTGCACGACCTGGACGTGCTCTGGCAGCGGGCGCAACAGATCAGCGCATTCGTGGACGCGGAAGCCGAGTCGCGCTGGCACCGCCGCATTCACGAGGAGCGCAGCCGGAGAGTGGAGAAGTACCGGGAATTGACTCTGGGGAAAACCAGCGTCTGGTCGGAGTGGCGCGCCGGCTTGCCCCAGGGCGACAAGCTGCGCGCCGCGGGCATTGCCAAGCTGGCGGCCTGGGCTGCGTTTCGCGATCCGGAGTTCGCCAGAACGCGCACGGTCGCGCATCTGGCGTTGAAGATCTACGACGGCTTGCACGCCAATGGGGCGCGCCCGGAGGGCAGCCGGCAGCACGCCCGCAACGTTCTGCACGCGGCGGCGCTGGCTCGCGATTCCGGCCGGATCAAGGCCGACAAGAAACACCAGAAGTTTTCATACAAGCAGATCCTGAAGCTGGAACCGCCGCTGGGCTGGTCGCGGGAAGACCTGCGGCTGGCCGCGCTGGCGGCGCGCTACCACCGCGGAGCCCTGCCCAGCAGCAAGCAAAAACTCTTTGGCACGCTGAGCCCTTCCGAGCGACACGAGACCAATCTGCTGGCGGGCATTTTACGAGTGGCGGGAGACCTGGCCCAGAGCGGCGCCGCTTCCGTCAGGGTGCACGACCGCGGCCCGGTCACGTTGATCGAGGCCGACGAGTTCGACGAATTCAGCGCCGCGGCCGCGCAATTAGCGGCCGACCGCTACCTGCTCGAAATGGCTTGCGGCAAGCCGGTCATGATCCGGAAAATCTCAGTCCCCGCTTGAGCGGCACAAAGAGCCAGCGGCTTCACTCCCCCGATAACGCGCGCTGGAACTGTTCGTAGTCCGATTTCCCATACAGAACGAACACCACCCTTTGAATCGCGCTATGCGGGTTCTGGCTGTCATACTCGCGTACCGCCGCGATCATGGCGGCGGCGCATTCGTCCGTCGGAAAGCCGGCAACGCCGGTCGCCAGCGCGGGAAAGGCGATGCTGCGCGCTCCGGCTTCCTCGGCGCGCTGCAGACTGTTCCGGGTGGAATCGCGAATAATGGAGGCGCTCGAAAGCGAGCCGGCGCGCTTGGGAATAAGGTCGTCTTCCGGGCGATAGCCCATGGCGGCGGCATGAATCACCCAGCGGCTCAGCAGGTTCCCAGCCGAGGTGACGACCGCCTCGCCCAGCTTGACCGGTCCTTGGGCGCGGGCCTCGCGGTCAATCTGGTCGCCGCCGCGCCGGCGGATCGCGCCCGCAACCCCGGCGCCCAGCGCCAGATCGGTGTTGGCGGCGTTCACGATGGCATCCACGTCGGGCTGCTGCGTGATGTCTCCCTGGCGGATCTCGATGCGCATCGCCGTTCTCGCCTTACCAGATTGGCCAGCCCGCGTCTGCTTCGGTGCGCACCGGCACGCCGCACTCGCCAAATGCGCCCGCTTCCTCCTGGCAACAACTTCTGCAACAGACCTGGAACGAGGCTACCCGCGGAGCCAGCGAGGCCAATCTTACGCTGTGTAGCGCCTTTCAGGGCGAAGGTCCGCGGCCGAGAACGAGGCGCAGCGGGCCGATTGACACTGCCGAGCCCCACTCCTAGACTGAACCCGGATGCCGTCATTCGGTTGGCGGCTGCGCGCCTGACCTGGCGCAACGGTTTTCCAGGGGGACCATGGGCTGGCTTCAGAACAAGTTCGAGAAGAATTTCCTCATCACGACGGTAGATTACGTCTTCAACTGGGCGCGGAAATCGGCGGTCTGGCCCATGACCTTCGGGCTGGCCTGCTGCGCCATCGAGATGATTGCTTCCTCGACCTCGCGCTTCGATATTGCGCGTTTCGGATCGGAGGTCTTCCGCCCCAGCCCCCGGCAAAGCGACCTGATGATCGTGGCCGGCACGGTCACCCTCAAAATGGCCCCGGTGGTGAAGCGCATTTACGACCAGATGCCCGATCCCAAATGGGTCATCTCGATGGGCGCGTGCTCCTCGGTCGGCGGTCCCTTTAATACCTACGCGGTGCTCCAGGGCGTGGACAAGATAGTGCCGGTCGATGTGTACGTAATCGGCTGCCCGCCCCGTCCCGAGAACCTCTTTTATGCTCTGTTGAAGCTGCAGGACAAGATTGACCAGATGTCGCTGGCGAAGAAGCCCACCGAGGTCCGCCTGGAAGCAAACATGGCCGAGGATTTCAAACGCCAGGTGATGATCGCGCAAACCTTGCAGCCACGCTAGAGACGACAACAAACTTCAAGGCCCGGGCCGGTCCGGGGCTGACCGTGCTCTGCCGGCTGAACGAGAAACGTGGATCGGTGATGCCCCAATTCGTCAAGATTGCCAGTGTCGCCGATTTGCCCTCCGAAGGGGAGGCGCGCGAATTTGCCGCCGGCGACAAGGTCATTTGCGTCGCCAACGTCGGCGGCGTGCTTTCCGCCATGGACAATGTCTGCCTGCACCGGGGTGGGCCCCTGGGCCAGGGCTTCGTAAATGCCGGGAAAGTGGTGTGCCCCTGGCATGGCTGGGAGTGGGATCCCACGACCGGGGCGGCGGCCCATGATTCCGCCACCCGCGTCGCTACCTATCCGATCAAGGTGGAAGGCGGCGACGTCCTGGTCGAGCTCTAAACCCGAACGGCGCCATGTCGCGCCGGTTTGTGCATCTCCGCAGCCCAGCCGGGAGCGCGAATCCCGGCTTTCCACAATGCCCCGGGGTGTAGAATCCTACATAGTGGTGGTGAGGCGTGAAACTCTCTCACACCTCCGCGCTGATCCTGGAAACCATTGCGGCCGAGCCGCGCTATGGTTTCGACATCATGGACATCACCGGCCTGCCCAGCGGCACGGTATATCCCGCCCTGCGGCGCCTGGAACTGCAAAAACTGATTGACTCGCGCTGGGAAGCGCCGAGCGCGGCGTTCGCCGGCCAGCGGCCCGCGCGCAAATACTACAAGCTCACGCGATCGGGGAATTCCGCGCTGGGTCATGCCCGGCGGCGCTACCCGCTTCTACGACGGCTGGCGGCGTCGCACAAGCTCAGGAGCGAGGTGCCCGTATGATGCGGGCCCTTCGTCTGCAACGGCTGCTGTGGACTTGCCGTGTAATTCTTTGGGCCGCGAGCTGGATGGTTCCGCGCCGGCAGCGCGCCGAGTGGTCGCGCACCCGCCAGGCCCGCGCCTGGCACTGGTGTCATTTCCTGGCGGAAAGCGGGCGGCTTTCGCGCTCCACCGAACTGGAGCTGCTTCGCGCCTGCTGGGGATCTTGCGCGGAAGCGCTCTGGCAGCGGCTCGACCGGGCCCGCTTCCTGGCACGCGCGCAACAGGTGCGGCGCTCGCCGGCGTTGTGCCTGGGGATTCTGGCATTGCTGCTGGCGGTGCTGGTGCCGGCTACGGGTTTCGCGCCGGAGGCGCGCTCCATGTTCGCACTGCCCTATCCACGCGCAGCCCAGTTGTTCACTCTGCGTCCTGCCGGGCGTTTCGACTGGTTCCGTTCGGACACGCTGCTCGGCGTCACCGCGGCCTGGCAGAAGAGCAAGCTGATCGAAGACATCGCAGCCTACTCCTGGGCGCCGGCCACTTTGGCGGGGGGTAGCCGCACCCTGGCGGCATCGTCGGCGCGGGTTTCTCCGCGTTTCTTTGAAGTTTTGGAAGTGCGCGCGGCTCTCGGCCGCACTTTCCAGCCCGGCGATCTGGCCCGCTGCTCCGATTGCGCCGTGCTGAGCGACGACGCGTGGCAAGAACTCTTCCGTCGCGACCGCAACGTTCTCGGGCAAACCGTGGAAATCAAGGGACGAGCCCAGCGGGTGATCGGGATTCTTCCCCCCCGCTTTAGCTTCGTGGCCCCGGAAATTGCCGCCTGGTCGCTGCTGGATCCGGCGGAGCCCCCCTTTACCAACTTCGTGGACCGCATGGGAGCGGTAGCCCGCTTTGTGCCCGGTGTCAGCGCCGCCCAGGCGCTTCCCGCGCTGGAGAACCTGAGCGAGAACGAGGGGTACTATTTCCGTCAAAACCGGCTGGAGATCACCTCCATGCTGGCGCTGGCTCGGCAAGCGGTGAAGTGGTACCTGGTCTTCTTGTTGCTGGCCACGGTGGGGTCGGTGAGCATCGTGCGTTCCGGGCGCGCCCGTTCCAACGCCGGCCAGCAGCGATCAAAGCGCGAGGTCGCGCGCTGGTGGGCTTTCTTCCTGGCCAAGTCGGGGCTGCTGCTGGCAGCCGTCTTCGTGCTCGCTCTTGAGCTGGCGCGCTATCTTTCCATCCTGTTCACGGGCATGGCCCACGGGGTGACCGGCATTTTGTCGCTGTGGCTATTCATGGTGGGCGCTATCGGCGCGCTCTCCTGGGCCATTCACGACCAGCGGCAACGCTGCCGCGTCTGCCTGCAAAGGCTGGGCATGTCGGTGCATGTGGGCTGTCCCAGTTATTCCCTGCTGGATTGGGCGGCGACCGAGATGATGTGCTCCGAGGGCCACGGCATGCTGCACATACCCGACAACGAGTCTAGTTGGCGCGACCAGGACCGCTGGAACCACCTCGACGAATCCTGGGCCGACCTGTTTCAGCGCCAGCAACCGAGCGCCTAGTCGAGGAAGAGCGGCCCTTTTGGCGACGGCGCCATCTTGTTTGCTGGGCCTGAAGGCCCCATTTTTGCTGCTCAGAAACGTGGGCCTGAAGGCCCGCTCTTCCCCGAGAATCCTGCAGCCTTTCCCCAAAGCGCCCGCCCTCCGCCGCCGCTGCGATCTTGTGCACGAAACCCGCTCCCGCTGGAAGAGCGGCGCTTCAGCGCCGCGTTGTACGTCAGCGAGAACGGGGGCTTCAGCCCCAGTCCCCGAGCAGGTGACCGATGGGAGGCCCACCTCCCCCTGCAGTCATTTTTGGACTGCTGAATTGTCTGCTACCATGCCAACCCAAACCGCGGGCAGGCTCGCGCCTGAGAACACGTATGTTGTTGGAACATCAAGGGAAAAGCCCGATCGTAGCGGCCAGCGCCTACATTGCGCCCACGGCCATGGTGTGCGGAGAGGTGACGATAGGAGAGCACAGCCGCATCCTATTTGGTGCGATTGTTACGGCCGAGGGCGGGCCGGTCACTATTGGGGCCAACTGCATTGTGATGGAGAATGCCGTGCTGCGCGGGAGCCAGCGACACCCGCTGCGGCTGGGCGATCATGTGCTGGTAGGCCCGCGTGCCTACCTGACGGGCTGCCAGGTGGAAGACGAGGTATTTTTGGCCACCGGCGTTACTATATTCAATGGCGCTCGGGTGGGGCGTGGGGCGGAAGTGCGGATTAATGGCGTTGTCCATATCCGCACCGTACTAGGGCCGGGAACCCTGGTTCCGATTGGCTGGGTGGCGGTCGGCGATCCGGCCCAGGTCCTGCCTCCCAACCAGCACGAAAAGATCTGGGCAGTGCAGCAGAAGCTGAACTTCCCGCAAACGGTGTTCGGACTGGAACGCCGCGAGGACGGCGGCAGCCTGATGCCGGAGCTCACGCGGCGATATAGCCGGGCGTTGGGGCGCCACCTCAACGATCGGGTCATCTGGACCCATCCGAGCGGGGGGAAACGCGAGTAGCCAGGAACAAGGGATGGATTTCGACAATTTCCTGAAACGTCGTTCCAAGGCGGAGCTGATTGCTCTGGCAATCGTGCTCATCGCCGTTCCCGGCTACCTGTCGCACCTGACGGGAGCGGAAATTTCGTTCTCCATCATGTACCTGCTCCCCGTGGCGTTGCTCTCCTGGTACGCGGGAACCTTCTTCGGGATCATGATCTCGATGGCGTGCGCCGCCGCCTGGCTGCGCTCCGATATTGCGGGCCACGGCGTGAATCACCTCATCGTGCGCTACTGGAACGCCGTGGTCCTGTTCGGGTTCTTCTTCGTCACCACCATCATTCTGGCGCGGCTGAAGGCTGCCTACCGCCAGGAGCAGGAGCTCTCGCGGGTGGATTTCCTGACGGGCGTGGCCAACGCCCGCGCCTTCCGCCAGGTAGCGGAAATGGAGAAAAACCGCGTCCGCCGCTATCGCCATCCCCTGACCCTGGCTTACATGGATATCGACAATTTCAAGGTGATAAACGACCGCTTCGGCCACCAGACGGGCGACGTGCTGCTGGTCTGGGTGGCCAAGACCATCCGCAAGAACCTGCGCGAAACCGACTTCGTGGCCCGCGTGGGCGGCGACGAGTTCGCGATTCTGCTTCCGGAAACCGGCGCCGAGGCCGGACAGTTCGTGCTGTACAAGCTGCAGCGCGTTCTGATTGACCTGATGCAGAAGAACAACTGGCCAGTCACCTTCTCCATCGGCGCAGCCACCTTCGTGGCCGAACCCGAGTCGCTCGACCAGATGATCCAGAGCGCCGACGACCTCATGTACTCCGCCAAGCGCAACGGGAAAAACCGCATCGCGCAGGCGGTGGTGGGCGCGTAGCGGCTCTTCCTCCGCCATTCCACCCAAAGCAGCTCATTTCTTAACCCGGCAAGGAAGCCGGTGCCCTGGCGCGTTTATCAGGCGTGCCGAAGTCCGCGAATGTCACCCGTTCGCGGTAGTGGGATTCAGGCGAGGTAGGCGCGGCCGTGGTTGATCTTGTGCTGCAGTGTTGCGGCCAGCTGGTCAATGTCGCCGGCCGCGATGTCGGGCCCAAGCTCGCCTTCGATGAAGGGAGTGGGATTGCTGCCCACGGCGTCGCGCCGCGCCTGCACCAGGAGGGCCTGCACCACTTCGGGATCGAACTTCTGCGGCGTGAGGCGGACGATCTCGCTCAGGGTGGCTCCCACGGAGATAGCGCCGCGGTAGGGCCGCGCGCTGGTCATGGCATCAAAAGTGTCGGCCAGGGCGACGATGCGCACGGGCATGGGCACGTCCTGCAGCACCAGGCCATCGGGATAGCCGCTGCCGTCGGCGCGCTCATGGTGCCAGCGCACGATTTCAGGGACGCGCGGCCAGGGGAACTGCACGCCGCAGACGATCTCGTGGCCCACCACGGTGTGGTCCGCCATCTCGCGGAATTCCTGCGCGTCGAGCGCGCCCGGCTTGGCGAAGAGCGCCTTGTCCACCACCACTTTCCCGATATCGTGCAGGTAGCCTGCCGAGCGCATGGACGCCACCTCGCCGGCGTCCATGCCCAGCGCTTCGCCCATGCCCGCCGCGTAGCGGCCCACGCGCAGGGAGTGGCCGCGGATGTTGACGTGTTTCACGTCAATGGCGGCGGCGAAAGCTTCCAAAGCATTGTCATAGAAGCCGTGCATCGAAGCCAGAAGGCGCAGGTTCTCGGAGACGCGTTGCGCCAGCGCCTGCTGCAGCGTCTGATTCTGCACGGCGAGCGAGATGTAGGTGGTGAGCAGCCCCAGGCTGTCGAGTTCGTCACTGGTGTAGGCGGTGTCGCCTTCGCGCCGTCCCAGCGCCACCAGGCCCACCAGCTTGCTGCCGACCGTCAAGGGTGCGATGCACTTGAACAGCTCCGGCGCCACGTTGCCATTGGAACTGAGGAAATTCTGCACGTTCTGACCGCCGATCACCCGCGGCCCCGGGGTGGAGGCGAGCGCATGCACGTGCTTGGGCAACAGAGGAATGAGGGCGGGCTCGGGCATGAGCGCAAACCCGGCGGAGGCCACCGAAGTCAGCAGGGCCGGCTTATCGCGGAAGGTGAACAGCACGCCTTCGCGGGCGCCGGTGGCTTGCAGCATGCCGGACAGCATGTCGCGCGCGACTTGCGGAAAGTCGCGTTCGCCGGTCATCAGCGGGCCCAGGTCGGCCACCGCCTCCACCGTCCGCAACAGCTGCCGGAAATTGTTCTTCGTCACTGCCACACGAGGTGGTAGCGAGAATGCTGCAGAGCAAGGCCAGCGTAACACGCGCTTGACGCCCCGGGAGAGCAGGATTGTTGGTTAACTTGATGCGCAAAGCGCTTTGAGCGCACGGTGCGCGCGTCGTACCGCACAAGGGATCGCCTGGGGAACGCCTCCAACCCTAAAAATGTTGGCGCAGCTCGGGAAATTTCTCCAGCACCAGCAGTCGGGAGTTTTCCGGAGCCGCCGCCAACTCTTCGTGCTCCAGCACCCAGGTATTGTCGTGAGGCACGAACACCGCGTTCAGTCCGGCAGCCAAGGCGGGGTTGATGTCGGATTTGGGGCTGTTGCCCACCATCCAGGTGGAGTCCGGCGGCAGCCCATACTTGGCGGCTACCTCGGTATATGTCGATGGATCTTTTTCCGCGACAATCTCGATGGCCGAGAAATATTCCTTCAGGCCAGACCGTTCGACCTTTCCCGATTGTTCGGCCATCGCTCCCTTGGTGAGCAGGATGAGGTGATGACGCTGCGCCAGGTAGTTGAGCGTCTCCGGAACCTCGGGGAGGATTTCCACGGGATGGTCCGCGACCGTGTGGGCGAAGCTGTGGATGCGGGCGTGCAGTTCGGGAGTGATGGGCTCGAGGGAAAGGCGTTCGAAAGTGTCCACGAGCGCGTGGGCGAAGCTGTGCATCCCGTAACCGTGTTTGACAATGCAGTCGCGCTCCACTTCATTCAACACGCTGCGTACCTGCTGGGGAGAGTAGTGACGGTGATTGAGGAACTCGATGAAGTTGGCGATGGCGCGCTCGAAGTAGATGTTGTTTTCCCAGAGCGTGTCGTCGGCGTCAATCAGCAGGTTCTGTGCGGCGGTGCTGCGAGGTGCCATCCCGCCAAGATGATAGCAAGGCGATGAATACGCCGCGGCGCGGGAGCATGCGGGAGCGGCCGCGTGAGTAGGCTACAAGCTCAGGCGGCGAACTCGACCTGGGGTTCGATGGGAATAATGCCGGCTTCGTGTCCTCTCTGCAGGAGCTGCCGGATAGCATCACGGCCATCCTCGCCGTAATCGAGGGTGCGATCGTTCACGTACATGCCCACGAACTTATCGGCGGATTGCCGGTCGAGGTCCCGGGCAAACTGGTTGGCGTACTCCAGCGCTTCCTCGCGGTGCTCGAGCGCGTACCGAATGCTCTGCTTGAGCGCATTCGCCACCTGCCCCACGATTTCCTTTCCCAAGCTGCGGCGGATGGCGTTGCCTCCCAGCGGCAGCGGCAGCCCGGTAGTCTGACGCCACCATTGGCCGAGATCTACGATCTTCTGCAAGCCGCTCTTGCCATACGTGAGCTGGCCTTCGTGGATGATGAGTCCAGCCTCGTAGTTGCCGGCCAGCACCTGGGGAATAATCTGGTCGAAGGCCACCACCGCCGTTTCGATGCCGGGAGCGAACAATTGCAGCGCCAGGTAGGCGGTGGTCAATTTGCCGGGCACGGCCATGCGCACCCGCGGGATGCGCTCCAGGCTGATCGGCCGCGGGGCGACGATCATGGGCCCGTAGCCTTCGCCCACGCTGCCGCCACTCGACAGCAGGGCATAGTGTTCCTGGATATAGGGATAGGCGTGAAACGAGATGGCGGTCAGATCGTACACGCCCTGGCGTGCTGCCTGGTTCAGCGTCTCAATATCGCAGAGCGTGTGCTTGAACGTCAGGCCGGGGGCGCGCACCTTATTCGTGGCCAGCGCGTAGAACATGAAGGCATCGTCGGAGTCGGGGCTATGCGCCACCGTAATGTTCCGCACGGATGTGCGGCCGCGCTGCGAATCCAAAGCGTTTTCCGAATCCACCGGGTTCACGAATGGAACCCGAAACGCCGGACGCGCACGGCCAGCGCCGCTGCGGCCATGACCTTCATCACCTCGGCGAACACGAAGGGATATAAGCCGAAGCGAGCGGCCTGCGCCCAGGGCACGTGGACGAGCAGCATGAGCCAGGAAATTCCGCAGGCGAACAGAAGGATCTCGCCGGAAATCGCCGCCAGCAGCGCGGACACGAGACCATGACGCCGCTCCCACATCCAACCCGTGACAAACGCGACCAGAGGATACGCCAGCAGGTATCCGCCGGTGGGCCCGAGCAATTGAGCTACCCCGCCAACCCCTAAAGGATTGAACACGGGTATGCCGGATGCGCCTTCGGCAAGATAGAGGGCAAGAGCGGCGAAGCCGCGGCGGCTGCCGAGCGCCAATCCCACCAGCAGCACCGCGAAGTTCTGCAGGGTGAGCGGAACCGGGGTGAAGGGAAGCGGCAGGGTCACGCGGGCGCACAGCGCGACGAACAGGCTGGCGCCCACCACGATCACGGCGGGTCGCGCCAGGGCGGAGGGAGCCTCAACTCGCGCGTGGGAAAGAAGGGTCTTGGTCATGGCAGCACCTTGCGAAGTTCGATCATTGTAGCTGGCGCTCGCGCTGCAGCTCTTCCAAAACACGGCGCAGCGAGTCGTCGGAGGCACGCATCTGGCGCCGCACGCGCCAGCCCAGCGACAGCGCCACGAGCAGCAGCACACCGGCGCTTCCCAGCAAGCCCGCGTAGAGCAGCGCCATGGGAACGATGAAGTAGGATATCAGAGTAATGTCAGCCATCCTGTTTATTTGACGGCGCCGGAGCGCCGCGGGTTTGAAATGGGAATACGCGCTACACGCCGACCGGATACGGCTTCGCGCTTTGTGCCTCGGCGCCGCGCAGCGCCAGACCACTGAACATTCCCTGGAACAACGACATCGCTCCAGTGTACCAGTAGCCCAGCACGAACAGCAGCAGGAAGGGAACGGTGATGTAGTTCTCATTCTCCACGGCGTAATACACGGTCAGGGCGAAGTAGGCGCCGATCAGCAATTCGATCCAGGGCACCCAGCCCAGGCGCTTGCGGTAGCGGGTGGAGCGCACCTTGTCCTTCTTCGATTCCACCCGGTACTTGGGCGTGCGCGCGAAACTCGACTGGTGGCCGAAGAGGGCCTCCAATACGGCGCGCGAATTTGTCACGGTGAGTCCGATGCCCAGCGCCATCAGGAAAGGCAGGTAGAGAAATGTGCGGTACCACTTGCCCGGAAACAGCACTTTTTGCGAGACCAGGTAAAAGCTGGAGATGGAAAACGTGGAGGCCAGGAACAGCGGCAAGTCAATCAGCATGATCTGCAGCCAGCCCTGGTAGAAGCGGATGATCATGGCGGGCAGCAGCAGCACCGAAAGCAGGATCATGAGCGGATAGCTGAGATTGGCGGTGAGGTGGTACCAGGCTTCCAGCTTCACCCGCCAGGGAACGTCGCTTTTCATCACCTGCGGCAGAATTTTTTTCGCGGTCTGGATCAATCCCTTGGCCCAGCGTGCCTGCTGGGTCTTGAAGGCCGTCATTTCCACCGGCAACTCCGCCGGGCATTCCACGTCCTGCCGGTAAACGAATTTCCAGCCTTTCAATTGAGCGCGATAGGAAAGATCGGTGTCTTCGGTCAGAGTGTCGTGCTGCCACCCGCCGGCATCCTCGATGGCCTGGCGGCGCCACATGCCGGCAGTGCCGTTGAAGTTGAAGAAGACGCCCGAGCGCGAGCGGCCGCCGTGTTCCAGGATGAAGTGGCCATCGAGCAGAATGGCCTCAACGTTGGTAAGAAAGGAATAGTTGCGGTTGATGTGGGTCCAGCGGGTTTGCACCATGCCCACCTGGGGGTCGGTGAACTGGTGCACCACGCGCAGCAGGAAATCCTCAGGGGGAACGAAGTCAGCGTCAAAGATGGCAATGAATTCGCCGCGGGCGGTCCGCATTCCCTCCTGCAAGGCCCCCGCCTTGTAGCCCTTCCTATCAACGCGGTGCAGGTAGCGGATGGGGTGTCCCAGGGCGGAATAGCGCTCTACCAGATCGCGCGCCAACTCCTGCGTCTCGTCGGTGGAGTCGTCCAGGACTTGAATGTCGAGCCGGTCCCGCGGGTACTGCAGGCGGCAGACTGCGTCCACCAGTCGCTCCACCACGAAGCGCTCGTTGAAGATGGGCAACTGCACGGTCACGCGGGGCAGGGGATCGAACTTTCCGGGCGGCGCGGCATCGGCCTTGCCGCGGTTCTTGTAATACATGTACACCAGCGCGTAGCGGTGCACGCCGTACGAGGCCAGCCATACCAGGACGATGAAATAGGGAACCAGCAGGCACAGATCGAACGCGTTGGCCTGGTAGAGCCCCTTGAAGGTCTGATCAAGGTAGTGGGACTGAATGTAGTGGAAAAGACCGCGGGGAGCGGTCCATATCACTATATTCACGGTCAAATGGACTGCCAGTGCAGTACCCCCGAAAACAGCGGGGAGCGGCGGCTCCCGCCGAATCTATCATTGTACCCAAGCGGCAGCGGGCCGCGGCGGGCGGCCCTTCTGTTGGCAGGAATTGGGAGTTAGGCCGGCCTTAGCCGGGGTTCTCTCCAGGCGGAAATTTAACTTAATTGAGGAAGTAGGTGCGGTAGAGGCTGTCACGCTGCACCGGGCGGAAGCCGGCGTCGCGGATCATGCGGCGCAACTCCTCTTCGGTGGTGCAGTTGTGGACGCCGGCGGCGCGCACCACGTTCTCTTCCAGCATCACCGAGCCCACGTCATTGCCGCCAAAACGCAGCCCCAACTGGCAGACCTTGAGTCCCTGGGTGACCCAGCTCGATTGCACATTGAGGAAATTGGAGAGATACAGGCGGGAGATGGCCAGCACCTTCAGATATTCGACCGCGGTGGCCTCGTCCCAGTGGCGCCCGCCCAGCGCGGTATTGGCCGGCTGAAAGCTCCAGGGGATGAAGGCGGTGAAGCCGCCCGTCTCCTCCTGCAACTCGTAGAGGCGCTGCAGGTGATTGATGCGATGCTCGAATTTCTCGCCCACGCCGAACATCATGGTGGCGGTGGTGCGCATGCCCAGTTGATGCGCGGTGCGGTGAACGTTCAGCCAGTCGCCGGTAAGGCACTTGAGGCGTGCGATCTTGTAGCGCACTTCGTCGTCGAGAATCTCGGCGCCCCCTCCCGGGATCGAGTCGAGCCCGGCGTCGCGCAGCCGCGCGATGGTGTCGGCAATGGTCAAACCGCTGTATTCCGCAATGGCAATGATCTCGGACGCCGAATAGCAATGCAGGTGAATGCCGGGAAAGCGCTGCTTGATCCCGCGCAGCATGGTTTCGTGCCAGTCAATCTTCAAGTCGGGATGCAGACCGCCTTGCATGAGCACGCCGGTGCCGCCCATCTCGACGGTCTCGCGGATCTTGTCGTAGATCGTGTCCAGGTCGAGGATGTACCCCTCCTTGGCCTGGGGCCCTTTCAGCGGGCGGTAGAACGCGCAGAACGTGCAGTACTCGGTGCAGAAGTTGGTGTAGTTGATATTACGGTCAATGATGTAGCTGACCACCCCCTGGGGATGCAGGCGCCGGCGCAGGGCGTCGGCTTCCATGCCGATGCCGATCAGATCGTCGGAGCGGAACAGCTCAAGGGCTTGGGCCGGGGTGAGAGCCATGGCTACAAATCATTGTAGCGTGTGTGCTGGCGTGGTGCTGACTTATGCGCGGCGTTGGCTGTCGGGCTTGAGCTCGTCGAGCGGGTTGGGGAGTTCGTCCACCTTCTGGCCGCGACGGCGTTGTTCCTCGCGCCTCTTGGGCCGGTACCACTTGAAATAGAGGAGCGCTGCGATTCCCCCCAGCACGGCAAGGCCGATCAGGGGATACAGCACCGGCTTGCGGTAGCGCGCGAAAAAGGCAATGATGGCGGCGCCGTAGATACGTCCGATATAGGCCACGGCGAAGAAGCGTACGGCCCGTCCGGCGCCTAGCGCCGCCAGGAACTTCCGCGGGGGATATTGCAGGACTCCTGCCGCCATCAGGAAGGGCACGATGGGAAAGGGCGGCGGCAGCACCGCCCCCAGGAACACGGTGGAGAAACCGTGCTTCTCGAAGCGCCTGTAGACCTTCTGCACGCGCTCGTGGCCGAATTTTTTTTCCAGCGTCTCTTCGCCCCCTTTGGCTGCGAGCCGGTAAGTCACGTAGCCGCCAAGCATCGCGCCCAGGGTGGCCATCAAGGCGTAGTAGAACCACAACTCACGCCGGTGAGAGGAAAGAATTATGACGAATACGTCCATGCTGCCCGGCAGGGGAATCACGGAGTTGTCGGCCAGGCCGAGCAGGATCAGGCCGGGTCCGCCCAGGCGGTGCATCCATTTCCAGATCGGGTTGGTGAGCAGAAAAAGGAGAATTGCGGACATGAGCGCGCCGGCTGCAGGTAGGTTAGAAGCAAGCTGACGCTGGGAAGATACTTCGCAGCCTGAATTTGTTGGCTCGACGCGCTGATTGCCCTCTCGGATCGTTATGCCGGCCGTGCGCCGGCCGTAACCGGCGCCGGTTCCAGGAAGTGCAGTTCCGGGGCAGAGGCAAGCAGGCCGCATTCGGCTGCCAGCCGGAAAAACAATCGCATGCCGTCGAGGCAGTTCCTGTCGAGGTAGTAGTAAATGTTCTGCGTCAGGTACTGCTTGACTTCGGCAGGGCTGAGCCCGGTTCGCGGCGCCCAGTCGCCCGAGATCTGATTCAGAGCGGCGGGCTCCAATCCATGCTCGCGCGACTGCTGGAATACGGACGTAACATCCAGGCCGGGGCGGAGTTCTTCCAACGCGACGCGGCGCACCGCCCAGAAGGCGAAAACAAACGGCTTGCCCGTCAGCCGGTGCCACTCCTCCGCCAGGTCGAACGTGATGTAGTGCCTGCGGTCAATTCGCAGGGCGGGATCGCCGATGATGAGCGCGGCATCGGAGGCGGCCAGCATGCGATCCAGGTCCGGCTCCATCGCGTGGAATTCGCGCCTTCCGCCCCAGAATTTCTCAAACAGCACGCGCGTCAGGGCCACGGAAGTCATCGACGAGGTGTCGAGCGCCACCGAGCGCACCTCTCCCAGCGGCTGCTTACTGATCAGCAGAATTGACCGGACGGCCGCGCGGCTGGCGATGGCGATGCCGGGAAGAATAACCAGGTCAGGAATGCCGGCGTAGGCGAAGGCCGGAATAATGCCGATATCGGCCGTGCCCTGGCTCAGGGCCGCCGCGCAAGCAGCGGGCAGCGTGTAGCTGATTTCGAAATCCTGCGCGTGCAGGCCGCGCTCGAAGTCCCACATCAAAGGCGCGGTATTCAGGTAGGAAATGGCGGAAATGCGGAGACGACGCATGGTGCGATTTCAGTCTAGCAAAGGCATGTCTCCGGTCTCGACGGTGGGCAGCCCACCTCCGGAAGCGGGAATAAATCGGCCAGTTCTGTGCGCGCGGTCACTGACAGGGTTTTTGAAGGCATGGGAAAGTCCGTGTTGGTGCCGCCATGCCTGTCTCAAGCGCGGAAACCGCGCCGGCAACCTGCCTGCACTGGCTAGCCCTTTCGCTCACACCGGGGCTGGGCGCCACCCGGGGCAAGCGTCTCAGCGAATTTTTTGGCGGAGTCGAGCGCGTCTTCCGGGCATCGCTCACCGAACTGGAAGCCGCTGGGGTGCAGGCAGTTTCCGCGCAGGCGATCGCCACTGGAAGGTCTCTCGAGCTGGCCCAGGATCAGATGGCGGAGGCCGCGAGGGCCGGGGCGCAGGTTGTGACCCTGGACGACAGCGCCTATCCGGCCCCGCTGCGCCAGATCTACGATCCGCCGCTGCTGCTGTATGTGCGCGGCGATATTGCTAAGCTGGCGCGGCCCGCCCTGGCCGTCGTCGGAACGCGCCATCCGACGCCTTACGGCTCGGCCATGGCAGAGCGCCTGGCATGCGATCTGGCGGCGCGCAACCTGGTCATCGTCAGCGGACTGGCGCGCGGAGTGGATTCCTGCGCCCACCGCGGCGCCCTGGCCGGCCGCGGTCACACCGTGGGCGTGCTGGGCACGGGCGTGGACGTCATTTATCCGCGCGAGAACCAGCGCCTTGCCGACCAGATCCTGACTTCGGGAGGAGCGCTGGTGTCCGAATTCCCCCTGCGCACCTTTGCCGCCCCGCAGAATTTTCCCGTCCGCAACCGCATCATAAGCGGCTTGTGCCTGGGAGTGCTGGTGGTCGAAGCGGGAGAGTACAGCGGCACGCGTATCACCGCGCGCTGTGCCCTCGAGCAAGGACGTGAAGTGTTCGCTGTCCCCGGCAACGTAACCAACCGCGGCTCCTGGGGACCGAACACCTTGATTAAGCAAGGCGCCAAGCTGGTGGCCAGCTGGGAAGACGTCTGGGAAGAGTTCTCCGAGGGGGTGCGCGCTCAGCTTGCGCCCGCGGCCGATGAATCCAAAGCTCCGGCTACCGCATCCCTGTTTACAGACGAGCCGCTGGCTCCCCATGAAAAGCTGATACTCGGTGTGTTGCGGGCCGATGAGGCCCGGCACATTGATGAACTGGTCGAGCGCCTGGAGCCGCAGGTTTCTTCCTCCGAGATTTTCGCCGCTCTATTCGAGTTGGAGCTGGCGGGCAAGGTTCGCCAGCTGCCGGGCAAAAATTTCGTGAAAATCCTGTAGCTGCCGGCGCCGGCGGCCTTCGATTCGCAGAAGCGCTGCTGTTTTCCCCGAGGGGCGTATCGGTGGAGCGGGGCGCTTCGATGATGTTAACGCGTGTGGTTCCAAACAAGTGTTGCGGAGAGAGCGGTAGAATCGCCGCATCCCGCGCAAGTGCATGATCCGGTTGCGTTCCGTCCGTGTATTGCATGCGGCCAGAGCGTGCGCGGCAGCGAGTCGGCTGGCGGTTTTTCGCTGGTTCGTGCTAGCTTCGTTCACATCAGCGCACATAGACAGAGGATCTTTTGTCCAAGAGCTTAGTCATCGTTGAATCGCCGGCCAAGGCAAAGACGATCAAGAAGTACCTGGGCCGCGGCTTCGAGGTCGAAGCCTCGCTGGGCCACGTCAAGGACCTGCCCAAGAGCAAACTGGGCGTGGATATCGAGAACGATTTCGACACCGAATACATCGTCATCCCCGGCAAGGAAAAAGTAGTCGCCAAGCTGAAGAAGCTGGCCAAGGACGTGGACGCCATCTATCTTGCGCCCGACCCCGACCGCGAAGGCGAAGCCATCGCCGCGCACCTGGCCGAGGAGCTCGGGGGAAATGGCAGCAGCCGGAAAAAGAAGAAGAGCGACGGCATTGAGATTCGGCGGGTCACCTTCAACGAGATCACCAAGCGCGGCGTTACGGATGGGTTCAATCAGCCGCGCGACATCGACCGCAACCTGGTAGACGCGCAGCAGGCGCGCCGCGTTCTTGACCGCCTGGTGGGGTACCAGGTCTCGCCGCTGTTGTGGGACAAAGTCCGGCGCGGCCTCTCCGCCGGACGGGTGCAGACGGTGGCGCTGCGCCTGATCGTGGAGCGTGAGCGCGAGATCAAGGCGTTCGAGAAGAAGGAATATTGGACGATTGACGCCCACCTTGCGGCCGCCAAGCCGCCCGCCTTCGACGCGCGTTTCCTGGGTCGCGGAGAAGAAAAAGTAGAAGTTCCCAACGGCGAGGAAGCTGAGAAGTTGCGGGCCGCTTTGGAGCGCGCCGACTGGCGGGTGCGCTCGGTGGAGAAGAAGGAGCGCCGGCGCAACGCCGCGCCGCCCTTCACCACCAGCAAGCTGCAGCAGGACGCCTCGCGCAAGCTGCGCTTCAGCGTTAAACGCACCATGATGATCGCGCAGCGTCTTTACGAAGGCGTGGAACTGGGGGAGGAAGGCTCGATCGGACTGATCACCTACATGCGTACCGATTCCACGCGCGTCTCCAATGACGCCTTGGCCGAGGTCCGCGAGATGATCCCTCAGCAGTACGGGCCCGACTACCTGCCGGAGTCGGCCAACACCTTCAAAAGTAAGAAAGGCGCCCAGGATGCGCACGAAGCCATACGTCCGACCTCTCCCGCGCGCCATCCCGATCACATCAAGCAGTACTTGAAGGAGGACGAGTACAAGGTCTACAAGCTGATCTGGCAACGCTTCGTGGCCTCGCAGATGAACCCCGCGGTCTTCGACCAGACCACGGTGGACATCGACGCCCTCGCGGGTGAGGAGAAGTACTGGTTCCGGGTCACCGGATCGGTAATGAAGTTTGACGGTTTCCTGAAGGTGTACGAAGAATCGAAAGAAGCCAGGGACGAAGAAGACGAAGAGCTCAAGCACAAGCTGCCGCCGCTGGAAGCCGGGCAAACACTCACCCTGCGCGAGCTGAAGCCGGAACAGCACTTCACCGAACCGCCGCCCCGTTTCAACGAAGCCTCGCTGGTCAAGGAGCTGGAAGAGCGCGGCATCGGCCGTCCGTCCACCTACTCGGCGATCCTCAGCACCATCCAGGAGCGCCAGTATGTCCAGAAATTAGGCGGCAAGTTCGTGCCCACTGAAATCGGGCTGGTGGTGACTGATCTGCTGGTGGACAACTTCAAGGACATTTTCGACCCGCAGTACACCGCCCGGCTGGAAGAGGAGCTGGACGAAATCGAGGAAGGCCAGGAGAAGTGGACCGACGCGCTGCGCGAGTTCTACAAGAAGTTCCAGAAGGACCTCCGTTACGCCGAGAAGCACATGGAAAACATCAAGCGTATGGAGAAGCCGACGGAGGAAAAGTGCGAGCGCTGCGGGGCCCCTCTGGTCATCAAGTGGGGTAAGCACGGCTCCTTCTTTGCCTGCAGCACGTACGATAAGGACGATCCCAACTCCTGTACCTTCACCAAGGAAAATCCCATCGATCTGCCGGACCTCGACTCCGCCGACCTGCAGGAAACCACGCAGGAGGAGTATTGCGAGAACTGCGGGCGGCCGATGGTGCTCAAGCGCGGCCGCTTTGGGCAGTTCATGGCCTGTACCGGCTATCCCGACTGCAAAACCACGCGGCGGCTGGACGCGGGGCGCAAGGTCCCCGATATCCCGCTGGACGAAACCTGCCCCAAGTGCGGACGCAACATGGTGATACGCCATGGACGCTACGGCGAGTTCACCTCCTGCAGCGGCTACCCGGATTGCAAGTACGTTAAGCAGAACTACATCGGCATGAACTGCCCGTTGTGCAAGGACGGCGAGCTGGTGGAGAAGAAGGCGCGCCGCAAGGGCAACGTGTTCTACGGCTGCTCCAATTACCCTAAGTGCAAGTTCACCTCGGCCAACAAGCCGCTGCCGGAGAAATGTCCGCAATGCGGCCATGAGTACCTGGTGGAGAAGTACCTGAAGTCGGGCCCGGTGATCGCTTGTCCTAACAAGGAGTGCGATTACTCGCGCGAGAACCCCAATGCCGCGCCCCAGCAGGAAGCGCACGTGGCGGGATGACACGGAACGGGGCTTTCAGGTAATTTGTCTCTTTGCGCCGCGCGACGGCTGCATGGAGTTCAATCGCCCGCGGCGTGCCCTTCAACCCTCAATTCACTATTTTGATGTGGAGGTCCATTATGTCGCGAGATGCCAGCTACGAGGATGCCAAGCTGATTCTTGAACTCTACGATCTGCGCCGCGAGGCGGAGATGCGCAAGGCGCGCAACTTTTTCGCACAGTTTTCGCCCGAAAGCGCGGACGATGTGATCAAAACGGTGTACAGCTTCAACGCTCCGGAAAGCGCCTGGGTGCGCCAGGTACTCTCCTACTGGGAGATGACCGCTTCGCTCATCAACCGCGGCGTGCTGCACGAAGGGCTGGCCGAGGATAACCTGGGCGAGATGTGGTTCATCTACGCCAAGTTCAAGCCCTTCTTGAAAGATCTCCGGGAAAAGATGAAAACTCCCAACTTCCTGCAGGCCGTCGAGAAATTTGTGGAAGGCACACCTGAGCGGCGCCAGAGAGTGCAGGAGATGGTGATCCGTCTGGCCGAGTTTAAGAAGATGATGGCCACTCGTGCCACCGCCGCCGCCGATTAATTCTGGAACCTGATGGAGCCAAGGCCCGCCGGCATTCTGCTTCGGCGGGCATCTTCATTTTATGAAGTGGCTGGTTGTCGGCGCGGGCCGCGAGCCGTGCGCGCCAGAGTGGTCACCAATGAGTGGCCGTCCCCGGCCGCTCAATGCTGGAGTCTCCATGCCGTCGAATCTCGAAATTGCCTGCGATTACATCCGTGCAGTGGAAGAGGGAGCCACCGGGCCTGCCCTGGCTAAGTTCTTCGACTCCGGAGCTGTGGCGCAGTGGTATCCGAACCGGCTGGACGTGAACGGCCGCACGGCGGACTTGGCCGGAATGCTCGCGTCCGCCGAGCGCGCCAGGAAAATTGTGTCCCAGCAAAGCTACAAAATCGAGAATGCGGTCGCCGAAGGCGATCGCGTGGCGCTTGAGGTCTCCTGGGCGGGCACGGTGGCAGTGCCGGTCGGGTCCTTAGCGGCAGGCAGTGAGATGCGCGCCCACTTTGCCTTGTTTCTCGAGTTCCGCGGCGGCAAGATCGTGCGCCAGCGCAATTACGATTGCTTCGACCCGTGGTGACGGCCGCTGACCCCGCGCGAGTACGGGGCTCGGATTGATGGTGGTCAGGGCTTCAGGGCATACGACGCGGCCATCGGGCCGGCGCCCGCCTGGTATTTTCGAGCGCGGACCAGTTCCGCGACCTGCCGGATGTGGCCCAGATCGTGAAGCGCCCAC
>JAMXLI010000080.1 GCA_024281115.1 Terriglobales bacterium | reverse complement strand
GTAGAGATAGTTCACGCCCCAGCGCCCGAACCAGCTTCCATCCTGCTCCTGTTCGGAGCGAATGAAACCCAACGCTCGCTGTACCGGCTTGTCTTTCAAGGTGAAGCCGTGGGCCGCGAGGCACTCGAGCACCCGTCCGGTGATATCTACCGTCGCCGGATCGAGCATCGCGTTGTGATCGGCGAAGGGGACGTACTGGAACACCATGCGGTCGTTATCCTTGTCGAAGGAAGCGAACCCGCCGTTCCGGCATTGCATGGAGAGCACCCAGTCGAGGGCGCGCTCCACCGATTCGCGCTGGTAGCGGCCGTTGGGATGCTCCACGTGGCTCAAGGCCAGGTTCACCATCGCCGTGTCGTCCACGTCGGGATAAAATTCGTTGTTGAACTCAAAGTACCAGCCGCCCGGCTGCCCCTTCTTATTTTTGACTGACCAGTCGCCCTTATGGGTTACCTGCTTTTGCAGGATCCAGTCGGCGGCGCGCACCAGGCGCGGCTCGGTGCGGGGCACGCCGCTTTCGCCCAGCGCGAATAACGCGTAGGCGGTGTCCCACACCGGCGACTTGCACGGCTGCATGCGGAAGGTGTCTTCCTCCTCGATGCCCAGCGCCTCGAATTCGTCCATGGCGCGGATGAATTGCGGATCGTCCGCCGAGTAGCCCAGGCAGCGCAAGGCGATGATGGAATTCATGATGCCCGGGTAGATGGCGCCGACGCCGTCGCTGCGCTCGAAGCGCTCCAGCATCCAGCGCTCGGCGCTGCGCAAGGCGATGGAACGCAGCGGCCGGATGTGCACGCGCTCGGCCCAATGCGTCAGCCTATCCAGCAGCAGGAAAAAGTTGCGCCACGAGACCAGGCGCGGGTCCCACTTCAGCCGCATGGCATGGGGATGGCGGCCACGGGGAAACAGTTCGTCAATGCCGCGCTCCGCCGGGATTTTCTTGAACGGCTTCTTCGCGTAGGCAATGGAAAGCGGTACCAGGATGGCGCGCGACCACGACGAGATCTCGTAGATGTTGAACCAAAACCAGTTGGGAAACAGCACGATTTCCGGCGGGACGGCCGGAACCGCCTCGTAGTCATACTGGCCCAGGAAGCAAAGATAAATCTTGGTGAAGGTGTTGACCGCGGTCACGCCACCCAGCGCGAAAATGCGCTCGCGCGCCTTTACCAGCGCGGGATGATCGGGCGCATAGCCCGCCAGCTTCAGTCCGAAATATGCCTTGACGCTGGCGCTGATGTTGGAAGGACCGCCGGCGTAGATGTTCCAGCCGCCATCCTCGTTCTGGTGCTGCAGGATGTAACGGGCGGCTTTTTCCAGACGCTCGGGTTTGCCCGTGCCCAGCAGGGTGTGCAGCAGGATGTAGTCCGATTCCAGGGTGGTGTCGGCTTCCAGTTCGCCGCACCAGTAACCATCCTCACATTGCTGGGAAAAAACGAACTTGCGCGCCGCATCTACGGCAGCCATCACCCGGCTTTTGAGATCGTCGATCTTGCCGAAGCGCATCTGCGGGTTGGGGGAGAGCGGGCCCGAGAGTTCTTCCATGCTGGTTAGGTCTCCGCCGGCGCCGCCACCGGCGCGCTGGCAATCGCCTCCACGATCTCCGGCGGCAATCCGAAGCGCACGTGCTCGGGCATGACTTCCACCTCGCGCACATTGCTGAATCCGTGCGACGCCAGGAATTGAACGGCTTCCTCCACCAGGCACTCCGGGGCGGAAGCGCCGGCCGTGAGGGCAATGGTTTTCACCCCCTGCAGCCACTCCGGGCGGATGTTCTTGTAGCTGTCAATCAGGTGGGAAGCTGTGCCCAGGTTGCGGGCCACCTCTACCAGGCGGTTTGAGTTTGAACTGTTATCGGAACCCACCACCAGCAGCAGTTCGGCATCCTGGGCCACGTTTTTCACCGCGGTTTGCCGGTTCTCAGTGGCGTAGCAGATGTCCTGCGCCGCCGGCCCCTTGATATTGGGAAAGCGCTTATGCAGGGCCTCGATAATGCCGCGGGTCTCGTCCAGGCTGAGCGTGGTCTGCGTGAGGTAGGCGACGCGGTCGGGATCCTCAACCGTAAGGTCTTCCACCTCCTCCGGCGAGCCGACCACCTGCGTAACCATGGGGGCTTCCCCTAACGTGCCAATCACCTCGTCATGGTCGCGGTGGCCGATGAGGATGAGGGTGTAACCCTCGCGGGCGAATTTGACCGCCTCCACGTGGACCTTAGTCACCAGGGGGCAGGTAGCATCAATCACCCGCAACTGCCGGCGCTCGCTTTCCTCCCGCACCTCCGGCGATACCCCGTGAGCGCTGTAAATTACGCGTTCCCCATGCGGTACCTCGGCGACACTGTCCACAAAAATCGCTCCCTTGGCCGACAACTCCTCCACCACGAAGCGGTTATGCACGATTTCTTTGCGCACATAGATGGGCGGGCCGAAAGCTTCCAGGGCGATCCGTACAATGTCAATCGCCCGCACTACGCCGGCGCAGAAGCCGCGAGGCTTCAACAGAAGAAGGGTCTTATCGCTGCTTTCAGTGGTCATTCAATATCCAAGAAGCCGTAGTTCCCCACAATGAAGTCTGCCTTATTATCCCAAATTCGGCCGCGTGCCGCAATGTAACCCGCTGAAACTCATGGGATTAGCATTTGCTGGAAGGTTTTGAGCAGCGAATGGGACTCGGCCGCGCCAGCCACTCCTAAGCGCTTAAGCATTGGCTTTGAGCAACTGCTCGGCGTTTCGGCGGGAGGCGTCGCTCAGCCGCGCCCCGCTTAGCATGCGGGCGATCTCGTCGGTCCGCTCGCGACCCTCGACCCGGCGCACCTGGACGCTGCTTCGCCCCCCTGACTCCTGTTTTTGTACGACCAGGTGATGATCGGCGAAGCTGGCAATCTGCGGCAGGTGAGTGACACAGAGTACCTGAGTAGTACTGGCCAACTCCTTGAGCTTGCTGCCCACGGCTTCGGCGGCGCGACCGCCGATGCCCGTGTCAATTTCATCGAAGACGAGCGTCCGCTGGCCAGGGCGGCCCGGGGCTCGGCCGGAAGCCGAGGCCGATTCCACCGTTGCCTTCAAAGCCAGCAGGACCCGGGACAGTTCGCCGCCGGAGGCAATTTCTTCCAGCGGCTTGAGCGGTTCTCCGGCATTCGTGGCGATCAGGTACTCGGCCGCGTCATAGCCGGAACGGCTCCAGCCAGACGGCTCCTCCGAAGCTCGCACCGCGATGCGGAATTTCGCCTTCATGGCCAACTGGTTGATGGCCTGCTCGACGCTCCGCGCCAGGCGCTCGGCCGCGCGTTGTCGCGACTGCGACAGTCCGCGAGCCAATGCCACGTACTCTTCCGCGGCCCCGGCCAGTTCGCGGCGGAGCCGCGCCAGCACCTCATCCTTGTTCTCGAACTCGGCCAGTTTGGCCGCCAGATCCTCGCCAAAGGCGATCACTTGCGGGAGCGTGGGGCCGTACTTCCGCTTCAGGCGATCCAGCACGGCCAGCCGCTCCTCCACCTCGGCCAGGCGCTCAGGGGAGGCTTGCACCCCCGCGGCATAGTCGCGCAGGGTGATGGCGGCATCCTCGATGCCGATGCGCGCCGACTCCATGGCCTGCATCATCGCGCTGAACTGATCCTGGTATTGACTGAGCTCCTGGATATGCTTCTGGGCTGAACGCAGGGCGGCGGCGGCGGAGTCGTTGCCGTCGTACAAGCGATCGTAGGCCGAACTGGCCGCCGTGAAGATCTTCTCGGCATTCGCCAGGGTTCGTTTTTCAGCTTCCAGCCGCTCGTCCTCTCCTGCCTCCGGCCGCGCCGCTTGGATCTCTTTTCTCTGAAATGCCCACAGATCCAGAAGGCGAAGGCGGTCCTGCTCGTCACGCTCCAAATCGGAAATCTTCGTCCCAATCCCGCGCCAGCGCTCGAAAGCCTGGCCCACCGGTTCCAGATTGCAGCCTGCATAGGAATCGAGCAGCTGCAGGCGCGCCTCGCCGTCGAACGACACCAAAGATTCGTTCTGCGCATGGATGGTGGCCAGGTAGGGCGCGAGCCGGCGTAGCACCGCGACCGTGGCCGGCTGATTATTGATGAACACGCGGCCTTTGCCGGAAATTTCGCGGCGCAAAATAAGCTCGCCGGCGCCGGGATCGAGACCGTGCGCATCCAGGATGCCGGCCACCCGCTTCGCATCCCGCGCGCCCAACGCGAACACGGCGGAGACGAAGGCGCGCTCAGCTCCGTGCCGGATCACGTCGGTGGAAGCCTTGGCTCCCAGCAGCAGGGCGAGCGCGTCAATCAGGATGGATTTGCCCGCGCCCGTTTCCCCGGTCAGCAGGTTCAGGCCGGAAGCAAACTCCACCGCCACCTGGTCCATGACCGCATAGTTCTCGAGACGAAGTTCGAGGAGCACGGCGTGGCTGAATGCGAGAAGTCGGCGTGCAGCATACCACGTTGAATGCGGGCCGCCCGGCGCCAGAAAAAGCCGTCGCGACGTTTGTCATCTTGATACAGGGGGGAACTAAGGCGCTTACCCGACAGTTTTTCACACAATCAAATCGTTATAATGAGCTTACGTTTCAACAAATTCAGCGGATGAGCCCGGAGGTTTAGCGGGCCGCATGGCGCGGCGCCGCGATCCCCATGCCTGACACGGCTGTGCTTGCACTCGGCGTTGGCGGCGAGATCGTGCAACTGGTGTTGCAAAGCGGTCCCGTGGCCAAGATTGTTCTCGGCGTCCTTCTCCTGTTCAGCCTTTTCTCCTGGGCCATCATCCTGTCGAAATGGAGCACATTGCGGCGGGCGCGGGTGCAGAGCGGGCGCTTTGCGCGGCTGTTCCATAAAGCGCCGCGCCTGCAGGATGTTGCCTCGGTGGCGGAGCAGTTCCGGCCCAGTCCGCTGGTGACCGTGTTCGAAGGGGCGTACGAGGAGTACCGCCGGCAGGGCGGAGTGCCGCGCAACATCACTGCCCTGCAGCGCGCCACCCAGATCGCGGCCTCGGAAGAGGTCACGCGACTGGAGCGGCGCTTGCCCTGGCTGGCAACCACGGGAGCCGTCACGCCCTTCATCGGCTTGTTCGGCACGGTGTGGGGAATCATTGACGCCTTCCAGGGCCTGGGAACGGCCGGCGCTGCCACGCTGCGCGCGGTCGCACCCGGCATCTCGGAAGCGCTGATCACGACCGCGGCGGGCCTGGCCGCCGCCATTCCGGCGGTGATCGCCTACAACGCCTTCAGCCACCAGATCAAGGAGTTCGCCACGCGCAGTGACGATTTCGCGCTTGAACTATTGAATGCTTTCGAGCGCCCTAGTACGCCGCCGCAGCCGCAGCCACCCGCCCCGGCGGCCTATCGCAACTACGTGGCCGAGGTGCGGGACTGATGGCCTTCACCAATCCTCAAGGCCGCACCCAGAGTTCGCTCGCCGACATCAACGTCACGCCCCTGGTGGACGTGGTGCTGGTGCTCTTGATCATTTTCATGCTGACCGCGCCTGTACTGCAGTCGGGCATCGACGTCAGTGTTCCCAAAACCAAAACGGTGAAAGAGATCACCGAGGAACGCACGGTGATTTCGATTGACCGGCAGCAGCGCGTCTTCCTGGGCAACGATCCGATCAACATCAACGATATCGGCCCGCGGCTCCGCCAGAAGCTGCTCGATCCTACGCGGCAGTCCATTTTCCTGCGGGCCGACGAGGAAGTTCCCTTCGGCGCCTTCGCCACGGTGATGGATGCGGTCAAATCGGCGGGCATCACCAACGTCAGCATCGTCACCCAGCCATTCCAGGAACATGGCAGTAAACACTGAGATTTTTGAAGAAACGGACCAGTGGCGCGGACCGCTGCTCTGGTCGGCGGTGCTGCACCTCGCGCTGGCCACGGCGGTGGTGGGCTATACCGCCTACCTGGGGAGCCGGCAAGGCGCCAACTGGGGCAGCAACGGCACGGGCGGCGCGGCCATGAGCGCGACCCTGGTGAGCAGTATTCCTCTTCCCGCCAAGCAGGTGCAGACCGAGAATGTTTTGGCTAATGAATCCAAAGGTCTGTCGCAGTCCATGCCCAAGCAGGTGCAGGAGGCGCTGGATGCGGTGCCCATTCCCGCCCGGGAAGCCAAAAAGAAACCGCCGAAAAAATTAATCGCGAGCAATAACGCCAAAGCACAGCCAATTCCGCAACAACCAAGTAACGTCGTCCCGTACGGGCAAGGCGGACAGGTCAGCTCGATGTACGCCTTTAATGCCGGCGGAACGCAGGGCGGATTCAATTTCAGCGGGGGAGGCGGCGGCGACTTCGGCAGTCAGTACGGCTGGTATGTGGACGTGGTGCGGCGCAAGGTTTCAGAGAACTGGCTGAAGTACGAAATTGATCCGCGCATCGGGAGCGCGGCGCGCTGCTACGTCACCTTCGACATCCTGCGCACCGGGCAGCCCGCCAATGTGCGCGTGGAGCAATCGAGCGGCGTGCCCTCGCTCGATATTTCCGCGGTGCGCGCGCTGCAGCGCATTGACAGCTTCGGCCCGCTGCCGGCGGGCTACGGGGGCAGCAAGGTTTCAGTGGAGTTTTATTTCGATTACCGCCGCTGATCGCGTTTCTTTCAAGGTTCAAGGCGAAAAAAAGGTTTGCTTCACAACCCACGCAGGCATAGGGTCAAAAAATAGAGATGAAACGATTTGTATTGCACGCAGTGCCGGTTATCGTTCTCTTCACATCGCTCAGGTTGGTGGCACAGCAGGACTGGATCCGCACAGGTACAGGGCTGGGAGTGGAAAAGGTCAGGTTGGCGGTTCCCGACTTCAAGTCGGCCGCCGGGGATGCGCAAACCGCGGGGCTGCTCAAGACCTTCAACGACACACTTTGGAATGACCTGGATCATGCCGGCATTTTCGACATGGTCTCCAAGAGCTTTTACCCGCTGCAATCGCCGGGCACGCCGCAGGACATGAACCTGCAGGCCTGGAGCAGCCCGCCGCCGAATGCGTCCATGGTCGCTTTCGGCAACCTGGCCACCAGCGGCCAGGACGTAGTGGTACAGGGATGGCTGTACGACGCCAAGAACACGGCGTCGCCGCAGGTGCTGGGCAAGCAGTACCGCGACGTGGCGCGCGAGGAGAGCGCGCGCGTCATCGCCCACAAGTTCGCCGACGAGATCATTTTCCGCCTGGGCGGAGGCATCAGCGGAATCGCCGAGAGCAAGATCGTCTTCGTCAGCACGCGCAGCGGGCACAAGGAAATCTGGCAGATGGACTACGACGGCGCCAACCAGCAGCCGGTCACCCATCTGAATTCCATCAGTCTGTCGCCGCGCATCTCGCCGGACGGGGCGCGGGTGGCCTTCACCACCTTCGCGCATGGCGGCGCCGAGCTGGCGATGTACTCGCTGGAACTGAACAAGCTGGTGTACTTCTCGCGGCTGGGAGGCAGCAATCTCTCGCCCGCCTGGTCGCCGGACGGGGCGCGGGTGGCGTTTTCTTCCTCGCGCAGCGGCGATCCGGAAATTTATGTCTCCGATCCCAACGGCACAAACCTGAAACGGCTGACCAATTTTCACGGGCCCGACGTTTCCCCGGTGTTCAACCCCAAGACGGGCAACCAGATTGCCTGGGTGAGCGGGCGGACCGGACTGCCGCAGATCTACACCATGGAAAGCGACGGCACCAACGTGCAGCGGCTGACGGATGAAGGCTATGCCGTGTCGCCCTCCTGGTCGCCCAACGGCCAGTTCCTGGCCTTCTCCTGGATCCGCCATTACGGCCCGGGAGCGCCGGGAGCGCAGGACATCTACGTCATGGACATCGCCAGCCGGCGCTGGCTGCAGTTGACGCATGACGGCGGGCGCAACGACTTCCCTTCCTGGTCGCCCGACGGGCGGCACATCGTTTTTCAATCGAACCGCGCGGGCGGAGAGCAGATCTGGAGCATGCTGGCCGACGGCACCCAGGCGCAGCCACTGACCCGGCAGGGCAGCAATTCGCAGCCCAATTGGAGTTGGAAATAGATGAGCGCACGTACCCGGCTTCCGCAGTACCTCCGGCCGCGGAGACACGAACCTCGACTACCGGAGTTTATGAGCGCCGGCTAACTGGCGCCCGTTTGATTCAAGGGAGGATACGGTGAGGTATAGACACACGAAGTGGATGGTCCTGATGTTAGCCCTGGGCGCCGTTCTGACGCTGGGCGCCTGTAAGAAAAAGGTGGCTCCGCCACCCCCACCCCCGCCGCCACCGCCGGCCGCGCCAACCGCATCGTTGACCGCGAATCCCAGCACGGTGGACAAAGGGCAAGCCACTACCCTGACCTGGGAGACGCAGAATGCCAACAACGTGAGCATCGATGGCCTGGGGACGGTCGAGGCCAGCGGCTCGCGCCAAGTCACGCCAGAGGATTCCACCACCTACCACCTGGTGGCCAAGGGCCCCGGGGGAACGCAGGAAGCAACGGCACGCGTCACCGTGACGCAACCGCCTCCGCAGCAACCTGCGGCCAATCCCACCGAGGAAGAATTGTTTAACCAGAACGTCAAGGACATCTTCTTCGATTACGACAAGTACGACGTCCGCCCTGACCAGCAAGCCGCGGTGCAAGGGGACGCCACGTTCCTGAACCAGCATGCCAACATCAACATCACGCTGGAAGGACATTGCGACGAACGCGGCTCCACCGAGTACAACCTGGCGCTGGGCGACAATCGCGCCAATGCCGCCAAGAACGCGCTGGTGCAGGCCGGGGTTGCCGCCAATCGCATCAAGACCATCAGCTACGGCAAAGAAAAGCCCTTCTGCACGGAGCACACCGAGGCCTGCTGGCAGCAGAATCGCCGCGGACACCTGGTGTATCAGAAGTAGAACTGCAGGGCGCTTCGGCCGCGGGAAGGCGGGAGCGCCCTGAATTGTGCTAGCGTTGCCCCGAAGGTATCGCGGGCGGGGCCGCGCCCGCCGCCCAGCGGCCGAGCCTCACATTGTCCGCCACGAGGAACATAGGTATGAGATCCCCACGAGCTTTGTATGTAGCGGTCTTCGCATTAGTGCTGTTCACGATGGTGGCGCCGGTTTCAGGCGCCAACAAGGACATCGTGCAATTGCAAACCCAGGTCCAGGCGCTGCAAGACCAGATGGCGCGCATGCAGCAGTCGTTCGACGAGCGCATGGGCGTTATGCGGAACCTGGTAGAACAGAACACCGACAGTATGAACAAGCTGGTCGCGAGCCTCAATGGGTTACAGGGGACGCTGAACAAGCAATCCGGCGACCTGGGCGCCAAGAATGATCAGCTCTCCGGGCAAATCCAGGCGCTGAACGACAGCCTGGATGAGCTGAAGGCGCGCCTGGCGCGGGTGACCAAGCAACTCGAGGACATGCAGGCGGCGCAGCAGAACCTGAATGGCGCTCCCGGCGGAACGGGAACTCCCGGGCAGGGCGCGGCCCCGGGCGGCACTCCGGGACAGCCGCCGCAGGCGCAGGCGCCACCGCCCGACATCCTCTACAACAATGCGCTGCGCGACTACAACGCCGGCAAAATGGACCTGGCGGGGCAGGAGTTCGGCGACTACGTCAAGTTCTACCCCAACACCGATCTGGCCGGAAATGCCACGTTCTACCTGGCGGAGATGGCGTTCCGCGCCGGGAACTATCAGCAGGCGGTGAAGGAATACGACCAGGTGCTGGAGCAGTTTCCCGGCGGAAACAAGGCGGCAGCCGCGCAGCTCAAGAAAGGCCTGGCGATGATCGAACTGGGAGACCGGCAGGGGGGAGCGCGCGAACTGAACAGCGTGATCCGGCGTTTTCCGCGGTCGAATGAAGCGGCGCAGGCCCGCGACCGGCTGCGTCGGCTGAACGCCGGAAGCGGCAGCGCGCCGCGCCGGGTTGCGCCGCCACCCTCGCAGTAGCCGCAAGCTCCGTCTTTTTCAGCCGAGCGTCGCCCCGCAGCGCCTACTTCAGCGTCCGCAGGCAATACCGCATTTCCGCCGTCATATCCAGAATGCGCATACCTTCCTGCACCATCAGCTTGCAGGCGATGGCAGCGCGCGCCTTGGTGCCTTCACCCAGGTCGTACACCACCCGGCAATACTGGCAGTCCTCGTTCCAGCAAAAGCGGCCGTAGGAGACAGGTTCCGGCGCGAGGTATTGCAGGCAGCGCAGCAAGTTATTGTTCTCCGGCACCTGCACGGAGCGACCGCCGATGGAAATGCTGATCAGCCGCTCGAAGGGACGCAGCAAGGTTCCGGGCGCGGTCATGCATTGATTCTCGTTCAGGGGAATGAGGGCAGGAAGTGACGAAAGTGCGGCCGGAAGTGAGCCTTTACATCGTCTGCCGCCGGCGCTGGCGGCGGGTGGCGCGGCGCGCGTCCCTGGCCTGCTGCTTGGCGAGCTTCTTCTGTCGCTTCGCCTCCAGCTTTTGCTGCTTGCGCAACCGCTTCTCTCGTTCCGTGAGCGGACGCGATGAGCGATTTGCCTGATGCGATGGCGCCGGGTGCGCTTTGTGCCGCGTGGGCCGCCCCGCTTCGTTCGCGTCGCTTTGCGCCCATCCCACAGCACTCACCAGCAGTCCCAGCGCCAGCACCAGCCGCGCACGCCTCATGACACCCTCCCGCGGGTCGCGCGTCGGACGCGCTACCCCGCAGCCAAGCATCGCCTACCAGGGGCAAACCCGCAATGATGAAAAAGTTGCGTCCTCCCGCGGCCGGCAAGCAACAGTCCCGCGGCGGGACGTCATCTCTTGACCGGAGGCACTTACCCATGACCATGCCGGCGGGAGATGTGGATCGCCAGAAGGGCGCCGTGGAGGGGAACGACCCGCATGACGCTACCAACAGCTCGATGGCCGGACAGTTGAGCCATCGCGATCAGGAGATCAAGCCGCTGGACAGCGATTTCCCCGAGCCGGGACAGAGCCCGGAGCACAGCGGCGAAGACGCCAACCTGCTCGCCCGCGAGGATGACTACCAGGAAGAGTCCAGCGAAGCCAACGGTGAAGGCGCGCGACCGGAAATGGATCCTGGCCGGCGGCAGAAGCGCAACCAGGGCGACCAGAAAGAAGACCCACTGGCTGCCTAGCGCGAAATTCAGTCCTCGCGGCCGATCGCCGGACGGAGAAGACCTGATTTTCCAGCAGCTGTGCTACTCGCGCGGCGAGCCGGAGTTCCCGGGACGCCGCAACACGGGGCCGTTGCCGCGTTGATCGTGCCCCTCGGGCCCGCGCCGCTTTAATACCGGGCCCGCCCCATCACCAGGGCGATTCACGCCGGTGGCTCGCGCCAGGCGAATCTTGACGTCCTCAAACTGGCTGGTATCCACGACGTATTGCTGGCGGGCCGGCAGCAGAGTGGCAATTGCCTTCTGAGCGCGCTTGATGCGATCGCCGTTCATGGGATGAGTGGCGAAGGCTTTCGCCAGCATGTTGTGTTTTTCTTTTTCGCGCGCCTCCAGCCGCTCAAAAAACTGGACAAAGGATTGCGGGTCATAGCCGGAGGCGTACTCGTATTCCAGGCCCAGCAGGTCGGCTTCGCGCTCGGCATCGCGGCTGAACTTCAGGAACGACATGGGCACAGCCAGGCCCGCCACCTGGCGCACCGCGTACCCCGCCGGGCCGCCGAAAAAAATCAGGGGGATGGAAGCCATGTTCCAGATTTGCGCCCGGGTGGCGCTGCGGGTCGCGTGGCGCGCGGCCACGTGCGCCACCTCGTGCGCCATCACGCCGGCCAGCTCGGCCTCGTTATCCGCAGCCATGATCAGGCCCGAGTCCACGTAGAAGTAGCCGCCGGGCAGCGCGAAGGCATTCACTTCGTCGTCGTCCACTACCTTGATGATGAAGGGGACCTTGGCGTCGGAGTTGCGAACGATGGATTGTCCGATTCGGTTCACATACTCGGTGATGATGGGATCGGTGATCAGCCGGGACTGGGTCTCGATCTCGGCTGCCAGTTCCCTGCCGAGCTGGCGTTCCTTGTCGAGCGAGTAGAAGTTGACGCCTTCGCCGATACCGCGCTCCCCAATGCGGGCAACGTCATACTTGGCCAGCCGGCGCGCGCGAGCCGAGAGCTTGAGGTGCCTTTCCGGGGTCGTGGGAGCCGAGGTTGCGCCGCCGGGATTGGGAAGGTCCTGACCCCCGGCGCTGCCGGTCAACAACCCTGCTGCCGCAATCAAGTTCAGGAGCGAAAAGGTAAGCGTACGCGCGCGTCGTAGCCTAAGCATGACGTTACCCGAATCCAACGTGGGATCCTGGCTCTCGCCGTCAAGGTGGGAGACAGCGGCAAGCACTTTAGCACCATTTACCAGGAGCGGGCGCTGGAATGCGCCTGCTGCCCGAGCCCGGTTGCACCGGCGGGGCAGTTGACAATTTGCGACTCAGATTCTTATAATTAGCACTCGCCGACCTTGAGTGCTACCAACCTGCTGTAAGTGGCTGAATGCGAATAGCTTACATTCGCAGGGAGCCTCCCACAGGCAGGCTGGTGCAGGCTTTTCGGCCGGTTTCATCCGTCATTTAACACCCAGTCGAAATTGCGAAAGGAGTAGACAAGCATGGCTACCAAGTTCACCCCACTGCACGACCGCATCCTGGTGCGTCGCGTGGAAGAGTCAGAGACCACCCGGGGCGGCATCATCATCCCCGACTCCGCCAAGGACAAGCCCCAGGAGGGCGAAGTCATCGCCGTGGGCAAAGGCAAGAGCAACGATGAAGGCAAGGTGTTCCCGCTGGAAGTGAAAGAGGGGGACCGCATTCTGTTTGGCAAGTACGCCGGCACCGAAATCAAGATTGATGGCGACGAGTTTGTCATCATGCGGGAAGAGGAAGTGCTGGGCGTGCTGAAGGGCGCGGGCAAAGAGAAAGAGCGCGAGCACGCTGCCGCCGGCCGCCGCTAGGCGTCCACGATTGGCTAGCCGAGCAATTCGGCCGGCCGGAAGCTTGATTCCGATTCACCGGCGCCACGCGCGCCGAATTTGAGATCTGAACTAGGAGAGAAATCTATGGCAAAGCAAGTCATTCACGGAGAAGAAGCGCGTCAGTCCATTCTCCGCGGCGTTGACCTCCTGGCCGATGCGGTGAAAGTCACGCTCGGTCCGCGGGGGCGCAACGTCGTGATCGAAAAGAAGTTTGGTTCGCCGACCATCACCAAGGACGGCGTGACCGTGGCCAAGGAAATTGAACTGAAGGACGCCATGGAGAACATGGGCGCCCAGATGGTTCGGGAAGTTGCCAGCAAGACCTCCGACGTGGCCGGCGACGGCACCACGACGGCAACCGTGCTGGCGCAGTCCATTTTCCGCGAGGGCGTGAAGACGGTGGCCGCCGGGGCCAACCCGATGGCGGTGAAGCGCGGTATTGACAAGGCCGTGGCCACCATCTGCGGCACCTTCGACAAGGAAGGCAATCGCGGCAAAGGCGAACTGGACAAGTACTCCAAGCCGGTGAGCGGCGAGATGATCGCCCAAGTGGGCACCATTTCGGCCAACTCCGACGAGACCATCGGCCGCATCATCGCCGAGGCCATGAAGAAGGTGGGCAAGGACGGCGTGATCACGGTGGAAGAGTCCAAGACCATGGAGACCCAGCTCGAAGTGGTGGAGGGCATGCAGTTTGACCGCGGCTACCTTTCGCCCTACTTCGTCACCGATCCGGAGCGCATGGAAGCGGTGCTGGACAATCCCTACATCCTCATTCACGAGAAGAAGATCTCCTCAATGAAGGACCTGCTGCCCCTTCTGGAGCAGATCGCAAAATCCGGGAAGCCGCTGCTGATCATCGCCGAGGACGTGGAAGGCGAAGCGCTGGCCACCCTGGTGGTCAACAAGCTGCGGGGCACGCTGCAGGCCGTGGCGGTAAAGGCGCCGGGCTTCGGCGATCGCCGCAAGGCCATGCTGCAGGACATCGCCATCCTGACCGGCGGCAAGGCCATCACGGAAGACCTGGGCATCAAGCTGGAGAACGTCCAGATTGCCGACCTGGGCCAGGCCAAGAAAGTCACCATCGACAAGGACAACACCACCATCGTCGAAGGCAAGGGCAAACACGGCGAGATCGAAGGCCGCGTGAAAGAAATTCGCAGTCAGATCGAGAAGACCACCAGCGACTACGACCGCGAGAAACTGCAGGAGCGGCTGGCGAAGCTGGTGGGCGGGGTCGCCGTCATCAAGGTCGGTGCAGCCACCGAAACCGAGATGAAGGAGAAGAAGGCGCGCGTGGAAGACGCCATGCACGCAACCCGGGCCGCGGTGGAGGAAGGCATCGTGCCGGGCGGCGGAGTGGCCCTGGTGCGCTGCATCCCGGCGCTCAACAACCTGAAACTCGAGGGCGACGAGGCCATCGGCGTCAACATCGTCAAGCGGGCGCTGGAAGAGCCGCTGCGGCAGATCACGGCCAATGCCGGCGAAGAGGGCGCGATCATCGTGGGCAAGGTGAAAGAGTCGAAGGAATCGAACTTCGGCTACAACGCCTCCAGTAGCCAACTGGAAGACCTGGTGAAGGCGGGCGTGCTCGATCCCACCAAGGTGGTGCGCACGGCGCTGCAGAACGCCGGTTCGATTGCCTCGCTGATGCTGACCACTGAAGCGCTGGTGTCGGAGCTTCCGGAAGAGAAAAAGGAAGCGGCGCCGCGCGGCGGACACGGCGGCATGGGCGACATGTACTAAAGACGAGCTGGGCGGGGGCAGCAAGCCTCCGGCTCACAGCACAAGCCCCGCGGCAACGCGGGGCTTTTTTTTGTTAGATTGTTACCCTTCCAGAGGACGCGGGACCGAACGGGCTCGCGTGCGCACTCTTAAGAGCGAGGCTTGTCATGAGTGAAGGCTTGCAGGTCAGGGCCCAGGGCGCCCAGGAGATCGTCATGTCGCGCAGCTTCGCTGCCGCGAGCTCGCAGGTTTTTGAGGCATTGACCACCCCGGACCTGCTGCGGCGATGGCTGCTGGGGCCTCCTGGCTGGGAGATGACGGTGTGCGACCTCGATCCACGAGCCGGCGGGTCGTATCGTTATGTCTGGCGGCAGATTTCCGACGGGACCGAGATGGGCGTGGGCGGCGTCTTCCGGGAATTTTCCCCGCAGCGCATGGTCCACACCGAGCGATTCGACCAGCCCTGGTATCCGGGTGAAGCGGTGGTCACCACGGTGCTCAGCGAAGGCGGCGGAAGCACCGCCGTCACCACCACGATGCGATACGAGTCCCCGCAAGCCCGCGATGCGGTGCTGAACTCCCCCATGAAGGGCGGAGTCGCGCAAAGCTACGACCGGCTGGAGCAACTGCTGCGCCGCCACGCGGCCTAAGCTGGCAGGCCTCCGAGGCGAGGACCTAAGCTGCCGCGCCAGGTCACCACGGAGCTGGCGGTGCTTGGCAGTGCGAAGGCTGCGCTCCCTCTTGATACAATCGAGGCCAGCCTGATGTCGGACCCGCTTTCCCCACCCTCTGCGACCTATGAGATTCCTCGGCCGGTCGAGGTGTACGTCGTCCGCCGGCCGTCGCAGCGCTACTGGCTGCACGCTCTTCTGCTGCTGGCCACTGTTTTCACCACCCTGGTGGTAGGGGCGCAGATGCAGGAGAATTTTGCCGGCAACCGGCCGGCATTCTCCGCGGAAGACCTGCTTCCCCTGCTGGACCTGGGATGGATGCGCCACAATCCGGCACACCTGCTGGGCGGCATCCCCTTTGCCGGCACGCTGATGCTGATCCTGCTGGCACACGAGATGGGACACTACCTGTACTGCGTCCGCTACGGCGTGCAGGCCACGCTGCCCTTCTTCATACCCGCGCCCACGCTGATTGGAACGCTGGGTGCATTCATTCGCATCAAATCGCCGATCCGCTCGCGGTCCGCACTTTTCGACATTGGAATCGCCGGCCCCATCGCGGGCTTCGTTTTGTCCTTCGTGGTTCTGCTGCTGGCGCTGCCGCTGGCCAAGCCCCTGACCCCGGAAATGGCGGCTGAGCAAATCCAGATCGGCTATCCGCTGGGATTCTATGTAGCGCAGTCTTTGACGCACTTCCCTGAGTACCTGCGGGGACTGCCGCTGACGGCGATGTCGTTGCACCCGGTGGCGATTGCCGCCTGGGTGGGCATGTTTGCCACCGCGCTCAACCTTTTGCCCGGAGGGCAACTGGACGGCGGCCACATCGTGTTCGCGCTGTTCCCCAGGGCGCACCGGTTCGTCTCGTGGGCGACGGTGGCCGTGCTCCTTCCCATGGGACTGTTCTGGAAAGGGTGGTGGGTGTGGGCGGTGCTGCTGGCCTTTCTGGGGATGCGCCACCCGCAGGTGATTCTCTGGCCCGGGGTCAATGACCGGCGCAAGCTGCTGGCGCTGTTCGCGCTGCTGATGCTGGTGCTGACCTTCATCCCCGCCCCCTTCCCCAACATCATGCAGGTCGCGAACCGCTAACGGGCGCTACATCAGCCAGATCGCGTCCACGTCCACGATAAGGTTGGAGCGTGGCAGCTTCTGCTCGGCCGCGTAGGCGAGCAGGGCGCGTAAAAGCTGGTTCAATTTCTGCCGGCTAGCTGATTTCAGCACCAGGTGATAACGGTAGTCGCGCTTGAGCCGCACGATGGGCGCGGCCGCCGGCCCAAGTACGCGCGTTCCGGGATGCGGAGTTTTTTCCAGCCAGCGTCCCAGCATTCCGGAATAGCGGAGCGCGTCGTCCAGCTTGTCGCTGCGCACCATGACATTGGCCAGCGCGGAAAATGGCGGATAGTGCATCCAGCTGCGGTAGCGTAGCTCTTTGTCGTAGAAGCCGCGAAAATCGTGGGCGGCGGCAAACTGCACCGCGTAGTGCTCGGGCGAGTAGGTTTGCAGGACGACTTTACCCGGGGTCGCGCCACGCCCGGCGCGGCCCGCCACCTGGGTGAGGAGCTGGAAGGTGCGCTCGGCGGCGCGGAAGTCGGGCAGGCCCAGGGCAATGTCGGCGCCCACCACTCCCACCAGCGTAACTCCGTGCACGTCGTGACCCTTGGCGATCATCTGCGTGCCCACCAGCAGGTCGATCTCGCCCGCGCTGAGCGCGTTCAGGATGCGTTCAAAATCGTGGCGCCCGCGGATGGTGTCGCGGTCCAGCCGCCCTATGCGCGCCTGCGGAAACATTGCGTGCAGCAGCTCTTCCAACTTCTCCGAGCCTGTGCCCACGAAATATACATAGTCGCTGCCGCACTCGACGCACTTGGTCGGCACTGCCTGGGTGTGGCCGCAGTAGTGGCATTCCAAACGGCTGCCCTGCTTGTGATGGGTGAGGGCGATGGCGCAATTCCGGCACTGCACGGTGTTGCCGCAGGCGCGGCAGAGCACCACGGGAGCGTAGCCGCGGCGGTTGAGCAGCACCATCGCCTGCTCGCCGCGTTCCAGCCGGTCGCGCAGCAGCTCGGCCAGGCGGGTGGAGACGACTTGCTCCTTGCCGGCCTGCTGGAACTCCGCCCGCATGTCCACGATCTCCACCGCGGGCAAGGGACGGCTCTCCACCCGCTCGGGCATTTCCAGCAGCGTGTACTTGCCTTGTTGCGCGTTGTAATACGACTCCAGCGAAGGGGTGGCCGAGCCCAGCACGACGGTCGCGCCCGCCATGCTGGCGCGCATCACGGCGACGTTGCGCGCGTGATAGCGCGGCGTCTCTTCCTGCTTGTAGGAGGAATCATGCTCCTCGTCCACGATGATCAGCGCAAGATTGGACACCGGGGCGAAAACGGCGGAGCGGGTCCCCACGACCATGCGCGCATCTCCGCGCCGGATGCGATGCCACTGTTCGGCGCGTTCTTTGCCGGTGAGCGCGGAGTGCAGGATGGCCACCTGGTCGCCAAAAATCTGGTGCAGGTCGGCGGCCACCGCCGGCGTAAGGCCGATCTCGGGTACCAGCAGGATGGCGGAGCGGCCCGACTGCAAGACGGCATGCATGGCGGTGAGATAGATGGCCGTCTTGCCCGAGCCCGTGACTCCGTGCAACAGGAAGGCGCGATAGAGCCGGGATTGTGCCGCAGCATTGATGGCGTCCAGGGCCGACTTCTGCGCGGGCGGGAAGGTAAATTCGAAAGGCGAAGTGCGCGGCCGGATGGCGGAAACGGCGAATGCGGCCGGCTCTTCGAGGATGGCAACATACCCGCGACGGGCCAGCGTGGCCAGAGAAGACGGGGAAACCGGAAGCTGGCGCAACGCCTCGAGTTGCATGCGGCCCCCGGCCTCGGCCAGCGCGTCCAGCACCGCGCGCTGATTCGGATTCAGCTTGCGTTCGCGGCCCGCGCCGCCCGTTCCCGCGGATGCCGCCGGTTTCCTGAGCACGGCGAACTTGACGGTGCGGGCGGCTTCCCGGTCAGCCGAAACGTCTTCGCGCGTGATCCATTTGCGCCGCACCAGCGTTTCCAGGTCCCGGCGGCGCGTCTTAGAAACGGCCAGAAGCGACGTTTCCCGGGCCCCCTCGCGCTCGGCCAGGTAATTGAGCACAGCAAACTCGGCCACCTGCGCCGCGGCATCGTGGCGGAGGCGCCTGGAGGATCCCGCCCGGCCTGCCTCGTGGAGTGCGAGCAATCCTGCGTCCGTAATGCGGTACACCGCCGCGCGCCGAAACTCCGCGGCCAGCGGCAGCATGGTGCGAAGCACTTCGCCCAAGGGCGCAATGTAGTAATCGGCAATCCAGCGCGCCAGGCGCATCTGGCATTCGTCGAGCAGCGGCTCGCGATCCAGAACTTTAAGAACCGCCTTGGTGGCAACGGCGGGCTCACGGTCGTGCAGTTGCACGACCACGCCCGAGAGCCGTTGCTGGCGGAAAGGGACCAGCACGCGCCCACCCACCACCGGCTCAACCGTATCTAATCCCGTTTCCAGGCGATAGGTGAACGTGGTATCCACGGGAACGGGGAGCGCGACATCGCAGAATTGAGGCATGCGGAGGCAGGGGCTATGTTACCCGCACGTCCGGCCGACTCGGCCTTAAATACGTGGCAGGTGCCACAACAGACCGACTGATCCTATTCGGCGCTCTTCGCCGGCGCCTTCAGCCCAAGAAATTTCATGACCATCTGCAGGTCCTTCCAGGCTTCTTTCTTCTGGCGCGGGTCGCGCAAGAGAAACGCGGGGTGATAGGTGACAGCCAGATTGACAGGGGGCAGGTGGCCCACCCCGGGAGGAGAAAACTCGTAGAAGCGGCCGCGCAATTCGCCCATCGGCGCGTTCATGGCCAACAGCGTTTTAGCGGCCACGGCTCCCAGGGCGACGATGACTCGGGGACCGATGGCGGCGATCTGTCGCATCAGGAACGGCGAGCAGGTCTCGCACTCGTCGCGTTCCGGGGTGCGGTTCTGCGGCGGACGGCACTTGATGATGTTGGCGATGTAAACGTCTTCGCGCCTGAGTCCCATGGCGGCGATCATGTTGTTCAGCAACTGGCCGGCGCGCCCCACGAAGGGCATTCCCTGCAGGTCCTCGTCGGCTCCGGGCGCCTCGCCGATGAACATCAGCTCCGCCTGGGGATTCCCGACGCCGAAAACGAGGTTCGTGCGCCCCTGGTGCAAGCGGCAGAGCCGGCAATCGCCAATAGCCGCACGGATCTGCTCCAGGGTTTCGGCGGCGGCTTTTGAGGCTTGTGCCGCAGGGGCCAGGGGAGGTTTTCCTTTACGTGCAACGGTAGCGGGCGACAATGCGGCCTCCGTTTGGGCGATGGGCGCGCGTTCGCCAGGATCATCGGCGACCGCGGTTTCGCGCGCGTAGAAATCATAGATGCCCATGTCGCGGTAGTACTCGATGTGCCGGGCGAGTTGCTCGCGCAGGTTGGGGTCGAGAGAGCGTGCCATCGAGACTACTTGCCTGTCCTGACGGTAGTCGCGGCCGCCTGGCGCAGGCGCACGATTTCGTCGAGCACGCGTTGCGCGACCTCAAGCTTGCCGGCCTCGGGGACTTCCACCACGCGCTCGCGGGTGATGATGGTTACGGCATTGCGCTCGGAATCGAAGCCGATTCCGGCCTGCGCCACGTCATTGGCCACGATGGCATCCAGAGACTTGGTGGCCAGCTTGCGACGGGCATTTTCCAGGACGTTTTCGGTTTCAGCGGCAAATCCGACGACGATCTGCTTGTCGCGGCGGCGGGCGACTTCCGCCAGAATATCGGCCGTGGGCTCAAGTTCGAGCGAGAGCGGCCCGTCGCGCTTGATCTTCTGCTGCGACCGCGATCTGGGCGTGTAATCGGCGACAGCAGCGGTAGCCACGACCACCGTAGCATCGCCCAGGCGCGCGAGGACCGCGGCGCGCAACTGCTCCGCGGTTTCAACCTGAACCAATTCGGCTCCCGCAGGAGGCTGGATGGTCACTGGCCCGGTGATCAGGATGACGCGCGCGCCCCGGCGCAACGCCGCCTCAGCCAGGGCGTATCCCATGCGCCCGCTGGAGCGGTTGGTGAGATAACGGACAGGATCCAGCGCCTCGCGCGTGGGCCCGGCGGTAACCAGGACGGTTTCACCGGCCAGATCGGCCGCCACTCCCAGGGCCTCCAGGGCTGCCGCGACGATAGCCTCGTTGCTGGCCAGGCGCCCGGGACCCGTCATTCCGCAGGCCAGGTAGCCGCTATCCGGTTCCACCACGCGCACCCCGCGCTGCCGCAGGGTGCCCAGGTTGGCCTGCGTGGCCGCATGGTTCCACATGTTTACGTTCATTGCCGGCGCAATCACGACCGGGGCGGTAGTGGCCAGAAACAGAGTCGTCAGAAAGTCGTCGGCAATGCCGTGGGCGAATTTCGCGATCAGGTCGGCGGTGGCGGGCGCTACCAGCAACAGGTCGGTTGCCTGGGCCACGGCAATGTGCTCGACGGCGGAATCGAGATTGGGCTCAGCGCCGCCGCCTTCGAACAATCCGGTGATGACTTTTTCCCCGGAAAGCGCGGCAAAGGTGAGGGGACGAACAAACTCCTGCGCGGCGCGGGTCATGATCACCTGCACGCCAACGCCGCGTTCCTGCAGCAGGCGCAAGATTTCCGCAGCCTTATACGCCGCGATTCCGCCGCTGACGCCGAGAGCGATCTTCATGGTGGCAAGGCACGCACTCGCCCGCGCCTTCTCATAGGATGGGATGCACGGGGAACGGTGAAAGCTCTAACTTTCGGCGGGCGCAGCCTTCTCGAAGAATTCGGAGGCCACTTCCGTGGCCGACTTCTCCGGTTCGGGCACAACCCATTTCACCTTCCCGGCGCGGATCTCGTCCATGGCAATCCGGCACGGCTTGCGCGAATGCGTGTCCACCACCGGCTTGGCCCCGGATTGGAGCTGCCGGGCGCGGCGGGCCGCGACCAGGATGTAGCGGTAGTTGCTGTCAAACCCCTCAATCAGTTTCATACGTTTCTCCGTCACCCGCGAGTGGAAGTGACCGAAACCGCAAACGAGGCCAGGATGGGCTGCAGTCGCCCGCGGATATTAGGCAGCAGACAACGCTCAGCCGTAGCCACGATTTCAGTTTCGGCGGGGGAGAGCCGCGCCTGGGAACGCCGCAAGCGCTCCGATAGAACGATGGCTTTGAGCTCATCAATCGACTGTTCCAGGCGGTCGTTGATGAGAATATAGTCGTATTCGGGATAATTCTCAATTTCTTTCGCCGCCGCTACCAGCCGCTTGTGGATGACCTCCTGGCTGTCCTGGCTGCGGTGCCGCAGCCGCCATTCCAGCGTCTGCTTATCGGGGGGCAGGATGAAGACGCTGACCGCCTCGGGCAGCTGCCTCTTGATCTGCGCCGCGCCTTGCACGTCAATGTCGAGCAGCAGGTCGTGACCATGCTTCTCGGCGTCCTGCAGGAAACGCTTGGCAGTGCCGTAATAGTTGCCGAAGACGCAGGCGTGCTCCAGGAACTCGCCGGCGCCGATCATGCGCTCGAAATCCTCCACGGGGACGAAGAAGTATTCGCGGCCATTCTGCTCGCTGCCGCGCGGCCGGCGGGTGGTATAGGAAACGGAAAAATCGAGGCCCGGCACCAGCTTGCGCAGTTCGTTGACCAGCGTGGACTTGCCCGATCCCGAGGGCGCCGAGATGATGTAGACGAGGGGCTTCATTCGATGTTCTGCACCTGCTCTCGCGATTTCTCGATTTCAGCCTTCATGGCCAGGCCCATCTCGGTAATGCGCAGTGCCTCCCCCGCCACCCCGGTGGTTTTCGACAATAGCGTGTTGGCCTCGCGGTTCATCTCCTGCAGCAGGAAGTCGAGTTTCTTTCCCACTTCGCCGCCGCCGCCTTCGAGCAATCCCAGAAAATGCTGCACGTGCGTACCCAGCCGCACAATTTCTTCGTGCACATCGCTGCGCTCGGCGAGCAGCGCAGCTTCCTGCAACACGCGCTCGGGATCCACGTGCCCGGCCAGCAACTCGCGCAGCCGAGCGTGCAAGCGCTCCATGTGGGCTTTCACCATGACAGCGCGCAGTTTCTCGACTTCCGCCGTGGCCGCCTGCAGCCGCGCCATGCGCTCGCGCAGCTCGCGCTCCATGCCCCGCCCTTCCTCGGCGCGCATGTCGTTCAGGCGCGCGACCGCTTCGGGCAGCTTGGCTAAAACCGCCGTCTCCAGCTCGCCCCCGGCCGGAAGCGAGTTGCTGTCCATGGCGCCAGGCAGCTTGAGCAGCGCGTTCAAGTCGGGCTCGGCGCGGACGTCAAATTCCCGCGCGATGCGCCGAAACGCTTCGATATAGCCGCCAACCAGGGGCCGGTTGAAAGTAAAAGCTTCTCCCCCGCCGCGTTCCACCGTCAGCGTGAGCTCGATGTGACCGCGTCCAATCCTCTCCTTCAACGCGCGGCGCAGCTTCACTTCCAGGGCGTCGGTATCGGCGGGGGTGCGGAAGTGGATATCCAGAAAACGATGGTTGACCGATTTCAACGAGAGGGTGAAGCCGAGACCGTTAAGCTGGCCCCGCACCTGCGCGTACCCGGTCATGGAATAGAGAGGCAAGCGTTCAGAAAGCTGGAAGGGTCATCGGAGCCATGATAACCCGGAAGCCAGCGATTTCCAGCCGCGGACAGAAAGGCGACTAGCCCTGGCCTGGCCTTCGCCGGCGCGCTAAGGCGTCGTCCCGCTCCACTCGCCGACGAACTGCAGGTCGTAGAGGCGCCGGTAGGTGCCCAGCCGGTTCATCAGGTCCTCGTGCGTTCCCACGTCGGCAATGCTGCCATTTTCGAGCACCACGATGCGGTCGGCGCGCCGCACGGTGGAGAGCCGGTGGGCGATCACGACCACCGTCCGGCCGCTCATCAGATTAGCGAGGGCGGACTGCACCAGCGCCTCCGACTCGCTGTCGAGCGCCGAGGTAGCCTCGTCGAGGATGAGGATGGGGGCGTCTTTGAGCAGCGCCCGGGCGATCGCGATGCGCTGCCGTTCGCCGCCAGAGAGGCGCACTCCCTTTTCGCCAATCACGGTGTCGTAACCCTCGGGCAGCTGCAGGATGAAGTCGTGGGCCAGCGCGGCCTGGGCAGCAGAGAGCACGCGATCGCGCGCGACCTGTGGCTGGCCATAGGCGATGTTGTTGCGCACCGTATCGTTGAACAGCACAGTCTCCTGGGTCACAATCCCGATCTGGCCGCGCAGCGACGGCAGCGTCACGTCGCGCACGTCATGACCATCAATCAGCAGTCGGCCGGCGCTTACGTCGTAAAACCGCGGGATCAGGTGCACCAGGGTGGTTTTTCCGGCGCCGCTCGAACCGACGACCGCCAGCACCTCGCCGGCTTTGACCTCCAGGTCCACCCCGTGCAGCACCTGTTTGGGCTCGTCCTCGCCATTGCCCGCATAGGCGAAGCTGACGTTCTCGAAACGAAGGCTCTTGCTGAAAGGCGGCAGGGGAACCGCGGCCGGGCTCTCTTTCACCATCTCTTCCACGTCCATGAACTCGAAAATGGACTGGGAGGCGCCCAGGGCCTGCTGAAAATTGTTGTTGAACACGGCAAATTTGCGCACCGGCTCGTACAGCTTGAACACCGCCACGATGAAGGCAAGAAAGGTGCCGGCGGTGAACACGTGCGCCTTGATCTGATCCCGCCCCAGGAGCAGCAGCAAGGCAATAGCGACCGCGCCAAAGATGTCCATGAGCGGCGAACTGATGGCAGCCGCCGCCACGGACCGCAGGTTGGCGCGGAACAGGCGGCGCGCGGCGGCGCGGAAACGCGCGCTTTCCCATGCCTCCATGCTGAAGGCCTTGACGATCCGATTGCCGGTAATCGCTTCGTGCAGGATGTTCTGGATGTCGGCCAGCTTGTCCTGGCCGCGGCGGGTGGTGCGGCGCACGCGGCGCCCGATTTTCATCGCCGAGGCGATGATGAAAGGAACGAACAGCGCAAGCACGATGGCCAGCTTCCCGCCCAGCAGCACGACCACCACCGCCGTGAACAGCAGGGTAAAGACCTGCTGCAGGAACTCCGCCAGGACGGTGGACATGGCGAACTGCACGCGCTCGATGTCGTTGATGATGGTGGAGAGCAGGGTGCCGGTGGAGTGGCGGTGAAAGAAGGCGGCGGAGCGGCGCAAAATGGACTCGTACAAGTCGTTTCGCATGTCGGTGATCAGGCCGAAGCCGGCGTAGTTCACCAGGTACGTGCCCGAGTAATCGAACACGCCCTTGAGCACCGTGGCCGCCACCAGCGCGAAGGCCACGACCGTCCAGGCATTCTGAAAATGCGCCGGAACGAACTGTTGCAGATAAACCGCGTGCCGGCTCCAGGGGAGGGTAAACAGGGTGATGGGCCGGGCCTGGGAAGAGGGATTCAGAACGCGGTCGAAAATGGGGCCGATCAGCAGAACGCGAAATGCGTCGAGCAATCCCACTACCGCCATGGACAGTACGGAGGCGACCAGTTGCAGCGTGTACGGCTTTACGTAATGCAACAGGCGCGAGAGTTGGCGCATAGGTTGAGCGAACCAGGCGTGGTGCGGGAAACCGGCTTCAACGCTGCAGACTGCATTCTACTGGAACATGCTAGCGTTCCGACCGTTCTCCTGCCCATCGGCCCCAAAAGGGCGTATGGAATTTCGCGCTTGGGATTACAGTGGAACGGCAAATGGCCGAGAGAACCGTGAAATGGGTCGCGCTGGCCGGGCTTCTGCCTGCGACCGTAATCCTGGTCCCCTCATTGTTTTACCTGATTCTGGCTATGCTGATGGTGCTGGGCGCGGAGCTCGCGCACCCCGATGCGGGCGGTCGTACGGCCGCGATCCGCAATTTTGGCGGCTTGATTTTAATGATGGCCGCGCCGCTCGCCGGAATGGCGGTCACCTGGACATCGCTGCTGGTGGGTCCCCAGATCTTCCGCCGGCCACGCTCGCGAATACCCGCGGCCTGTGGCCTGCTGCTGCTGGGAATCGGCGTGGGTGGCTGGTGGCTGTATTACGTGGCGAATCTGCAGCAGGGGGCGGGCCGAACCCGGATTGGCTATGCCGCGCTGTGGATTGCGCTGGTGTTTTGCCCCATGCTGGTGGGCGCGCGAGAGTTCTTCCGCATTGCCAGGGGCAGCCACGACCGCGGAAATTAATCAGTTCACGCCCGCGCTGCTGCCGGGCTTCCACTGCGTGAGGAAAGCAATGATATCGTCCGGACCCAGGCGGCGGGTATTTTCAAACTCGCCGTGGGTCTGGCTGAACAGCAGCTTGCCTTTGCTGTCGAGCACCGCCAGCGCCGGAACGCCCTTCTGGAGCGGGACCTGGTAGCGCTCGGCGATGTTCAGGTTCCGGTTGTACTCCCCGATGTCCACGTGCACGACCTCATAATTCGCGTGCAGCAAGGGCGCTAAATCGGATTGCTGAAACGCCAGGTCGAGCACGTGGCAGTCGTAGCACCAGTTCCCCCCAAAAACCAGCAACACGCGTTTGCCGGCCCTGCCGGCTTGCGCAATGGCCTCGCGAATTTCCTTTTCCGCATCGGCGTTGGGCGGGTACAGGTTCTTACTGAGCGAATTCGGATTGCGCAGCTTGCTGAATGCCGTGCGGTTGCTGCTGGCTAATTTCCAGCCGCCCTTGCCGTGCAGCCATACCTGCTCGCCGGAAAAATACAAGGTTTGCGCCGCGGAGTTGGACGGTCCCTTCAATTCGGCCTGATAGAAGACCTCGCGCACATCAAGGCGTAGCGGCAGCAGCTTGACGATCTCCAGGGTCACCGAGGTTACACCGGCTGCCCGCAAGGCCAGCAGCTTCTGGACATCCTCGGCAGCGGTCACCAGGTTTCCGCCTGAACCTAAGCTGACGGCCGGCGGTTCCTGGGAATAAAGCGCCAGCAAGGCTGCCGCGTCGCCGCGTTCGATGGCAGCGCGCCATTGCTCGAGCGGCGGGAAGGCCGGCTTCCCCGCGGCGGCTGCCTGCGAAGCGCCGAGCAGGGCCAACATAATCAAAAGCAACGATGCGCGATTCATGCCTGAACCCTGGTTTATGGTAAATGAGACGCCGTCTTGCCCGGAGCGTTTCGCGCAGCGAAAGGAAAAACCCGGCGGCCGGCCCACGTTCCGCTACTTCGGGCTGTCGCGATGGACCACCTTGATGTGATAGCCCGCCCTGCGTAAACGCCGCGCCAACTCCTCGGCAATCATGACGGAGCGGTGCTGTCCCCCGGTGCAGCCGAAGGCGATCGCGAGATAGCTCTTTCCCTCCCGCACGTAGTGGGGCAATAAGTAGATGAGCAACTCGGAGATGCGGTTGATGAATTCCTGGGTCTGCGGAAACGAGCGGATGTATTTGGCGACGCGGGGATGGCGTCCGGTGAGCGGCTTGAACTCGGGCACGAAGTGGGGATTGGGAAGAAAACGGACGTCGAAAATCAGGTCAGCGTCGTCGGGAACTCCGTGGCGGTATCCGAAGCTGACGCAGGAGACCAGGATGGGCCGCTCGGTTGACTCTTTGCGAAAACGCTCCATCACGTGCGCGCGCAACTCGTGAACGTTGAACCGGGAGGTATCAATCACGACATCGGCGATCTTGCGCACGGAGCGCAACCGCCGCCGCTCGGCGCGAAGGGCCTCCTTCACCGGCTCGTCCGCTCCTAAAGGATGAGGCCGGCGGGTTTCGCTGAAGCGGCGCTGCAATACAGAATCGCTGGCCTCCAGGAAGATCACGGTGGTGGGAACCAGGCGCCGCACCGAGTTCAGCAGGGTGGGAAGCCGTTCCAGGCGCTCACGCTCGCGCACGTCCACCACGATGGCGGTGCGCTCGATATCGCGCGAGCGCCGCACCAGCTCGGCGAACCGCGGCATCAGGTTCACGGGCAGGTTATCCACGCAGTAGTAGCCCAGGTCTTCGAAGGTGTTCAGGACGGTGTCCTTGCCCGACCCGCTCATCCCGCTGATGACCACCAGTTGGCGTGCCGGGCGTTTGCTTCGCTTTCCGGATCTCGGGCGGGAGTCTGGGCTCGACCGCGTGTGCGCCGCCGTCATGCCGGGATGGTAGCAGACACGTCCGAAGTACGCGCGCCGGGCTTCGCAACGGCACTTCGAATGCCAACTATTTGGCCCAGCCCTCTTGCCAGAGCGCCCGGCTTTTGCCTAGCATCAAAGTTGAAAGCCGGCCTGCCACGTTGGTGATGGCGGTAACCGTTTTTTGAACCAACACCTAGATGAAAGGGAGCCTGACTCGTTTTACGATCCTGTGCGCGATGCTCCGCCAGTCCGGAGATGCCTGATGGATCGCGGCGGGTTCCCACCGTCACGAGACGGTTCATCTACGGCCCGTCACACGGCTGGGTGGGTCGGCTTGATTTTTATCCTCTAGCTGCGCGGCAAACTTGAGCCTGGCAGGCAGCTGATCCCGCCGCCTTACGGCGCAACCCCACAGTAACCTTCCGCTTCCTAGGTACAGGTCGGTATGCGGT
>JAMXLI010000079.1 GCA_024281115.1 Terriglobales bacterium | reverse complement strand
GCCGAGCGGTTTGGGAAGGAACATCACCACGAGGGCGTGCTGAAATCGCTCACCAGCTTTGTCGGTGGCGGTGGGCCACGCTTCTGGTTCTCGGTCGATCCCGAGCGCCAGCAGCTCAACTATGCGCAGATCCTCGTCGAGGTCACGGACAAGCACTTCACGAACGAGTTCGTCGGCCCTTTGCAGACAGCGCTGAGCCGCGAAGTGCCGGGCGCCCGCATTGATGTGCGGCAACTGGAAACCGGCAAACCAGTCGGAATTCCGGTGTCGATCCGCATCTCCGGCGCAGATATCGGCGTTCTGCACCAACTCTCCACAGAACTGCAGGGCATTATGCGTTCGCAGCCCAATGCGACTCGCGTCCGCGATGACTGGGGCGAGCCGGCCATGACTGTCCGCCTGAAGGTGGATCCCGACCGCGCAAACTTGTCGGGGGTCACGAACCTGGACGTCGCGCTTTCTTCGGCGGCGGCAATGACCGGATTACCAGTCTCGACCTATCGAGAGGGCGACAAACAGATCCCCATTGCTGTCCGCTTGCGGATGGAGGAGCGAGCTGGCCTATCAGACGTTCAGAACACCTATGTGTACTCGCAGACGAGCAATCAGCGCGTTCCTTTGCGGCAGGTCTCGAACGTCACGACTGAACTCGCGGTACCCAAGATCAAACGCCGCAATCAGTTCCGCACGGTCACGGTATCGGCGTTTCCCATCCCCGGTGTGTTGCCCTCGGAGGTCTTGACGCCCCTGTTGCCGAAGATCAAAGAGTTCCAGAAGAACCTGCCACCCGGATACTTCCTTGAGATCGGGGGCGAATACGACGAGCAGGTGAAAGGCTTCAAGGAACTCAGCGTCGTCATGGCGATTTCCGTACTGCTCATCTACATCGCATTGGTCATGCAGTTCAAAAACGCGATCAAGCCGTTCCTGGTGTTCGCAGCCATCCCCTACGGGATGACCGGAGCTCTGGCCGGCCTGGTGATCATGGGTCAGCCCTTCGGATTCATGGCGTTCCTGGGAGTGGCTAGCTTGGTGGGCGTCATCGTCAGTCACGTGATCGTGCTCTTCGACTTCATCGAAGAAGCGCACCACGAGGGCAAGCCGCTGCGCGAAGCGCTGCTGGATGCGGGCATCGTGCGTTTGCGCCCGGTGATGATCACGGTCGGCGCGACTGTGCTCGGGCTCATCCCACTTGCGATGCACGGAGGTCCACTCTGGGAGCCACTTTGCTACGCCCAGATTGGCGGCCTGACTATCGCCACGTTCATCACGCTGCTGCTCGTACCGGTGCTGTACTCAATCTTTGTGCTCGACCTGAAGCTGATCAAATGGGAGCTAAAGGAAGAGGACCGGAGCGACAAAGCGAAGCCGCAGGCTGGGGCATTGCTGCCGTGCCTGATTGATACAACTCTCGTTGGCTAGATGCAAGCGAGCGAACCACTGACTACTCGCTTAACTGGAGGAACACGACCGTGAGCTTAATCGTGCAGTCTTGGAGCCCAGCTTCGATCCCTGCCCTGGCGGCGCTCTGCGGTTCGATCGTTGGCGCGCTGGGCTCCAGTATCGGCACCTGGATTGCCCAACGAAATCGAGCTCAGCGGGAGCTGGTCGCCAAGAAGGTCTTTCACCGCGAGCAGCTTTATTCGGACTTCATCAGCGAAACTGCGCGAGCCTACGCGGACGCCGTCCAGCACGCTCTCCACGATCCTGGAAGGCTCATAGGAAGTTATGCACTTCTTAGTCGTGTGCGTCTGAGTTCCTCGTTGAATGTAGTTGAGAGCGCACAACAGGTCCTCGACACCATCATCGACACGTATTCGAAGCCCAATCTAACGCCCGAGGAGTTTCACGCTTTGGCTAGCGAGCGCCCTGATCCGCTCCGCGACTTCAGCAGCATTTGTCGTCATGAGCTTGAGTCTTTGTGGAGCCGCTTGTAGCAAACGGTACACATGGGGCCAGAAAGGGCAGCGACCTCAGGGAGCCATGGACTGTTGTCAACCCCAAGAAGCTCAGTGAGAAATTGCCGTGAAAGGAGGGATAACTTTCCTATGCGTGACCTGTTCTCTCCCGCCAGTTCGCGGGATGAAATACGGTGGACATTCGCTGGATCCGGGGCTGGGTGGCAGAGCCGAAGTCCAAGAAGTCGAAGGCTGCGGTTCCTATGGCTCCGCTACTGGCAAAGTATCTTCGCGCATGGCAGCGCGAAACTCCGTACGCGAATATGACCGACTGGGTCTTTGCATCCACGAAAACCCGGGGCCGCGCCCCGGGCAACATGTTGTGCGCTGACTACCTGCGTCCGGCCGCGATCAAGGCGGGCGTGCAGCTCGAAAAGGGGCAGCGATCCGGGTTCCCCAACCTGCGCCACAGCTTGGCATCGTTCCTGGTGGCCAAGAAAAAAAACCGACATCAAAACTGTGCAGCGCAGCCTGCGCCATGCCAGGAGTACGACCACCCTCGAACTACGCTCAGACCGACATGGATAAACTGACCGCTGCTCAGGAGTTGATGCTGGACGCGATCTTCAGCCATGCCGGAGGAGCTGTGAATTGAGAATGGATCGAAGAATGGATTGAGAGCGAAGCCGAGTGGAGGGGCATTGGCTGGGTGTTTCTGAAAACGATGGTAGGCCCGGGAGGACTCGAACCTCTGACCTCTTCCGTGTCAAGGAAGCGCTCTAACCAACTGAGCTACGGGCCTACGTAGGGCGGGGATGTACCGCGCTCCTTATTCAGCAGCGCTTCGACGACGCAGCACGGCGATGAACCCGTGGCATTCTGCAATGCGCCGTGTCCCTATTCTAACGGCGCTGCAAAACACCGGCAAGCCGACCCTGGAGCCCACCTAGCCGACGCGAACCGATTCGCAAAGCCGGCTACGCGGAGAGGATTGTGCCGCCAGCGTCGCGGTTCCTCGCTCTTTGGCGGAACGGAGCTGAGCCGCGCCGGAAAGGCCGCATTCCCGGCTGAAGTTGCAAAGCCTGCCCGCGCCCTTCACAATTCCCTCGTGCCAGGTTCCGCTCACTCCGTCCCGGGGCCGCGCCTCATGGGTGCCGGCGATATGGTGATTGTCACCCTGGGCAATCCGCGGGAAAAATTCTGGGGAGCGTTGCGGGCGCTCGATCCCGCCGGGGTCACGGTCTGCGGGATCGACGTGCAGTCTTTCGAAGATGCCGCCAGCATCGTGAAGGGCGGCGACCCGTTTACCCCGGACACGGTCTTTTTTCCCATGCATCGCGTGGAGCGCGTTGAGCTCGACGCCTGCGCCGGCGAGATACCCTCGCTGCGCGAACGCTTTGCCGCCAAGTCCGGCCGCGATCCCGCCGAACTGTTCACCGTGGAGTTCGGGCGGTGAGGTTTCGCCAGCTTCTCTACGCTCCCAACCAGCTCACGCTGTTGCGCATGATGTTTCTGCCGTTCATCGTCATCAACCTGATTGACCGCAGCTATGTTTGGGCCCTCCTCTTGTTTACGCTGGCGGGCTTGAGCGATGGCCTGGATGGGCTCCTGGCGCGCACCCTCAAGCAGCAGACTCAGCTCGGCCAGTACATGGACCCGGTCGCCGACAAGCTGCTGCTCAGCACCACCTTCCTCGTGCTCTCTTTCGTGCACAAGATTCCATGGAAATTCACCGTGCTGGTGTTCAGCCGCGATATTTCGATCCTGGCGGTAAGCGCAGTGCTGTACGCGACCACCTCGCTGCGGGATTTCCGGCCCAGCGTATTCGGCAAGGCGAACACCACGGCCCAGGTCGCGGCGGTATTCTTCGTGCTGCTGCGCGAAATCCACAACGTGCAATGGGTGATAGTCGCGCGCTGGATCGCGCTGTGGGCCACGTTTGTGTTCACCATCCTCTCGGCGCTCCATTACGTCTACCTGGTCGGACATCGCCTGCGCCTGCACGCACCGCCCTCAAGCCGCTAGCAAGTGTTCGCAACCGTTGCCGGACGCGGGCCGCGGACACTTTATTTGACCCTTTTTCTACAGCGCCCCTACAATCGAACTTCATTTCCCACATGGCTTTGCGCCTGTTCAACACGCTCTCCGGCAAGATCGAGGAATTCAGCCCGATAGAAGGCCGCGAGGTCCGCATGTACGCCTGTGGCCCCACGGTGTATGACTACGGCCATATCGGCAACTTCCGCACCTTTGTCGCCGTAGATGTGCTCCGGCGGTTTCTGCTGCACAGCGGGTACAAGCTGCGGCACGCCATGAACATCACCGACGTGGACGATAAGATCATCCGCAACTCCGCCCAAGCGGGCGTGAGCGTCCGCGAGTACACGCGCAAATATGAGCAGGCCTTCCTGGAAGACATTCGCACGCTCAACATCGAGCAGCCTGAGTTCGTGGTCCGCGCTACCGACCACGTGCAGGAAATGGCGGACTTCATCGCCGCGCTGGAAAAGAAGGGATTTGCGTACCGCACCGAAGACGGCTCCTATTACTTCCGCATCGCCAAGTTCCCCGGCTACGGCAAGCTGTCGAAAAAAGATTTTGCCGGGATGGAAGATGGCGCGCGCGTGGACGTGGACGAGTACGACAAGGATAACGCTCGCGATTTCGCGCTGTGGAAGGCGCCCAAACCGGGAGAGGCTTTCTGGGAAACGGCCATCGGCGCGGGCCGCCCCGGCTGGCACATCGAGTGCTCAGTGATGTCCATGAAGCTGCTGGGGGACACGTTCGATATTCACGCCGGCGGCGAAGACCTGGTCTTCCCGCACCACGAGAACGAGATCGCGCAATCGGAGGCGCAGACCGGCAAGCCTTTCGCGCGCCTCTGGTTCCACGTTCGTTTCCTGCTCGTGGAAGGCCAGAAGATGTCGAAGAGCCTGGGAAATTTCTTCACCTTGCGCGACCTGGTGCTCAAGGGATACAAGCCGTCCTCCATCCGTTTCCTGCTGGCCTCGGGACACTATCGGACGCAGCTCAACTTCACCTTCGAGGCGCTGAAGCAGGCGGCGAACTCGGTGGAGCGCCTGCGCAATTTCGAGCTTCGCCTCAAGACGACACAATTTCCCGATCGCGCTGCGGGCGCGATGGCCGAACTGGCCGGCGCGACCAGCCGTGCCCTGCGCGCCGCCCTGGAGGATGATCTGAACACTCCGCAAGCCCTGGCCGCGGTGTTCGAAATGGTGCGGCAAGCAAACGCCGGAGCCGATGCCGGGCAGCTCGGCAGCGGCGACGTTCCCAGGTTACTCGCCGCTCTGCGTGAGTTCGACGCGATTTTTGCCGTGCTGGCCGACGACGATGCGGACAAGGTTCGTGGGGTCGTCGAATGGGCCACGCGCGAGGGCCGGGCTGAGCAGGTCGCGCCGCAACTGGCCGCGTCCGACCTGTTCGCCGATGAGCAGGTGGAACAGCGCGTGACCGCGATGGAGCGCGCTCGCAAGGCACGCGATTTCAAGGCCTCCGACGCAATCCGTGCCGAACTGGCCGCGGCAGGGATCGTCGTCGAGAACACCCGGGAAGGGGTTCGCTGGAAGCGGAAGTGATCCGCCGCTCCTAAACAGCGGGCGCATCGCCGGGCGAGGAGTCCCCAACTCCCTCGGGGAGCTCCGGTTGCGTGGGTTTCCGTTGCGCCCGCGTGACCAGCGCAACCGCGGCAATCACGATGGCCGAGCCCGCCACAATGAATCGGTCCACGCGCTCGTGCAGCAGCAGCCAGCCGAGCAGCACCGCGACCACGGGGTTTACGTACGCGTAGGTGGCAACCTTGGCGGTGGAGACGTGCCGCAGCAGGTAGATGTACGCGGTGTACCCGACCCACGATCCGAATACCACCAGGTAGGCGATGCCGGCCGCTCCTTGCCAGGACCAGAGCACCCGCCGCTGCTCGCCCAGTACAAAGACGAATGCCAGATTGCCCAGACCTGCGAACGTGATCTGCCAGGCAGCGTCAACGAAGGGATCGGCGCGGCGACGCCAGTGGTGCGAAAGCACCGAGCCCAGGGCCCAACTGAAACACCCGCCCAGCAGGCTGATAGCAGCAAACAGCTCCATGCGGCTGAGCGCGTTTCCCCGCGCCCTTAAGTCCGGCCAGAGCAGCACGAGGATGCCGGCGATCCCCAGCGCCAGGCCGGCGATTCCCGCCGGGGTGAAGTGGTTCACCCGGAACAACACCCAGTCGAGCACCAGGATCCAGATGGGGGTCGCCGCGGCAATCAGGGCCGCCAGGCCCGAAGGCACAAATTTCTCCGCCCAGGAAAGAGTGAGGTTGCCGCCGGTCAGCAGGAGGACGCCCACCACCGCCATCTTCGCCAGATCGGAAGAGGAGACTCGCACCTGGCGCCCGCGGGCGGCGCACCAACCCAGCATCAGAATGCCCGCCACCAGGAAACGCGTGGCGCACAGGGTGGCGGGCGGAATATGCGCAACCGTGACGCGGATGGCCATGTAGGTCGAGCCCCAGAACACGTACACCAGGGCGAAAGCCAGCACAACGGTCGCATGATTTTTCGTCTCGTGAGGCACGGCCCTGAAAACATATCAGAGCGGCAGGCCATAGTCGGGGCGGACGGCGGAGCCGCTGGTTTTTTTCTTCTTCAGGATCTGTTCCGGCCGCAGTTGCGAAAACTCGCTGGGGTGTCCCGTCTTACCATTCAGTCACAGGCCGGCTCGCCCCCACTGCCTTGGCAGTCCGCGATAATATCTTTCTGCCTCATGATGAGCCGTCCTCCGCAGATGGAAGAGCACATGGAAGCGGAATTGCGTCCCGCTTATGTCCGTTACGGAGCGGCCGTGCTCGTCACCGCGCTTGCCCTGCTGTTGACCGTCCTGCTCTCCCGCTTCCGTCCCTCCGCAGAAACGCCCGCTTTTTTGCTGGCGGTAGCGGTGTCCGCCTGGTTCGGCGGCGTGGGGCCGGCAATCACCGCCACCCTGCTCTCGGCCCTATGCCTGGACGTGTACGTGTTTCCGGAGAGAATGCATCTCTCGCTGCGTGCGCAGGATTTCATCGGGCTGGGCTGGTTTTTTGCTTCCTCGGCCGTAATTGCCAGCCTGGCCAACCGGCGTTCGCGCGTCCTGCGGCAGCTGGAAGCAAGCGAGGCCGTGCTGCGGCAGTTCGTCGAATACACGCCCACGCCGGTGGCTATGTTCGACGAACACATGCGCTACCTGGCCGTGAGCCGCAGCTGGTATCGCACCTACAACATCCCGGAAGGCAGCATTCTGGGCAGGTACCATTACGATCTCGTGCCCGACATTCCGGAACGCTGGAAGGAAATCCATCGCCGCTGCCTGGCGGGAGTACCCGACAGCTCCGAGGAAGAACCCTTCGTGCGTTCCGACGGGACCGTGGACTACGTCCGTTGGCGGGTGCAGCCCTGGCGTCGCGCGCACCAGGGCATCGGCGGCATCATCATGTTCGCCGAGCTGGTCACCGAGCGCAAACGGGAGGAAGAAGCGCTGCGGCAGGCGGAAAAGCTGGCGGCCGCCGGCCGGCTCGCGGCGACCGTTGCGCATGAGATCAACAATCCGCTGGAAGCGGTCACCAACCTTCTCTACCTGGCAAAGTCCCATCCCGAAAGAGCCAACGAGTACCTGGAGATGGCCGACCGCGAGCTGCGCCGCGTGACCCACATGGCCCAGCAGACACTTGGTTTTTATCGCGACACGGGGCAGGTCGGCCCAATGGACCTCTCCGCAGTGGCTGACGAAGTGGTGCAGCTCTACGACGTCAAGCTGCAGGAGAAGGAGATCACGCTGCAATCGCGGCTGGCCCCTTCCGCGCAGGTGACCGGGTTAGCGGGAGAGGTCCGGCAGGTCATGTCGAACCTGGTCATGAATGCCATCGACGCTACCCCCGTCGGCGGCAAATTGATTCTGAAGGTATATCCCGCTCGCGAGTGGAACGGCCAACACCGGGCCGGAGCAAGGGTGATCGTCGCTGACACCGGAAGCGGCATCCCGCCGGCGGACCGGAAGAGAATTTTCGATGCTTTCTGGACGACGAAGAAAAGCACGGGCACCGGCCTGGGACTTTGGGTCACGCGCTCTATCGTTGAGAAATGCGGCGGGACGATACGCCTGCGCAGCCGGGTGACGCCGGGACGGAGCGGGACTGTCTTCTCCGTATTTCTGCCGGCACATGCCGTCCAGGCGCAAGGAGCTAGCTTAGCTTCGTAAGGCCTGCGCGAAGCCCCCGGAAGGTTCGGCGCCGCACAGGGCTCCGCCACAACTTTTGTCAGGCGCGAACCGCGCGCACTTCCAAATACTCGGCGTCGATCCGGCTGCTGCCGTCGCGTGCCTGGTTATGTTCCGCCCACAAGGCTTCCAGTTGCGCGGCCAGTTGCGCGCGCCCGCGCTCGTCCAGCCGGGCGAACGCCGTCTTGGTGGGACCGAAATACTCCCGAAAATGCGCGACGACCTCCCGCGGGCCAAAGGGGAACTCAAAGAGCAGATTCCGACGTGTGCAGGAGACGCTCGCGGCCCGGGAAAAGCGCTGGCGTACCGTGTTCTCATCGCCCCACAGCAACGGCGAAGGTATTCCCGGGGGCGGAGGCAACATCTTCGCTGTGACCTGGAAACTTTTCCCCACAAACCCGCCCGGGGTCCAGTTGGCCATGGCCACGGTTCCTCCCGGCTTGCACACGCGCAACAGCTCGCCGGCAACGCGGTCGGGGCGCGGCGCGAACATCGCGCCAAACATGCTGAGCACCACGTCGAAGTGCGCGTCCGGAAACGCCAGTTCTTCAGCGTCTCCCTCCTGAAAGCGGGCTGTCAGTTTTTCAGCCGCGGCGCGCTCGCGCGCTTGCGCAATCAGATTGGGTGCAATATCCACCCCGGTAACCTCCGCGCCGGCACGGGCGGCGGGGATGGCGGTGTTGCCGGTGCCGCAGGCCACGTCCAGAAGACGCGCCCCGGCGGGAATGCCCAAGCGGGCCACGAACTCCTCGGCCGCGCGCACGTTGTAAGCGGCAATCTGGCCAAAGTCGCCCGCCGTCCACACCGCTTTCATGTTCGCCTTAATTTCCGCAAGTTCAGGAGTTGACATGGTTCACCTCGGCGGAAGGTCAATGTAGCACAGCCCACGCGGGTGGCGGGATTGCGCCCGCCGCCGCGCCGCCCACAATGGCTGTCGCGCAGGGCCGCGATGTGTCATGCTAGAGACCGTGAAAGGTTCCCGGCTCCCCTTGGCTGCAGCCGCAGTGCTGCTCCTGATATTTTCAGCGTCGCTTGCCACCCCGGCATCAGGCGGGGGGAATCGGCCAGCGCCTGTCACAAGCTGTCACGAACGCGGAATGCCGGCTCCAGCCCCGGCCCCCGACCACCACTGCTGTCTGGCAACGCACGAAGCGACAGCGTTGCCCGCCTCGCTTGTTTCGCCCCCCACGCTGCATTTCATTGCTGTCGTCGGGGCATCCGACGTTCTGACCACATCCATCCTTCGTTCTCAGCGCGCTCCACTTGCGCCCTGCCAGCGCCACTTGCAAGCGCCACCTGCCCTGCGAATCTAGGCCACTTTCGCCGCGGCCTAGGGTCCACGAGGACTTGGCATCGGCTTGTTCAAACAGTGATTGTTCAACAGGTGCTTGTTCAAAAAGGTGCTTGTTCAAAAGGTGAAAGAGGAGAGTACGGTGCAATCTTTGTCGTTGTGGCTGCTGGCGTGGTGCCTCGCAATTCCCCTGGCCGCCCTTCCCAGCGCCGATCAAACGGGGGGCTCTCCGCAAGCCGATTGCAGTTCAATGCCAAACCACTCTATGACGGAACCGGCAGAGAC
>JAMXLI010000078.1 GCA_024281115.1 Terriglobales bacterium | reverse complement strand
GCTGCCCCAAGTCAGAGGCCTTGCAAGTCGTGGATGCGGTGCGCAAGCGGGGCGGTGTCGTGGATTACAAGATTTACGAGGATGAAGGCCACGGTTTTGCGCGGGTGGAGAACCAGATCGATTCCTGGAACCGGATTGCCGACTTTCTAAAGGCGCACGTCGTCCCCGCCGATTGCGGCTGCAACGTGGAGTGACTCACCCGCGGAACCGCTTGCGCGCATCTTCCACGATTGCGGCTACGAGACCCGGCATCGTGTACTCGCGGGCCTGGATATGAACGGGAAGTCCCATGGCGCGCAGGGTGGAGGAAGTAACCGGGCCGATAGACGCCATGCGGACCTCACCCAGTTGCCGCCGGGAGGTTTTCCCCAAGGCGGAAATAAAGTTCCGCACCGTGGAAGAGCTGGTGAAGGTGACGACGTCCGGCCGACGGGCGGCGGTGGAGAACGCCGCGCGGATACGGCGGCCCGACGTTATGGGAACTACCGTTCTGTAAGCTTCGGCGACCGTCACGGTCGCGCCGGCTGCGCGCAACTCGCGCGGAATGACGTCACGAGCAACCCGGGCGCGCACCAGCAGGACACGCTTCCCTTTCACCTCCCGACGCAAGCTGCGCACCACGGATTCCGCGATGTACTCCCGGGGAACGACCCGCACGCGCAAGCCATAGCGCTCCGCGGCAGAACGGGTGGCGGGTCCGATGGCGGCAACCTTCAAGTGCCGCAACTCGTTCTTTCTCACCTGCAGCTTGCGCATGCGCTCGAACAATGCGTGCACCCCGTTCACGCTGGTCAGAATCAGCCAGTCGTAGTCGCGTAGGCGATGAAGCGCCGCATCCAGGGCGCCATAGGAGCGTGGCGGGTTGATTTGAATAAAAGGTATCTCGACGACTTTTGCGCCGTGGCGGCGCAATTTCGCCGAGAGACTGCCGGCCTGGTCGCGGGCGCGCCCTACCAGGACGCGCATTCCCGCGAGTGGCTTGGTTTGGCGGCTGGGACGGCCCGTCTTGGCCATCACGGTTGTTGGGGTACGGCGGGCTCAAGCCCGTACACTTCCTGCAGGATGGCGTCGGCGCCGCGCCGTAGCAAAGTCTCCGCCACGTGTAGCCCGAGCTGCCGCGGATCGTCTCCCGACTGGGATTCCCGAAGCACGGTGGAGCCGTCAGGGCGCGCAACCACGGCTTCAAGATGGATCTTCTCGCCGCGCACCTCTGCCAACGCACCGATGGGGACCTGGCATCCGCCTCCCAGAGTGCTGAGCAGGGCGCGCTCGCAGGTTGTGGTCGCACGCGCCGCGGAATTGTCGAGAAAGGCCAGATGGGCGCGGGTACCCGCATCGCCGGCACGGATTTCGATACCCAGGGCGCCCTGCCCTGCCGCCGGACACATCACATCGCTGGTTAGCACCTCGCGCACCAGTTCCATTCGTCCCAGACGATGCAGCCCGGCGGCAGCGAGGATGATCCCATCGTAGTCGCCGGATTCGAGCTTTCGCAGGCGGGTATCGACGTTGCCGCGGAGCGGACGAATGTCGAGATCAGGCCGCAGCGCTTTCAACTGCGCCTGCCGACGGAGGCTACTCGTCCCCACGCACGCTCCGTGCCGCAAGTCAGAAATTCTATTGACCGTGCGCGAAAGAAATACATCGTGCGGGTTCTCGCGGCGCGTAATGGCGGCTAGCTCAAATCCCGCGGGAACCTCGGTGGGCAGGTCCTTGAGGCTGTGCACCGCCAGGTCCACGCGGCCTTCGGCCAGTGCTTCTTCGATCTCTTTGGTGAACATGCCCTTGGTTCCGACTTTCGCCAGCGCCACGTCGGTAATCTTGTCGCCCGTCGTGTGAATGACTTCGATCTCGACCGTATGTCCCATCCCGCGTAGCAGGGTGGAAATGTGATTCGACTGCCAGAGAGCGAGCTGCGAGCCGCGCGAGCCGATGCGCAAGGCAGCCATCAGGATCGCGCTCCGGGATCCGACTCAGCGCCGGACTTGGCCGCGGCGGCACAGGAGCGGCCCGTCTCCTGCAGGTTAAAAAGCTTGCGGACCAGGTCCACGATGGTGGTAGCTTCCGGTTCGCGCGCGGCGGTCTTCAGCGCGCTGATGGGGGTGTGCATGATTTTGTTGATGATGCCCCGGGTCATGGTTTCGACCGCGAGTTCCTGCTCGGGTGTGAGCGTCCCCAGGCGGCCGCGGACACGGTCGATCTCCGCCTGCCGAATGGTTTCCAGGTGGTCATGCAAGGAAACGATGGTGGGCACAATGTCGAGGGTCTTGATCCGCGCCTGGAAACGCTCCACCTCGCTGGAGATAATAGACTCGGCGCGCTCGGCCTCCTTGCGGCGATCGTCCACGTGCGCGGCCACGGCCGATTGCAGGTCGTCGATGTCGTAGACAAAAAGGCCGTCCAGCTTGTTGACCTCCGGGTCTACGTCCCGCGGTACGGCAATGTCAATGAAGAACATCGGCCGGTTCTTGCGTCGGCTCAAAAAACGCTCGCCGTGTTCCCGGCGAAAGATGGCGTGCGGCGCGCCGGTGGAGGTGATCACGATGTCGGCCCGATCGGCGGTGTCATACAGCTGGTCAAAGTGGATAGCTTCGCCGTGAAACTTGGCGGCCAGCTGTTGCGCGCGATCGAAGGTGCGATTGGCGACGAAGATAGAGCCGGCGCCGTGCGCCAGCAGGTGGCGGGCCGCCAGTTCCGTCATTTTCCCCGCCCCAACCAGGTAAACGCTGCGGCCCTTGAGCGATCCGAAAATTTTCTTTGCCAGTTCAACGGCAACGGAGGCGACGGAAACTGCCGAAGTACCGACCGCCGTCTCGTTGCGCACGCGCTTGGCTACGGCGAACGATCGTGACACCAGAGCATCCAGATGCGAGCGCACCGCCCCCACGGCGCGGGCAACCGCGTAAGCCTCTTTCACTTGCCCCAGGATCTGCGGCTCACCCAATACCATGGAGTCGAGGCTGGAGGCGACGCGGAACAGGTGGCGGACCGCCGCCTCCTCGCGGTATTCGTAAATGTGGCGCTCGAACTCGTCGGGATCCACCTGAAAGAACTGCCGCATGAAACCGCGCAAGTCGGCGTGGCCGTTGGAGCAGTTGGTCAACAGCTCGACCCGATTGCAGGTGGAGAGAATCATTCCCTCTTCCACGCCGGGATGACGGGCAAGGCTTTGCACCGCGTCGGCAAGGCGGGATTCCGGAATCGCTAATCGCTCCCGGATCTCCACGGGGGCGGTCTTGTGATTCACGCCAATGAGGAGCACGTTCATGGGGCCGAGAAACGATGCACTCCGCTGAAGAAATTCGCCGCCCATGCCACTACCGCCGCCACGAAAGCGCACATGGCGAGATAGGCAGCGCGCCGCCCACGCCAGCCCGAGTTCCATCGGGTGTACAGCATGATCATGTACACCATCCACATCAGCACGGAGAGCAGAACCTTGGGATCGCGGAAATACACCGCACCGAACTTAGCCTGGGCCACCACCGAGCCCGCAATCAGACCAAGCGTCATAAAAGGAAATCCCAGCAGGAGCGAGCGGTAGCCGATCTCGTCGATGGTCTGCAGCGAAGGTAGCCGGGAAAGCAACCGGGCGGGCTGTTTCGACTTCAGGTTGCGCTCCTGCAGCAGGTACAGCAAGCTTGTACCAAAGCTGAGGATGAGCGCCGCGTAGCCGACGAAGATGAGCGCGATGTGAACGAAAATCCACGCGCTATGGGCCAGAGGCGTGGCCAGCACGATCTTCTGCTGCCCGAGGGCCGCGGCAAAGGTGAGCAGGAAAACCATGGGGAAGACGAACATTCCCGGGGTGGTGGTTTGGTAAATCCAGTAGATCACCATGAAGAACAGCATGATCACGAAGGCCAGGAGCGATTCCGAATTGTGAATGGAAGCTATCGTGAGCTGGCGCTCGAGGACCGCCGCTTCCGTCAGGGAAACGAGATGAAAGGCCATACCCACGCCCGCGGCGTGCAGGGCGATGCGCCCGATGATCTCGCTGCGGCGTGCTACCAGCAGAAGAGCGTAGAGCAAGCCCACCGTGTAGCAACCCAGCGCAACTCGCAACCAGAGTAAAGGCATGATAAACCACCGGCCGCGCCGGCCAGGTGCCAGAGGCCGGGCACGGGACCCGCTTGTTCCCAGGATTATAGTCTGCACAACCCCGAGGGCAGGCGGCAGCGGGCGGGGTCACAGCCGGTTGTGACCGTCATCACACTACCCCAGGCTGCCAAACCCTACCCCTCCAGACCCAGGGGGGCCAGCAGCGACTCCAGCGAGGACGCGTCCATGCTGAACCGCCGGGGCGAGGCGGGGAGGCTTTCTATATCGTCGAAGGCCTGAAAGAGGCGCATCTTGGCGGCAGCATACTGCTCCGCCTCCGTGAGGCTCCGCCCATGGAGCCTGGACCAGCCCGCTAGCGCCGCCTGGGTAACAAATACGCTGATCGCGTACGTGGTCTTGCGGTCGGCGCTCACGTCGAAGATGAACTCGGTGGCCGGCGCCTCGGGAGCGTCAGCAAGCGCAGTCCTTTTGCCGACAAAATAGTACTGATAGACATACCCCGCTGCTCCCGTGTAGGTCTTCATGCGTCGCAGCGGGGGCTGAGCCGATTTTTCTTCACTCATCAGAACCTCAGGTTCGCCTCCCCCCAGCCCAGCAAAGGCCGCAGCAGCAGGACACCAGCGCTGGCCTACGCGCCGGGGGAGGCGTCGCGCAACCGGCGGGCCGCCGTTTCCGAGCTCAGGGGGCTGAAGTACACCTCCTTGAAGGTGTACGACTTCGATTTGACGGAAGCCAAGATGGGCAGGATCTCGATGTGCCAGTGATAATCCTCGTCAATGGTCTTCCAATAGCCCAGTGTGTCGGACTGGTGCAGGCTGTTGGGCGAGGTGTGCAGCACCATGTGGAAGTCTTCGGTCTCGCTGCGAATGCGGCTCAAGGTGCGCCGCAAGAGAGCTGCCAGGTCCAGGGTGACGCCGGGGCGGCCCAGCGCGGTCCGCTCGAAGGAAGAATCGTGGTCGCGCGCCAGCAACCAGGTCTCATACGGCACGCGCGGCGCATAGGGACACAGCGCGACATAATTTCCGCGACTCTCCACGATGCGGATTGCCTGCCTCTCCTCCTGGGAGAGAATGTCGCAAAAAACACACCGCTCTTTTTGCCCGTAATAATCCCGGCCGGCGCGCAATTCGTAAAGCACCCGTCGTGGGACGAAGGTGGTGGCCGTTAACTGCGAGGTGGGATGCTCGAACTCCTGCCCGGCCACGCTGCCATGGTCCTTGAAAATGCTGATGTATTTGAAGCGCTGATCGCGTTTCAGGTCCTGGATACGCTGGGCGGCGAGCAGCAGGAACTTCTCGATCTCGGCATCCGAAGCAACCCAGAGAGGCCGGTCGTGGCGGATGTTTTCCACCAGGACCTCGTGCGCACCCACCGATCGCATGCGGTCGTAAATACCCTCGGCACGCCGCTGCGGATCGCCCTCCACGCGGTACAGCGGAGTAGGGTGCACCACGGCGCGAGCCGACCAGGGGCCTCCATCCACCGAAGCCATGGACGAAACCACCTGCGGCTCAGTTCGGGCGTCGGAACAGAAGCGGCAAACGGATTCGTCGGCGCGGGACGATTCCGGAGCATCGCCGGTAATCACCCAGGAGCGCGTGATTGGATCTTTGCGCAGTTCCATGCTGCCAGCATTCTATCCCCCCGGCCCGGACAATCCACCCGCGCGTTCCCTGGAGGAACTGGCTGCGGCGACAAGCGGCGCAACCTCTGCTTTCGCACCGATTTCTCACAGACTGTTTGCTATAATCCGCGCACCACTCCGGTGCAGATGACCGAGCCCTCCACGCCGTTGATGCGGCAGTATGCCGCTATCAAGAAGGAGCACCCCCAGGCTCTCTTGTTCTTCCGGCTGGGCGACTTTTACGAGCTTTTCTTCGACGACGCCGTGGTGGCCGCGCGCGAACTGGAAATCACCCTCACCTCTCGTAACAAGGAAAAAGGGATCGCCGTTCCCATGTGCGGGGTGCCTTATCACGCGGCGGAAAATTACATTTCCAAGCTCATCCGTAAAGGCTTCAAGGTCGCGATCTGCGACCAGATGGAAGACCCGCGCCTCGCACGAAAACTGGTGCGCCGCGAGGTGACCCGGGTGGTGACACCGGGGACCGCGGCTGATTCCGCGATAGCTTCGGAGGACAACAGTTTCCTGGCCGCCGTGGCACGCGTGCGCGACGCGGTGGGATTCGCCGCGCTCGATCTTTCGACCGGTGAATTCCGCGCTACCGAGTTTCGCGGAAGTGAAGCCGAGCGTAAGGTTCAAGAAGAACTTGAACAATTGCGTCCACGCGAGCTGCTCTTCGCCTCTTCCATTCCTCTTTTCGAGCTGCCCTTCGGTGCCGCGGCGGTCCCGGCCCTGCGGGCTGCGCACCCTTGGGCAGAGACCCCGCTGGACGATTGGGTGTTCTCTCCCGACTACGCCATCCCGCTCGTGGAAAATCACTTGGGCGTGCTCTCGCTGGAGGGCTTTGGCCTGGCGGACAAGCCCGCGGCCGCGACTGCTGCCGGTGTCATTCTTCATTATGCCCGCTCCACCCAGCGCGGCCGTCTCGACCATGTGGACCGCATCGGCTTTTATGAGCGGCACGATTGCCTCGTGCTGGATGCGGTCACGGTGCGCAACCTCGAACTGGTGGAGCCCCTGTTTTCCGGCGCCAGCGAGGGCGTGACCCTATTTCGCGCCCTGGATTGCACCGTGACACCCATGGGCAAACGCCTGCTCCGCTCATGGATGCTGCGCCCCTCGGTCAACCGCGAAGAGATCTCCGGCCGGCTGGATGCGGTCGAGGCGCAGGTGCAAGATACGGTCGGCCGAGAGGAGCTCCGCCGCGCGATGAGCGGTGTGCTCGATCTCGAGCGCCTGCTCAGCCGCGTCACGCTCGAGACAGCCAATCCTCGCGACGTGCTCGCCCTCTCGGCGTCGCTGACGCGCATTCCCGTTATCAAGACCGTGCAGCGCCGCTTCGCCAGTGAGCGGCTGCGGCAACTGACGGAGGCCAGCGACGATCTCGCGGACTTGCGCGCCCAAATCGACGAGAGCATCGTTGCCGAACCGCCGCTGACGCTGGCCGAGGGCGGCGTGCTGCGTCCGGGGGTGGACGCCGCACTGGATGAGCTCCGCGAGCTTAGCCGTAATGGCAAGCAGTACCTGGCCCAGCTCGAACAGCGCGAACGCCAACGCACCGGCATAGCTTCTCTGAAGGTGAAATTCAACTCTGTTTTTGGGTATTACCTGGAAATCTCGCGGGCCAACCTTCACCTGGCGCCTCCGGAGTATGAGCGCAAGCAGACCCTGGTCAACGCCGAGCGCTTCACCACCCCGGAACTGAAAGAATACGAATCGAAAATCCTGGACGCGCAAGAAAAGATCATTGAGATCGAGCGGCGTTTGTTCGCCCAGCTGCGGACCCAGATCGCGGCGCAGGCGCGTCGTATCCGGCAGACCGCGCTGGCGCTGGCCGAAACGGACGTGCTGGCGGCCTTTGCCCAGGCTGCCGCACAGCGTAATTACTGCCGGCCCCAGTTCGACTCGAGCGAAGACTTGGAAATGATTGCCGCTCGGCACCCGGTGATCGAGCAACAGGAGCTGACCGGCGCCGGCGAGCGCTTTGTTGCCAACGATCTTTTCCTGAACTCCACCACGCACACGATCGTGGTGCTCACGGGACCCAATATGGGCGGCAAGTCAACGTATCTGCGCCAGGCCGCCCTCATCGTGATCATGGCGCAGATGGGCTCGTTTGTTCCGGCGCGGTCAGCGCGCCTTAGTTTGGTTGATCGTGTTTTTACGCGCATCGGCGCATCCGACAATTTGGCTCGCGGGCGCTCGACCTTTATGGTGGAGATGACGGAAACAGCGGCGATCCTGAACACGGCGACGCCGCGCTCCCTCGTCTTGCTCGACGAGGTAGGCCGGGGCACGGCTACATACGATGGCCTGGCCATTGCTTGGGCCGCCGTCGAGTACCTGCACGCGCACACGCGCGCGAAGACACTATTTGCCACGCATTATCACGAACTCACGGAATTGGCGGAGCGGCTGTCCGGTGTCAAGAACTACCACGTGTCCGTAAAGGAGGCCGGCGGCGGAATCGTTTTTCTTCGGAAGGTGGAGGCGGGCGCGGCGGATCGCAGTTATGGCATCGAGGTAGCCAAGCTGGCGGGCTTGCCTTCCGAGGTAATTGAGCGCGCGCGCGAAGTGCTTTCCGAGCACGAGAACAAGGAGCACCGTTTGAGCGGAACCCTGGCCGCCGACGAACTGGCCCCCAGTTCGGTGCAGCTCACCATGTTTACTCCCATCTCGGAAAGGGTGGCGCAAAGATTAAAAGCCGCGGACCTCGACCGGCTCTCGCCCCTGGAAGCGCTGAACCTGCTCGCCGAATTGAAAAGGCAGGTGCAATAGCTCCACCAGTCCTGCCATGCCATCGAGCTCAGCCAATCACGAGCTACGCCGACAGGTGGGGCAGTTGCTCATCATGGGCTTTGACGGAACCCAGGTGAACGAGCGGCTCCACCACCGCCTGGCGGAGATCCAACCAGGGGGCGTAATTCTGTTCGCGCGCAACATCAAGGACCCGCGACAGACCTGGGAACTGCTGCGCGCCTGCCGCCGCGCAGTCAAAACCCCGATGTTTCTCTGTGTGGACCTGGAAGGCGGCAGGGTGGACCGCTTTCGCGACGTGCTCGGACCGGCTCCTGCCGCGGCCGACGTCTTTGCCAGCTCCGATAGGAAACTTTTCCGCGCCCACGGCGAGGTGATCGGGTGTGCCGTCCGCAGCCTGGGATTCAACACCGATTTCGCCCCCGTCCTGGACCTTGGCTTCGAAGCTTCGCGCTCCGTGCTGGCTTCGCGCACCGTTTCCGTCAACCCGGACGAAACTGCTCTCTACGCGCGCGAGTTTCTCGCAGGTTTAAAACGTGCCGGTGTTTTGGGATGCGGCAAGCACTTTCCCGGCCTGGGGGAAGGCCGACTCGACAGCCACCACGATCTGCCTCGCATCAGGAAGAGCTTCAAGCGGCTCTGGGCAGAAGACCTGCGTCCTTACCGCAACCTGCATGCGCGTTTACCTTTTGTGATGGTGGCGCACGCCGCCTATCCGGATGTGACCGGCGACAACACGCCCGCTTCCCTGTCCTCCCTCTGGATGCGGGAGATCCTGCGCCGCAAAATCGGTTACCGTGGGCTGGTTCTTTCGGATGACCTTGATATGGGCGGGGTCCTCGCCGCGGCTTCGGTTGAGGAGGCGGCTGTCCAGACCCTGCGCGCCGGCGCCGACATGTTCCTGGTGTGCCAGCGGGAGGAGAACGCCTCCCACACATTTCAGGCGGTGTTGCGGGAAGCCGAGCGCGATCCCAAATTTGCGCGCACGGTCGCGGCCGCGTATCGGCGCGTGCTGACCGTCAAAAAACGCCGGCAGGAACTGCGACGCCCGGCGACACCTCCCAAACCCGCCACCATCGAGCGCTTGAGCCGGCAGCTGTGGGAGCTCGGAGAACGAGTTCGCCTGGAGAACATTCAGGCCAGGAAACGTGGGTGATCGTCGCCGGGGTCATGAGCGGCACCTCTGCGGATGGCATCAATGTTGCCATTGTCGATATTCGGGCGGACCGCGCAGGCGGGCGCCATTTCGATCTTTTGACGCACGCTGCATTCCCTTACCCGCCTGACGTACGCCGCACAATTCTTGCCTCGATGAATTCGAAGAAGGCCAGCGTAGCGGATTTGGCGCGCCTCAACTTCCTCCTCGGAGAGCTTTATGCCGGCGCCGTCGCGCGCACCCGCCGCTTGATCAAGCCCACCCTCGACCTCGTCGGGTGTCACGGGCAGACCATCTATCATCAGGGTGAAGCAGCCGCCTTCCTGGGACGGCGCCTGGCGGCGACCTGGCAAACCGGAGAGGGCGCGGTGGTGGCCGCGCGCCTTCAAGTTCCGGTAGTCAGCGATTTTCGTCCCGCCGACATCGCGGCCGGGGGGAAAGGCGCTCCCTTGGTCCCCTTCCTTGATTATCTGATCTACCGGCACGACCGCATCGGACGCGTGGTCCAGAACATCGGCGGGATTGCCAATCTCACGGCCATTCCAGCCAAGGCAAAGGCAAGTGCGGTGATTGCCTTCGATTCGGGCCCAGGCAACATGCTGATCGATGCGCTATGCGAGCGGCTGTACGGCCGCCGCTACGACCGCGATGGGCGGATCGCCTCTACTGGCAAGGTTCTTGTGCCTTTGCTGGCACACGCTATGCGGCACCCGTTTTTTCGGAAGTCGCCGCCCAAGACCGCTGGGCGCGAGGAATTTGGCCGCGAGTTTGCGAGCGACTTTGTGCGGCGCGCGCGCGGAAGTCGCAAGCAGGACATCGTAGCGACCGCCACCGCGCTCACTGCGTATTCCATTGCTGACGCAGTGCGGCGCTTTTTCCCCCGCCGCAGCCAAGTCACTGAAATGATCGTTTCCGGCGGTGGCGCTCGCAATTCCACCCTGCTGGCCATGCTGGCCGGACAGTTGCAGCTTCTCGGGGTACGCCTGCTCACCAGCGATGAGTTCGGGCTTCCCACGGAGGCTAAGGAAGCCGTTGCATTTGCCCTGCTCGCCTACGAGACCTGGAACCGGCGCCCAGCCAACCTGCCGTCCGCGACCGGCGCCCGCAAGCCAGCGGTTCTGGGAAAAATTTCCTATGCCTAAGCTGGGGGTTCTTTTGCTTAGCGCCTCCCTTTTGTTCCTTCCCTCCTGCTCTCGGCAGCGCGCCGCGGATACCCTGGTGATGATTATCGAGAGCAGTCCGGCCAACCTGGATCCGCGGGTCGGGCTCGACGCCCAGTCCGAGCGGATTGATGAGCTCCTCTTTGATGCCCTGCTCCGTCGCGATCAGCATTTCGACCTGCATCCCTGGCTGGCGGAGCGCTGGGAAACGCCTGACCGGCTCACCTACGTTTTCCATCTGCGGCGTGGCGTGCACTTCCATGATGGACGGCCGCTCACGGCGCGCGACGTGAAGTGGACCTTCGACTCCATGTTGCAGGGCAGGATCCGCACCGCCAAGGCCGCCACCTACCGGTATGTGCTAGCCATCGAGACGCGCGGCGATTTCACGGTTGTCTTTCATTTGAAACAACCTTTTGCGTCCTTGCTATGGAACCTTTCCGACGCGGCCATCGGGATTGTGCCCTACGGTAGCGGTGCGGAAATGGCCTCTCGCCCCGTCGGCTCCGGCCCGTTTCGACTGGTCCGGGCGGAAGCGGACCGGGAAGTCGTAATCGAGCGCAATCCGCTCTACTGGGGAGTGCAGCCTAAGCTGGCGCGCGTCCGCTTTGCCATCGTGCCAGACACAACCACGCGCGCCCTGGAATTGCGCAACGGCAGCGCCGATGCGCTCATCAATGCCCTTACCTCCGACATGGTGGTGGCAATGCGGCAAGCCAAGGGCGTGCAGGTCATGACGGCTCCTGGAACGATCTGTGCATATATCGCGTTGAACCTGCGCGATCCGGTATTGAAGGATGTCCGAGTACGCCAAGCACTGGCCTATGCCATCGATCGCCGGCCCATGATTCATTACCTGTGGCGCGATCTTGCTCAACCCGCGTCCGGCGTCCTTCCGCCCCAAAGTTGGGCTTACAACGATGAGGTGCAAAAGTACGATTTTGACCCCGATCGCGCCCGGCGGTTGCTGGATGAGGCCGGCTACCCGCTGCGGGGCGGAGCGCGTTTCCACCTCACCATGAAAAGCTCCACCGAAGAGAACACGCGCTTGATGGCTGCTGTCCTGCAGCAGCAACTGCGCGCCGTGGGGATCGCTCTCGATATCCGCACCTTCGAATTCGCCACCTTCTTTGGGGACATCACCCGGGGCGCCTTTCAGATTTATTCCTTGCGCTGGATCGGCGGCAACGAGGATCCCGACATCCTCGACTACGTGTTCCACTCCGACCGCTTCCCCCCGAACGGCGCCAACCGCAGCTTCTACTCCAACCCTCAGGTTGACCGGTTGCTGGACCAGGCCCGCCAGGAGAGTGATCAAAGCGCTCGCAAGGCTCTCTATGCCGAAATTCAGCGCATTCTGGCCCGCGAACTCCCGTACATCAATCTTTGGTATGTAGACAACGTGCTGGTCCACTCGCCGCGTGTTGTGAACCTGCAGCTTAATCCGTCCGGCAACTACGACTTTCTGCGCACCGCCGAGTTGGCCAACTGAGCCTCCGAACATCGCGTAACGCCTCAGGCCTCGTGCCGCGCGGCCACCGAATTTTTGCGTGATACCATCGAATCCGTTCATGCGCATTCTCTTCATAGGAGACATTTTCGGCCGGGGCGGGCGCAACATCGTGCGCGATCATCTGCACGATCTCATGGAGCAGCGTGCTGCCGACCTTGTGATTGCCAACGGGGAAAATGCTGCCGGCGGATTTGGCATCACCCCGCAGCTCGCGGACGAACTATTCCAGCTCGGCGTTGACGTCATCACCACCGGGAACCATATCTGGGACAAGCGCGAGATCATGGAGTACATGCAAGGCGATGGCACGGGCCCCGCGCAGCGGCTGCTGCGACCGGCGAACTATCCTTCCGGCCTTCCCGGGCGTGGTCTGTATGAGGGGCAGACCCGCAAGGGCTGCCCGTACGCCGTGATCAACCTGCAGGGACGCGTGTTCATGACCAGCAACGACGACCCCTTTCGCACGGCCGACCAATTGCTCAGCCAGCTGCGGGCCAAGGTCGTGCTCGTGGACTTCCACGCCGAAGCCACGTCGGAAAAGATCGCGTTGGGCTGGTACCTCGATGGCCGCGTGACTGCCGTTGTAGGCACCCACACCCACGTGCCTACCGCCGATGAGCGAGTTCTCCCGGGCGGCACCGCCTACATCACGGATGTGGGCATGACCGGGCCTTACGACGGCGTGATTGGCGTGCAGAAAGAACAGATCATCTCCCGCTTCCTCAAAAACTTGCCCATGCGATTCGAGCCGGCCACCGCGGACGTGCGGCTATGCGCCGTTGTGATTGAGTGCGACGACCAGACGGGACGGGCGAGCTCCATCCAGCGCCTCCGGCTGGACGAGTAGCGCCCTTAGTGCCTCTTCATGCACAGCTTCGGCGCGCAAAAGGGCCGGCAGGAGAGTGCCCGCCGGCCCACAGAGAAGAAGGTTTAGAAGTTCTCGAGCAAGTAGGGTTGCTGGCCAATCGTAATCGCGCCGCTGATGGAATGGAGCCCACCTGCGATGTCGCGATACTGCTTGTATGTGGTGCTGGGCCAATAGGACGAACTGCCGGTCTGATTCCATACCAGCAAGCCAACGTATCCGTTGCTGCGGCTGATACTGCACGTCCACACCGCGCCGCTGGTGGTGCACTTGCCCAGCGTGGCACCCACCATCCATTTCGCGACTTGGCCGAAGGCCGTTCCGGCGGGTCGGATCCCGCTTGAGCTCCACAGGGTGCCGTAGGTGCTGTTGTCCCAGGCATACCAGTAAAAGCGCTGCACATTGTTGAACAGGCGCAAGATGTAAGACCGCGTCAGGAATGCCGCCTGTTGGTAGTAGCTGGAGAGGTTGTAGTCCGCGGTCCAACTCGCTTCCATGTCCCAGATCGGCTTCCAGCCCACACCGTACTTGTTCATCACCGCCTTGGTATTGGTAATCAGAAAATTGAAGTAGTACTCGGGCTGGGAGGTTCCCTGCGGAAGATAGCCGTGCATGCCGACGACGTCAGCGTAGTTTCCGCCGCCGTAACTCATGAACGCATCCGTCCACTTCCACCCATAGATACCCTGGGGCGAAGGTGAGACGACAATCGCCGTGGGATCGTTCTGCTTGATGATTTTATAGGCGGCCTGTGCCATGGAAGCCAATTGTTGTGGCGTTCCCCGCCACCAGTTGGAAGCGTCGGGCTCATTCCAAAGCTCGTAGGCCCCGATGTGCCCCTTGCCCGCTGCCTTGTTGGCGGCGCTGTGGCGGGAGAGCGCGTCTACGAAGGTCGTCCAGTCGGAAAACACCGGCGGGGCGCAGGCCCCATTGGCATAGCCGCAGCCGGTCAGGCCCGGGTTGGTTGACGCCCAGCTGGGCACCACGCCAAAGGTGAACACGGTATCCGCTCCATGCTGCTCGGCCTGCAGCATCAGCGTGTCTAGCCAGCTCCAGTAGTATTGCCCATATGAAGGGTTAATGTTCTTCCACACAGCCCCGGTGTCCCACAAGCGCTTGGAACAGAATGGGACCGAGGGCCAGGGCCCGTAATAATTCATGATGGAGAGCGAGAAGGCCTGGCAGGGGACGCTGCTGGCATGGCTCTGGGGCGTGAACCAGCAAATCGCGAGGACGACGAGGGAGAGGGCTGCTCTGCGAATCACTATTTCCTCCGAGACGAGTGGCGGCTGCCTCAAAAATGGTCTGTTCAGGCTAGGCACTTTGGGAACTCCACAACATCGGCGGAACACCTCAATTGCACTGCAGAAAACGTTCTAAGATTGCAGCTAGGGTGTTGAACGTAGCGGACCGCCCGCTCCGGTCTTCTTCCCGGAAGCGACGGACGGAGTGCACTGCCGCCGCGTTTACTTTGCTTCCCGGCTGAAGTTTTAGTTAGAGTTTGCCCATGCCTTCGCCGGTGGTGGTGTTGAGCATCGCAGGGTTCGATCCCTCCTCCGGGGCGGGCGTCACCGCCGATGTGAAGACCGCCGCAGCCCACGGCTGCTATGCGGTGGCCTGCATCACCGCGCTGACCGTGCAGACTACTCAGGGGGTGCGACGGATCGAGGCCGCATCGCCGGCGCTGGTGAAGGACACGCTCGACGAGTTGGCGAAGGATTTTTCCATCGCGGCGGTCCGAATCGGAATGCTCGGTTCCGCGGCAGTAGCGCGGGTGGTCGCAAATTTTCTCCGCCGCACGAGTCTGCCCCACGTGGTTTTGGATCCCATTTTTCGTTCCAGCTCCGGCGCAAGCCTTCTGGATGCGGCCGGCGCTGAGCTGCTGAAGAACGATCTGCTGAAGCTCGCCGAGGTGGTCACTCCCAACCTGGATGAAGCGGCAGCTCTGACTGGGCTCAAGGTCACAACGTTAGGGGAGATGAAAATTGCGGCTGCCCGCCTGCACGAGCTGGGCGCCGCCAACGTGGTGGTGACGGGAGGCCACCTGGAAAAACCTATTGATGTGCTGATGTTCACCGCTCCCGCTGGGAACCTTGAGCAGCAGGTCTTTACCTCCGAGCGCCAGCAATCGAGGTCCACCCACGGCACGGGATGCGCCTTTGCCACTTCCATCGCATGTCACTTAGCACAAGGGCGAAGAATTCCGGACGCGGTGCTCCTGGCGAAGGCCTATGTGGCAGCGGCCATAGCCCATGCTGTACCCCTGGGGCAAGGAGACGGGCCGCTCGAACATCTGTTCCGCTTTACCCAGCCGCAACGCAGGGCCGCGAGGGTTGCCGATCCTGAGCTTGTGTGATTGCCGGACGCGCGAAACGCGCCGAAAGTTACTGCGGTCTCTTCAGAAGAATGCCGGCAACGAATCCGGCGGCAGCCGCCAGCAACCACTGGATCCGCCAAAGTTGAACAGCTTGCCAGTCCAGGGCAGAGGCTGCGTTGAAGACGAAGCCGGTCAAAACCGCCCCCAGGAGGCATGCCACTCCCGCAAAAAATGCGATGAGCGGAGCGGTTCCCAACCCGAGATGCTTGCCGATGGTGCGAAATTCCAGGTACCGGAAGAAACGCGCAGGATTCGCCACCGCCGAGCGCCGGGTGCCGCAGGCGTGGCAGTAGCGGGACCCCATGATGAACTCGGCGCCACAGCCCTGACACAGGGATGCGGCGCTCGCCGCAGGTTCCTGCACCCTGGACTGAACCAGCGGAGGCTGCCAAAATTCCTGCCCCGGATTATGGACCGTGCCCGCCATTTAAGGGTTCCTTACATCGACATTCGCACGCCGATGACCAAATCTACAGGGAAAAAAGGCTGCAAAATAAGTGACTTGTTGTAGTCTGGCGGCCGGCCTGAGGTTAAGGCGGGGTAAGAATTACCGCATATTTAGAAGAAATGCTGCAGGCCTTCTCAGGATTAAGATGAGAGCCGGAATCGTCGCAGGCGTAAACTGATCGTGGAACCCAGTCATCCCGCTTTGCGTATATTTGAGGGGAGGAAACCCCTATGTATTGCAATTATTGCGGGAAGGTCATCCAGGATGACGCCAATCTCTGCGCATATTGCGGCAGGCGGGTAGGCGCGGTGATGGCTCGCAAGCGGCTCATCCGTCCGCGCGTGGGACGAAAGATCGCCGGCGTAGCTCTCGGAATGTCGGAATATTTTGACCTGGATATCACGGTCATGCGGCTGGTTTGGCTCCTGGTGGCCATCTTTACCGGTGTGGGCTTCATCGCTTACCTGATCGCATGGATTGTGATGCCGGAAGAGCCCGAGCCACTGCCCGCACCCTCGCATCCTGCCGGAGTCACGGCTTCCCAGTGATGCCGCAGGTTCAACCTTGAGATACGTCTTCATCTTGCTGGCGGCGGCAGGCGTCTACGTTTCCGCGCGCGCCTTGCAAGTCCACTATAGCGATAAGCCCCAGCCCTGCAGCATCAATGAAGTTTGGGATTGTGGCGTGGTCAATCACAGCAGGTATGCGGCGATTGCCGGGGTACCCGTGGCCTTGATTGGCGTCGTGGGATATATCTCCCTGGGCGCCCTCGCCGGACTACGACGCTTCCGCCTCCTGACAACCCTCGCTTGCGCCGCCCTGGCTTTTTCTCTGTACCTCACCTACATCGAGAAATACGTTCTGGGCGTCTGGTGTGTGTACTGCGTCGCTTCCCTGACGATCATCAGCTTGATTGTTCTACTTTGCTTGCTGCAATGGGCGTGCTGCCGGACGCGCCAGCCCCAGGCGAATTGACCGATGCGTAGTCTTCGCAGCGGGGATGCCGATCTCAGGTACGAACTGGTGGGGGCAGGCCTCCCTCTCGTGCTGCTACACCCCTTCCCTGCTCACCACGAGTTCTGGAAGTCCGTGGCGCGAGAGCTCTCATCCCGGTATCAGCTCATAATGCCCGATCTGCGCGCCCACGGGGACTCGGATGCGGGAGAAGGCCCAGTCACCATGGACAAGCTTGCCCACGACCTCGCGCGCGTGCTGGACGATGCAGGCGCGGCACGGGCGGTCTGCGTCGGGGTTTCCATCGGCGGTTACCTGCTTTGGCAGTTTTGGCGCTTGGCCCGAGTCCGGGTGCGGGCCCTGGTGGTTTGTAATACGAAAGCACAAGCCGATAGCCCGGAGGCACGCGCTAACCGCCTCAAGGTTGCTGACGATGTCCTGCAGCGCGGCACGGAGCCGTTCATTGAAGGCATGCTTGCGAAGCTGTTGGGCAGAAGCACCTGCGAAAGCCGCCTTGACCTGGTCGATGCGGCGCGGCGGATGATGCAGAAGATGTCGCCTCACGACATCGCGCAGGTGCAGCGGGGTATGGCGGCGCGCCCGGATTCGGTCGCTACCCTCAAAGACATTAACGTCCCCACCCTGGTCATCACCGGCGAGGAAGATATTCTGACGCCGCTCGCCGACGCTGAGTTGATTCATCGCAACATCCCGCACAGCCGGCTGAGGGTGATTCCTCGCGCCGGACATTACTCCCCCTATGAACAGCCTGAGGCCGCCGTACGCCTGCTCCGTCAATTCTTGGACGCGCTACCGCCCGCCTGAGTCGTATGGCTTTGCTACAATCGCCGCCATGACGGAACTTTTTTTGGTCCCGCCCGGCACGACCGTCAACGCCAAGGGCGACGGTTCGCCACTGGAGTTGGGCAATACCGCGAACCGCCTATACCTGCTGAATCTGGTGATCAGTTCAATTGTTGAACAAGAGGCCCTGGATGTGTCGGTCTACGGTTCCTCGGACGGCGCTGCCTGGGGCCCGAAGCCGCTGCTCTCATTTCCGCAGAAGTTCTACCGGGGAGAGCATCCCCTTCTTCTCGACCTCACCGCCCTGCCGGAAATCAGGTTTCTGCGCGCGCACTGGGACGTAAACCGGTGGGGACGAGGGTCGGAAATTCCCATGTTCCAATTTCATCTTTCCCTCAAGGAAGTGCCGCGCGATCTCCTCCAGGAAGCCGCATCGGAGACGCGGGCGCGCGCGTGAGCTGCTCCCATCGGCTACGCGACTGATTTCGGAAATCGGGCATGAACGTGGCGCCCATCCCGGCCGATGCTGATGTCCTTGTCCGGCCGGCGCGCAATATCGCCGGCAGCCTGCGCCTGCCCGGCGATAAGTCCATTTGCCATCGCTATGCCATGCTGGCCGCTTTGGCGGATGGAGAAACCCGCCTCGAGAACTATGCCACCGGTGCGGACTGCGCCAGCACCCTGGACTGCCTGCGCGGTCTTGGGTGCCGCATCGCACAGCAGGGCGCGACCGTCACTATTCACGGCAGTGGCGGCCGGCTGCAGTCGCCTGCCGGCGTCCTCGACTGCGGAAACTCCGGATCCACCATGCGCATGCTCGCCGGCATACTCGCCGCACAGAGTTTCGCGAGCGAACTGGCGGGCGACGATTCCCTTCTGCGGCGTCCCATGGAACGCATCGTAACGCCGCTCACTCGCATGGGAGCGACCATCAGCTCCGGCGCGGGCGGCCGGCCGCCCCTGCGCATTCGCGGCGGCCCCTTGCGCGGCATCAGCTATCGCATGCCGGTCGCCAGCGCCCAGGTAAAAACGTGCCTGTTATTTGCCGGGTTGTTGGCGGCGGGCGAAACCGTCCTGGAGGAGCCCATCCGCACCCGCGACCACGGCGAGCTGGCGACTCGGGCGTTTGGCGCCGAACTGCGGCAGGATGGCCGCACGGTCAGCATCCGCGGCGGGCAAGAGCTTCGTGCTGTTTCCGCCGTGGTCCCGGGCGACATTTCCACCGCAGCGTTTTTTCTGTGTGCGGCCGCGTTGTTCCCCGATTCCAACCTGGTGCTTGACGGTCTCCTCCTTAACCCCACACGCGCCGCCATCCTCGACTTTGTAGCCGGCATGGGAACGCGGATTTCCATGCTCGAGGTCGAGCAGACGCATGGCGAACTCGTGGGAACGGTTCGCGTGCAAGGCTCGCCTTCGTTGAAAGGCGGAACCATCGCCGGCCGGCTTACCGCCGCCATGATTGACGAGCTTCCCGTGATTGCCGCTATCGCCCCCTACACGGAGAGCGGCATCGAGATCCTGGATGCCGCCGAACTGCGGGTGAAGGAATCCGATCGTATCTCGGCACTCGCCCGCAACCTTGAGGCCATGGGCGCCAAGGTTGAAGCCACGGCCGAAGGTCTTCGGGTACCCGGTCGCCAGACCCTGCATGGGGCCGAGGTCGATACCTGCGGGGATCACCGCATCGCTATGGCCTTCGCCGTCGCGGCGCTGCGCGCTTCAGGTGAAGTGCGAATTCGAGGGGCGAACGCCGCAAGCGTCTCCTATCCCGCCTTTTTCCCCGCCCTCGATTCTCTGGCTCAGCGTTAAGCTCTGGTGGAAGATGCAACAAAATCCCTGCCCCCCTTTTGTTTGATAACTTACTTATCTTCAGCAGCTTCTAGCGCCAACCATTACCTTAAACATCAACATCCAAGCTTTTATCCTTCCGGATGCCGAGGTTGGGTGTTGCTGCTTCTTGGGAGGGAAGAGACCGAATTGACCACAGGGAGAAAGACACAGGACCATGAAACGCACGGCAATGTTGGCAATCTTCGCACTAGCTTTGGCAGTTCCGTCAGTATTTGCGCAAAATCACGGTGAGGTGGGTGCCTTCGCCGAGCTGTTCCGGCTAAACGCCGCCAATCCAACCATCAACTTCGTCGGTTTGGGTGGACGGGTTGGCATCAACGTTCATAACAACATTCAGCTGGAAGCCGAGATGGGCTATGACTTCAAGCGCAATTTCACCAATACTTTCACCAACGGGGTGAACACGACTCTCTCCACCAGCCGCCTGCGCGCGCTGCACGGGCTTTTCGGTCCGAAAATTCAGACGGGAGGCGGTCCGGTGCGGCTGTTCGGCACGCTCAAGGGAGGGTTCCTTAACTTCGGGGTGACCGGCCAGAATGCACCGAGCGGTTTCGTCAGCCAGGTAGGCAATCTGACCACGGACAATACGTTCGGCGTGCTTTATCCCGGAGGGGGCCTTGAGGCTTATCTCGGACCAATCGGCTTGCGCGCCGAGGTCGGAGATGAGATCTACTTCAACAACGGCGCCCATAGCAATCTGCGTGTGACCTTCGGACCTTCCATCCGCTTCTAACCGGAATAACGGCCGTCCCGCTCCAACGGGACGGCCTCCGTGTTTTCCGTCGCTCGCCGCCACCCGCAAGGGACCCCTCTGGAATCCCGCTTGGTACAATCACATCTAACCAAATCGCATGCTGAAAAACCTGCGCCCGCTGTTCCCCTACATGAGGAAGTATCGCTGGGGGTATGTAGTCGGAACGCTCTCGGTGTTCCTGCATAACGGAATTTGGATCCTGTTTCCGCAGGTTATCCGCCGTGCCGTGGACGATCTGCAGACCGGGGTCACACGGCACAAGCTGCTGATTTACGCATTGCTCCTGCTGGCGGTGGCCGGCGCTAAGGGCATCTTCCAGTTCCTGACCCGTTGGGTGGTAATCGGCATCTCCCGCGAAGTGGAATTCGATCTGCGTAACGATCTATTCAAGCACCTGGAGGGGCTCTCCTACTCCTTTTACCAGCGCACCCGAACGGGCGACATCATGGCTCGCGCCACCAACGACTTGAATGCGGTGCGCATGCTGTTGGGGCCTGCGATCATGTATACGGCGAACACCATCGTGTTCACCGCAGGCGCGCTGGCCTTCATGGTCACGATGAGCCCCAAGCTGACGCTCTACGCCTTTCTTCCCCTGCCGGTGGTGAGCATTGTCGTGCAGTATTTCGGCCGGCGCATTCACGAGCGCTTCGAGCGTATTCAAGCCATGTTTTCCGACATCTCGGCACGCACCCAGGAGAATTTTGCAGGGGCCCGCGTGGTGCGCGCCTATGTGCAGGAAGAAGCCGAGATCGCCAGCTTTGAAACCACCAATCTGGAATACATAGCACGCAGCCTGAAGCTGGTGCGCTTAATGGGCATGCTCTGGCCAACCCTGGAGACGCTTCTAGGCCTGGCGGTGGTGCTGGTCTTTTGGCTGGGCAGCCGGGAAGTGCTTCTGCACCACATGAGCACAGGAGACTTTGTCTCCTACCTCTTCTACATGGCGATGCTGACCTGGCCCATCATCGCGCTGGGATGGGTGATCAACATTTTCCAGCGCGGCACTGCCTCCATGGTCCGCATCAATGAAATCCTGACCGAAACCTCCGAAGTTCGGGACGCGCCCGGCGCGCAGCCCTCGGCGATCCGCGGCGATATCGAGTTTCGCAACCTGAGCTTCGGTTACAACGGCACCCCTGTGTTGCGCGGTATCGACCTGCGCGTCCCCGCCGGCACCAGCCTGGCCATCGTGGGACCGACCGGTTCAGGAAAATCCACCCTGGTGAGCCTGGTGCCGCGAATCTATAACTCGCCGCCGGGGACCCTCCTTCTGGATGGCCGGCCGCTCAACGAGTACCGACTAAGCGACCTCCGCCACGCCATTGGATTTGTGCCGCAGGAAACCTTTCTTTTCAGCGACAGCGTGCGCGAGAACATCGCGTTCGGCGTGGACTCGGCCTCGGACGAGCAGGTGCGCGTGGCGGCTGAGGGCGCCAACATAGCAGCCGATATCGAAGCCTTCCCACAGCAATACGGCACCATCGTGGGTGAACGCGGCCTCACCCTGTCCGGCGGGCAGAAGCAGCGCACGGCAATCGCGCGCGCCCTGATTCGCGATCCCCGCATCCTCATTCTCGATGACGCGCTGTCCAGCGTGGATACATACACCGAGGAAAAAATCTTGGACCATCTGCGTGAAATTATGCAGGGACGAACCACCATCTTCATCTCGCATCGCGTATCCACGGTCCGCAATGCCGACCAGATCGCCGTGCTGCACGACGGCAGGATTGTGGAGTTGGGCGCGCACGATGACCTGATCGCGCGCAATGGCTACTACAGCGATCTTTACAACAAGCAGTTGCTGGAAGAAGAACTGGCACGCGTATAGCCGGCTCTGCCGCGTTACGCCGTGAGAGGGCCGCCTCCACGGAATCCCATAGAGAGCGCCTCCCGAGGATGAAACGTGTCGAGGTCCCCGAGTTGCTCGACCGCGATTTGGGGACCGCTTCCGAGGTCGAGGCCGCCCTGGCGGACTTGGCCCGCATAAACCGCTGGTTTGGAGGGGTATCCACCACCCTCGCGCTGCTGGACCGCGTGGTAGCGCGAACGCGCCTGGCGCAGTTGTCGCTACTCGAGGTCGCTGCCGGATCCGGGGACGTGCCTCGGGCGGCGATCGCTCACTTGCGCCGAAAGCAGGTTGGCCTCACGACGGTGTCTCTCGATTACTCGTTCTCTCATTTGCAAACTGGCACCTGCGCCGTGGTGGGCGACGCCCTTCGCCTGCCCTTTCGCGACGACAGCTTCGACCTGGTCAGCTGCGGTTTGTTCGCGCACCACCTCCAGCCCAGCGAAGTCGTACAGTTTGGCCGCGAAGCTTTGCGCGTGGCGCGCGTAGCGCTGTTGGTCAATGATCTCGTGCGGAGCCGACTCCATCTCGTTCTGGCTTACGCAGGATTGCCGCTCTGGCGAAGTCGGATTACCCGCCACGACAGCGTGGCTTCCGTCCGGCGCTCCTATACTCCCGACGAGCTGCGTGCCCTGATGGAGAGCGCGGGAGCGGCGGGCATCGAAGTTGTGCGAAACTATCTGTTCCGCATGGGCATAATTGCGTGGAAACATGTATGACCTGGTGGTGATTGGCGGTGGTCCGGCGGGATGCGCTGCGGCCATCTCCGCGGCGCGTGCTGGCGCCGACGTGCTTCTGCTCGAAGCCGGAGAGTACCCCAGGCACAAGGTGTGCGGTGAATTCATCTCACCCGACGCCCACCAATTGCTGAACTCCCTCATTGGTGAGTTTCTCCCTGTTGCTCGTTTTCGGCCCCTCCCCGGGGTACGCCTCTTTATCGATGGCCGCGTACTCACCAGCGTACTCGACCCGCCCGCGCTGAGCATTTCGCGTTTTGAATTGGACGCGGCTCTCTGGGCAGCCGCCGCGTGTGCCGGCGTGGAAGCTCGCCTGCAAACCCGGGTCGAGAGGCTCGAAGGCAGGGGACCGTTCTGGATTTACGTATCCGGTGAGCGCCTGTCGGCCCGCAGCGTAATCAACGCCTCCGGGCGCTGGTCGAGGTTCAACGCGCGCCCGCAATTCCCGTCCCGCGCCGCGGTCGGGATTAAGGCCCACTTTTTTGAAACCTCGCCTTCTCAGACCGTGGACCTGTATTTCTTCCAAGGTGGTTATTGCGGGGTGTCATCGGTCAGCAGCAGCGCAGAGCCGGATGCCAAGGCGGTGAACGTAAGCGCGCTGGTGGCCAGGAGCAAAAGAGCCTCGTTGAGCGACATCTTTGCGCGCAACCGCGACCTGTGGCTCCGCAGTCAACAGTGGCAGCCGATCTCCGGGACCGATGCGTCCACCTACCCCGTCTTCTTCAGAAAGCCGTCCGCACTCGATGGAAAAATCCTGCTGGCCGGAGACGCGGCCGGATTTATCGATCCATTTGCCGGGGATGGGATCGCGCTCGCCCTGCGCACGGGAGTCATGGCGTCTCGCTCGCTGGTTCCGTTCTGGCGTGCAAAGAGCGCTCTGGGCGGTGCGGCGGAGCAATACCGGCGTGACTACAACGTTCAGATCCTGCCCTGCTTTCGGGCCGCAGCCCGCATCCGGCGCCTGCTGTCTCTTCCGCGCGTGTTGCGCTGGCCACTGACCCGCCTCATTGAGGCGTCCCATTTGACTCCGCATTTTCTACAGGCCACGCGGCCCGGAGCCGATCGTATCGAGTCGGAAACAAACGCCAAGATCGCCGCTTAGGCGGAGGACTCCCGCCGCAGGAGGCTGGGCCGCACTCCACTCACCGCCACTACAGGATGGCCGCGCATCGCGTGCTAGACTGCCGTCTTAATCCACTCGATGAGGATCTTCACGCGCTACATTCTGGGGGAGGTGCTGGCTCACGCTGCTATTGGCGCGGCCGTGTTCACCTTTGTCATCTTTCTGCGCGATCTGGAGCGCATCCTGGAACTGGTGGTCCGGGCCAGCGCCCCACTCCCCAGTGTTGCGGAGTTGTTCTTCTTCACCATTCCAACGGCACTCACTCTCACCATTCCCATGGGAGTTCTGGTCGGCATCCTCATCGGCCTGAGCCGCTTGGCAGCCGATAGCGAGGTTACGGCCATGCGCGCCAGCGGTATAGGCGCGGGGACATTCGTGCGCATCATCGCCATTTTCGTTTTCACGGCCTGGACCCTGGCGCTGGTGAATAACGTCCTCTGGGCCCCCAGTTCGGCGGCTGCGCTCGACCGGCTTCAGGACAGGTTGAAGGCCTCGCAGGTTTCCTTTGAGGTGCAGCCGCGTGTCTTCTACGAGGGCTTTAAGAACACCGTGCTGTACGTCCAGGACGTGACCAGCATGGAGGGTACGGCACTCTGGAAGGGTGTGTTTCTCGCCGATATCTCCAACCCCGCGTCGCCGCGGGTGATCGTGGCCCAGGAGGGCTTGGCTGTCGCGGAAGGGCCGCAACGCCTGCACCTGCACCTCATGTATGGCCAGCAGCACGAATCGCTGCAGCGTGAGCCTGATAAATATTCCATCACCACATTCAGCGCCACCGATATCCCCATTGAACTGGGGGCGAGCGAAGCGCCGGGCGGCGAGCAGGCCCCGGCCGCCGAAGTGCCCACGCGCGATCTGCCGGGCGCGGCCGCCTCGGCCAAAGACGCTACCCAGGCCCGCCTGTACCGGATCGAATTTCACCGTCGTCTCGCCCTGCCCTGCGCCGTGGTCGTTTTGGCCCTGGTGGGCATTCCGCTTGGGCTTTCGTCCAAGAAAGGCGGCAAGAGCACGGGAGTGGTGCTGACGATTGTGCTGGTGTTTCTCTACTACTTTATTTCTCTCTTCGGGGTTTCCCTGGCGCGCCAGGGCAAGCTCCCGGCCGGCCCAGGCGTCTGGCTGGCCGACATTCTGTTTCTGTTGGGGGGTCTGGCCTTGCTCTGGCGCGTAGACCGCATGCCGCTGGAAATCGGCTCGGCGCGCCAGGGTTGGCACGCCTTACGCCGCCTCCTGAGCCGGCGGCGCGCGGAATGGGAGTTGCGCCGCTCCCCGCAACTCGCCACCCGCAAGCGTATCTTCAGCGCCTGGTTTCCGCAGATTCTCGATGAATATATTCTGCGAGATTTTTTGGCTTACCTGCTGATGATCCTCAGCTCGTTCCTGGTACTGATGCTGGTCTTCACATTTTTTGAACTGCTGGGCGACATCGTTCGCAATCACGTGCCCCTGTACCTGGTTGGCCAGTATCTTCTGACGGTATCCCCGTACCTGATCTACCGCACCACGCCGCTGTGCATGCTGCTTTCCGTGCTGGTAACGCTCGGCCTCATGCAGCGCGCCAACGAGATCACAGCCATGAAAGCCAGCGGAATCAGCATCTACCGCGCTGTGATTCCGATTCTCGCCCTGGGACTGCTCATCGCGGGAACGCTTTTTGTGTTCGACCAGTCCTACCTGCCTCGCGTCAACAAGCGCCAGGATGCGCTGCGCAACCGCATCAAGGGCAATCCTCCCCAGACGTACCTTCGCCCCGACCGGCGCTGGATTTTAGGGGAGCATTCGACGATCTACTACTACGCTTTCTTCGACGCGGACCGCGACCAGTTCGCCAGCATCTCGGCCTTCGAGTTCGATCCCAAGACCCTGCAGATTACTGGCCGGGTTTATGCCAAACGCGCTCATTGGGAGGAGCCGCTGCGCAACTGGGTGTACGAACAAGGCTGGATCCGCGATTTCCGTGGGGCCGCCATCCAGGAGTTCCGCAAATTCGAGGTATCCACCTTCGCCCGTTTGAGCGAGCCCCCGGCTTATTTCAAGAAAGAAGTAAAACAGTCGTCCGAGATGAATTACGGCGAGCTCCGCGGCTACATCCAAGACCTGCAGCGCTCCGGATTTGACGTGGTGCGTTTGAAAGTGCAGCTCCAGGAGAAGCTGGCCTTTCCCCTCATCACCTTCGTTATGGCGGTTTTGGCCATTCCCTTCTCGCTCTCCGCCGGCAAACGCGGTCCGCTGGCCGGCATTGCCACAGCCGTCGGCATTGCAGCGGTGTACCTGGTGATCTCAAGCCTGTTTGAAGCTATGGGCAATCTAAGCCAACTGCCGCCGACGCTGGCTGCTTGGTCGCCCGACGTTTTGTTCGCGCTGGTGGGCGGTTACCTTGTCTTGAAGGTTCCGACTTGAGCAGCCGTCCGTGCTCTAGCTAACACAGCCGGTTTGCACCCGGTGTCAAGTTTGTACTATGGTGTCTCGATTCCGGTCGAGGAGCCGGCAAGGATGTAGAGCACCCTTCGATGGAGGAAAGTTTAGTGGCAGATGCAATCCGCAAGTGGCTCATCCAGCAACTCCACGCAAACAACTCGCTCGACGGAGTGGCCGTCATCGTGAAGCTCGCCGTCACCGAATTCGGCAGCAAGGCGGTCGCGCGCGAACTGCGACAACTGGCACGATGCCTGGAGAAAACCGGCGAAGTCCCCGGTTGGAAGTTCCCTGGGGCTTCGGAGAAAACGCGGACACGAGTTCGCTCAGCCGCATAGCAAAAACACGAGTAGCCCGGCAGCCGATCTCGTAATCACGCCGGGAACGTGTCCAACAGCCCCTCCAGCAGCCGACTGGCATTCCGGAGACCCCCTACCCCCCTTGCCGGTACCAACGCCCTGGAAATCGGGAAATGCTGTTGAAAACAGAAGCTGCCGCTTTGCAGCCAGGCTAGGAGCAATACCCTACCTGCGGCCCTTAGAAGCCAGTTTCCAGCCACGATCCCGAGGGTTATTCCTGGCCCTATGAAACCATTACCCTATTCAGAGCTGCCCCTGCTTCCATAACCATCTCCTAAATGGCTGAAGATAGGCGGTTTACTAGATAATTCACCTTAGCAACGCCGTTCTGGCAATCATCTTGCATCTAAGGTAGTGCTTTGGAAGTTGTTGCTGTGGTTGCGTTTAATTACAATTTCTAAGTCTCCGCTGGTAACCAGACCCGTTCCGGGATAGTCACGAACGACGGGGTACCAGAGACTGTTTGACACGGTTGGGACCGCCCCGTAGCATGCCGGAATCCCGTGGTAGGGAGGCTTCAGAGATGCGAGGTGACTGAATGCGACGATTTACATCCGCTATGCTGGCGATATTGCTGTACGTCACCAGCCTAGGGGCGGCGCCAGAACCGAACAGCTCCAAGTCCAGAGATGTCAGCAAGCCGAACCCGGCGAGTTCCACAACTCGGACGCAGGCCCCCAAAAGGGTAAAAAACCGCCCATATCAGGTCGGAAAAGCGTCCTGGTACGGCGAATACTTCGAAGGCAAACCCACGGCCAGCGGTGAGCCGTTTGACATGAACGAGTTCACTGCAGCCCACATGACTCTACCACTCGGTACCATGGTAAGGGTCACGAACCTGCGCAATGGCCGCTGGGTGGTGGTCCGGGTGAACGATCGCGGGCCAGTGGTTCCGGGGCGAATCATAGACCTGTCCTACGGGGCAGCTAAGATGCTTAAATACCGCGAAAAGGGGTTGGCTCCCGTCCGCCTGGACATCGTACAGCCCCAGACCATCGCCTACGCCCAGCCTCTGGCAGGGCTTCGCTAAATCCCCTAAACTCAGGGCATGCACGATCCGCAAACGCGGTTAATCATTGCCTTGGACGTGGAATCGGCTGCCGCGGCGCGTAACATCGTCGCGGCGGTCGGCTCTTCGGCTTCCTGCTACAAGGTCGGGAAGCAGCTCTTTACCGCCGAGGGCCCGGCACTGGTGCGGGAACTGGTCGCGGCCGGGCATCAAGTCTTTCTTGACCTGAAGTTCCACGACATTCCCAACACGGTGGGCGCAGCAGTCAAACAAGCCGCGGAACTCGGGGTCGCCATGCTTACCGTGCACGCCAGCGGCGGCAGCAAGATGCTGAAAGCTGCCGTGGAGGCGGCGCGTTCGTCCGCCTCTCAGCCCATGGTATTGGCGGTCACGGTGCTTACCAGCATGACCAGCTCCGATCTGCTTGAAATCGGCATGAACGGCGACCTACCGACCCAGGTTCTGCGCCTGGCGAACCTGGCGAGGAACGCGCGCTGCGGCGGCGTAGTGACGTCGGCGCATGAGGCTGGGGCTGTTCGCGCGGCGCTGGGCTCCGGCTTCGCGATCGTAACGCCCGGAGTACGTCCGAAAGGCGCGGAGGCCGGCGACCAGGCGCGGGTCGTTACCCCTTCGGACGCAATTCTTGCGGGAGCCTCCCACATCGTCGTCGGACGCCCTATCACCGCCGCCCCGGACCCGGCGCAGGCAGCGCGGGCCATCCTCGCTGAAATGCGCGCAGCTCAAGAAGCCCGCGCCTTGTCGGCCTGAGCCTCAGTTTCTTGCTGGTTCCGCCACAGCCCCTGCGCCCATCCCCAGGCGATCGTTGGAAGCAGCAGCGCTGAACCGGCGTACACCGCTAGGTGCCGTGGTGGCACGCCGCGGTCAATCAGCCAGCCTCCGAAGTACGCGGTGGAAGCCAGGATCAGCATGGCAAAGCCGAGGTCGGCCGAGAATACGCGCCCGCGGAAACGATCGTCGGTGTTGAGCTGAAGCAGGGTCGTGGACGCAACCCATACATTCGAGCCCCCCATGTGGGCCAGCGTCACGGCAGCGCAAGCCCATACCAGGCTGGGAGCGCCGCCCAGCGCCGCGTAGCCGCACCCTCCCATGACAAATCCGCCGAGAATGAGGGTTCGCAGTCGCAGCTGGTTCTGCCCCGCCCACGGCGTGAACAGCAGGGGTCCCAGGAACGCGCCAATGCCGCGGCAGCCCATGAGCAGGCTCATGGTGAACATGGCCGCGCGCTGGGCACTCCAGCCATGACCGGAGAGCAGGAACGTGCGCTCGCCCATGATCGGAAACAATACCCAGTTAACGCCCATGAACATGGCCCCACCCTTCACCAGGAGAGTGGCGAAGAGGCGCGCATCCGAGCGCACATACCGGATCCCTTCCGCAATCGGTGAATAGTTGAAGAGGTCACGCGGACGCAGCGGAGGGTGCTGCTCGGTATGCGTCTCGCGCAATTGCATGCCCGCAAGCAGGGCCGCCGAGCACAAGAAGGATGCGGAGTTCAGCACGAACACCGCTTCCCTTCCCAGGAATGCCGCCACCAGCCCGCCAAATAGGGAGCCGACCGCCAGATTGAAGGACCAGGTGGTGGTGGAAAGCGTGTTCGCCGTTACCAATTCCTCTTCGGAGGCGACGTTGGGCATCACCGCGTTGCGGGCCGGCTCAAACATGGCCCACATCAGGGTTTCCGCGAACAGCAGCGGATAGATGATCCAGACCAGGGCGCGCGAACGCACCAGGAGCATGGCCGCCACGATGACGGCGCGCGCCAGGTCGGCGGCAATCATCACCTGCTTGCGCCGCAAGCGGTCGTTGATGACGCCGGCGATGGGTCCGAAAAAGGTTTGCGGCAGTACCTGCAGCACCAGCGCCAACGCAACCGAAGAGGCTTTCCCGGTCAGCTCAAGCAGCAGGCTATAGATGGCAACGACGTAGAACCAGTCGCCGATTTCACTGACAATCTGGGCGAGCCAGAGACGGCGAAAGTTGCGATTGTGCCGCGCCAGGCGGTAGTACGCCGCTACTGCGCTCGCGATGGAAGCCATGCAAGAATTTCCGCTCCCGGAAGTGCAGGGCTGCGTACGAAATAAAAAGAGCGCCGAGCCCGGCCGCGTTCCTCGCCCGTGGGACCCGGCGCCCGAACTATATTGGAGTTAGAGCTTCTCGAAAAATTCGCAGGCCGAGCAAGAGATGAAGATCCCGCCGGGTACATTGCGCTCACGGTCTTTGACGCGCTTCACGATCCGGGTCGGCTTGCCGCACTTGGGGCAGTCGGTGCTCTTTGAGGTATCCATTACCTTTTTGCGATCCGCGGTCTTGGCTATCTTGGCCATTCCAATTTCTCCAGAGTATCGGGGAAAATCCGATGATTTCAGGGATGACGGGAAGTGGCGGGCATCTGCGAGCTTCCCG
>JAMXLI010000077.1 GCA_024281115.1 Terriglobales bacterium | reverse complement strand
GCACATACTTCATGGCGGAGTGCAGCGCGGGCGCGAAAAGAAACGCGATGCCCACCTCCGCCAGGCAGGCGGCGATGCGAGCCGGGGGCAGGGCAATTTTCACTCCGAGAGCCTCCATCACGTCGGCCGAGCCGCATTTCGAGCTGATGCTGCGGTTGCCGTGCTTGGCCACCCGTACCCCGCACCCGGCGACCACCAGGGCGGTGGCGGTGGAGATGTTGAAGGTGCCGCTGGCATCCCCGCCGGTGCCGCAGGTGTCCACCAGGGCATCGCGCCCGGTGCCGCTCACGTCCAGGGTGGAGGATCCGGTGGTTTCAAGCGGGGCCGCCGCTTCGCGAATGGCCTCGGCGAAGCCCACGATCTCCTCGACCGCCTCGCCTTTCATGTGCATGGCCACCAGCAGGGCGGCGATCTGCGCGTCGCTGCAGCGCCCGGCGAGAATCTCCGCCATCAGGTGGCGGGCCTGGCTGCGCGTAAGTCCCTGGCGGTGATTAGCAATGCAGTGCAGCGCGTCCGTGATCAGCATGAAAATGGGGCGCTCGTCCCCTACCCAACGGTTCGGGGACGGAAAAGGGATGATAGCAGCGCGCCAGGATGGGGGTTACGCCCGGAAGCAAAGCGGCTTATAATCGAGAGCGGAAGCAGTCATGAACGGCCGGATCAATCACGGGAACAGCATTTTGCCGGCGCCCCCCTGCCGCTTAAGGCTGAAGACTGCCTATCCTCGCGTGGGGATCAGCCAGGTCCCGTCGCACGCGCGTCCCAACCTCTTTTCCGGCGACTAACTCCGCATTCTTCGCCAACGCGGGCGTTTCACGAAAGCTGAAACGCGGAACCTATCCTGCACGGTACGTGCGCACCCGCAGCAGAGGAGAATGTCATGGCAACGAAAACGCAACTCGGCACCCGCATTAAAACCGACCTGCCCGGCCCCAAGGCGCGCCGCGTGCTGGCAGGCGACGCGAAGTTCATCTCGCCGTCCTACACCCGTTCCTATCCCATGGTCGCCAAGCGCGGCCGCGGTGTGGTGGTCGAGGACGTGGACGGAAACGAGTTCCTGGATTTTTCCGCCGGCATCGCCGTGGTCTCGACCGGGCATTGCCACCCCCGGGTGGTGAGCGCCGTTCAGAAGCAGGCGGCTGAACTCATCCACATGTCGGGAACGGATTTCTACTACGAGAACATGGTGGAGTTGGCGGAGCGGTTGTCGAAGATCGCTCCCATGCCCGGTCCGCACAAGGTGTACTACGGCAATTCGGGCACGGAGGCCATCGAGGCCGCCATCAAGCTGGCCCGCTACCACACCCGGCGGCAGAACATCATCGCTTTTTATGGCGCCTTTCACGGCCGCACCATGGGATCGCTGGCGCTGACCGCGTCCAAGCCGCGGCAGAAGCAGCGCTTCGGCCCGCTCATGCCGGGCGTGACGCATGTGCCCTATCCCGACGCATACCGCGCCGGGGCGCAGGATGTGGACGCGTACGCGCTGGCGTGCGCGCGCTTCATCGAGGACAAGCTGTTCCATACCACGCTGCCGCCCGATGAGGTGGCCGCCATCTTCCTCGAGCCCATCCAGGGCGAGGGCGGATACGTGGTCGCTCCCGACGCGTTCCTGAAGGAAATCCGCCGGATCTGCGACGCCCACGGAATCCTGATGGTGGTGGACGAGGTGCAGAGCGGGGTGGGGCGGACGGGGAAATGGTGGGCTATCGAGCACTCCGGCGTGCACCCCGACATCGTGTGCTGCGCCAAGGGCATTGCCTCGGGAATGCCGCTGGGCATCACCCTAACCCGCGCCGACGTCATGGATTGGGTGCCGGGTTCGCACGCCTCCACTTTTGGCGGTAATCCGGTGTGCGTGGCCGCGGCGCTTGCCACCCTTGACGTGATCGAGGAAGAGCGCCTGATGAACAACGCGGCCGAGGTTGGCCGGTTCATGCTGGAGCGCATGCGCGATTGGCCGCGCAAGCACCGGCTGGTGGGGGACGTGCGCGGGCGCGGGCTCATGCTGGGCGTGGAGCTGGTCAAGGACAAGAAGAGCCGCGAGCAGGCCGGGGCGGAGCGCGACCGCGTGGTGGAAAAGGCGTTTGAACACGGCATTCTCTTCCTGGGTTGCGGTCCGAGCACCATCCGGCTGGCGCCCCCGCTGATGGTCACGCGGGCGCAGGCGGAAGAAGCGCTCGATGTCCTGGAAGAGTGCATCGAGAGCGTGGGCAAGTAATCGCGCACTTGCGCGGGAATCAAGGCACGGGAAGCCGTGCCTTTTTTCTTTCCGGCTGCGCCGCTATTCCCCGGCCGGGATATCGAAATTAACGAGTTCGCCGCGGAAGCCGCGGGTGCGGATGGCGCCATAGCCAATTCCCAATATCATCCAGATGGCGCCCACTACTTGCGCCGGGCGGCTGAGGTTCAGCCAGATGTAGCCGCAGATGAGAAACCCCAGCACCGGGGGCAGCAGGTTGCCCGCCTGCTTGTGCGGGTTGCGTACGAAGTAGTGGACGAAGGCGGCGGCATTCACCCCCATGAAAGCGATGAAGGCGCCGAAGTTCAGGGTTTGCGCGCCAATCTCGTAAGCGCCTCCCCCCAGCTGGCGCGCAAATAGCTCCAGCAGCGCCGCCCCCACCAGCGCGAAGATGCCCACCGCGATCACGTTGTTACGCGGGATGCGACGCTTGGGCTCGATGCGGCCGAAGAACGACTTGGGCAGCGCGTCACCCCGTCCCATGCCGTACAGCAGGCGGGCTGCTCCCAATTGCGAGCCCATCCCCGAACCGACGTTGGCGACCAGCAGGGTGAAGTTGATGACGTGAAAAAGGACGACGCCTCCGGCCGCGCGCGCAATCAAGGCGAAAGCCGACTCCACCATCTCGCTGGGAAATGGTTTCGATCCCCACACCAGTTGCGCGGCGTAAACCTCCAGCCCGGAGAGCACGCCGGTGATCAGGCAGACCAGCACCGTGGCCAGCAGCACGTTGCGGCGCGGGTTTTCCACCTCCTCCGAGAGGGTGGAGATGCCGTCAAAACCAATGTAGGTGAGTACCGCCACCGAGGTGCCGCGGAACAAGCCACCCAGGCTGAAAGTCTGCGGGTTGTAAAAAGGCTGGGTAAAGAACCCGCTGCCGTAAGTATGGATGCCCCATACGTAGCGGCCCACGGCGGCAAAAAAGATCACCACCACCAGGCCCATGCCGGCGCACATCCACTGGTTGATGGTGGCCGAAGTTTCAATTCCCCACACATTTAGAAACGTGAAGAACGCCGCGAACACGACCACCCAGGCGTAAAAGGGCACCTCGGGGATGATGTTCATGGCGGCCTTGCTGCAGAAGGCAACGCAGATGAGCGGGTTCAGGATGTAATCCATCACCATGCTCCAGCCCGTCACATAACCCAGCCCGGGATGGATCTCCTTGCCCACGTAGGTGTAGGCGGAGCCGGCGCTGGGATAAACGCGCGCCATCCGGCCATAGCTGATGGCCGTGAACAGCATGGCCACCATGGCGATGAGAATCGTGGTCACCACGTGGCCACCGGCCTTGTTGCTGATGACCCCGTAAATGCCCATGGGCGCGACGGGCTGGATCACGATGATGCCGTACAGCACCAGGTCCCGCAGCCGCAGGGTGCGCCGCAGGGTGGGAGCTGAGGAAGTAGGGATGGGAGAAGAGGCCATGAGTTGTGAAGGGCTGCACGTTTCTAGCATCTGCACTGGCGGGACGCAAGCGGCCGGCGCGCTCCTGCCCGGCAGCTGCGATGATGACTTCCGCCGGAGCTTTACAGGGCGAGCAGGATTGGCATAGCATCCGCGCTCCGGTCCTCGAGGTGATCCATGAAGCGGCGCGGGTTCGTGCTGGTTGTCTGTTTGCTCTGCCTGGGCGCAGGAGTTGCGCTGGCGCAGGTTTCCGTCCAGCAGAAGTTGGGGTATCCGCCTGATGCGCGACTGCTGGTGCTGCATGCCGATGACCTGGGAGGCGCGCACACAATCAATCGCGCCATTCTCGAGTCACTGGAAAAGGGCTGGGTCACGTCGGCGAGCGTTCTGGTTCCGTGTCCCTGGTTTCCGGAGGTGGCGCGCTGGGCGCGACAGCATCCCACCGCAGACCTGGGCATTCACCTGGCCTTAAACAGCGAGTGGACCGATTACCGCTGGGGACCGGTGAGCTCCGCCGACCAGGTTCCCAGCCTGCTCGACGAGCAAGGTTACCTGCCTCTTCTCGAGACCGCCCCCGCCCAAAAAGCTAAGCCGGCCGAAGTGGAGCGCGAGCTGCGCGCCCAGGTGGAGCGCGCGCAAGCTTTTGGCATCCACCTCACCCATCTGGATACGCACATGGCAGCGCTCATGCAGTCGGCGGCGCTCTTCGACGTGTATCGCCGGCTGGGCCACCACTATGGGCTGCCTATCCTGATACACACCGCGCCCGGCGAAAGCACCCTGCCGGGGATCACTGTCCCGGCCGATGAGACCCTGGTAAATGGCGTTCTGCAGATGCAGCCGGGCGTGCCCGTAGACCAATGGCTGGATGCCTATAAGAAAATGCTGACGCCGCTCAAGCCCGGCGTATACGAACTGCTTGTGCATCTTGCCGATGACGATCCCGAGATGCGGGCAGCGACCTGGGATCACCCCGACTGGGGAGCGGCGTGGCGGCAAGCGGACCTGGAGACGGTGAGCAGCCCCGAGTTCCAGCAGTTTCTGAAGGATCAGAAGTTCATTCTGGTGCGCTGGCAAGACCTGGCACGCGCGCTGCCCCCGGGATATGCCCAGCGCTGAAGACCGGGCATATCCCGTTCGGACATCGATGTCACGGCGCGACCTGCCGCCGCAGTGTTAGCGCACGAGCAGGTGTACTGACGTCGAGTGCGTGACGCTGCCGGCAGTTCCACTGAAGGTGAGCGAGTACGACGCATTGCTGGGCGATAACGTGCCGCTCTTGTTGTGCGCGTCAAAGCCACCGCCGCAGGATGCCAGCGTAAGCGTGGCCGCTGCCACCAACGCCAGCCGCACCAGCACCCGCGAGCGGAGCTGCGACTTCTCCTTCTCCGCCATCAGCAGGAAGAACGCGCCCGCGGTAAGCATGCCCAGACCCCATCCCGCAGGCGCGAGGGAAGCACTCATCATGCTCGGGGTGGTGCTGACGGCAAAGGTCACGGTGACGGGTGAGCTGCCGTCGAATTTCAGCGTGTTGGCCGAAGGCGTGCAGGCGCTTCCCAGGGGCGCGCCGCTGCAAGCCAGGGCCACCGTGTTCTTGAAGCCAGCGTTCGGCGCGAACACCACCTGGTAATTGGCAGTTTGTCCGGCTGTCACGGTGGCCGAGGTGGGCGTGGCGGTCATGGAGAAGTCCAGACCGGCAGAGGTCGTGGTACCGCCGCTGTTCCCGCTTCCCGCAGTTCCGGTCCCGCTGGGAGCAGCCGCGCCCTCCACCATTACTGGGAGGGGTGCGATCGCGATCGATCCGCTGGAAGAAACGCGGTGCGAGCCGCCGTAGAGGTCATACTCGGTGTGGAGGCCCCACGCGCTGCTCGGCTGAAAGGCCTTGCTGCCGTTAACATTCCACAGGATCCACGCTTGCTTGCCGTTGGAGCGCACCAGGTGACAGGCCCAAGTGCCGTCGGAACCTTGCTGACATTGGTCGAGGGAGGAGCCGACCAGCCAATGATTCACGGAAACGAACGCCTGGCCCGCCTGGGTGAGGCGCCCATTCCACAATGTGCCGGTGGATCCGTCATACATGTCCCAATAGGCGCGGTTGACCCCGTAGAGCCAATGCAAGATGTACATGCGGCTAAGAAACGCAGCCTGGTCGTAGGAATTCGGCAGGTGATAGTTGAATTCCCAGCTGAACTCAGTGTCCCAAAGCGGCTTGTGCAGGCCGTGACGCCCCATCATGGCATACATGTTCTGGGCGACGTTGATCCACTTCTCCGGCGCCTGGGTTTTCCCATGCGCCGTGCCCACGTAGCCATGGAAAGAAACGATGTCGGCGGGCCCGCCGGCAGCGAAATAGGCGTCAGCGAACTGGAAGGCGTAGAGGCCTTGCGTTGCCGGGGCAACAACCTGCGCTGCCGGGTCCACCTGCTTGATGACGCTGTAGGCAATTTTGGCCAGGCTGGCTAGCTGAGCCGGGGAACCCTTCCACCAGTTGCTGGCGTTGGGTTCGTTCCACACTTCGTAGTACTTAATGCGACCCTGGTAGCGGCTGGCCAAGGCCCAGATGAAGTCGCTCCAGTCCTTGTTGGAATACGGGGGCATGCATTCACCGTGTCCGCCGCCGCACCCGGTCCATGGGCTGGAGGATGCCCACGCCGGCACCCTTCCCAGGGTAAAGAGAACGTCCACGTGCCGGGATTCCATGAAGCTGACGATGGAATCAAGCTGCGACCAGTTGTAGTGGCCACGGGAGGGCTCGATGGAAGACCAGACCGCGCCCGAATCCCAGGTTCGGAACGCCCCGATGGCAGCGTTGGGCCAGGGCGTATGACCGTCCTCAAACCCCCAGGCGTGCACGCCAAAGTAGGTGCTGGGAATTGCCCGGGTGCCATTGGCAGAATGAATTACCGTTTGCGCCGGCGCGCCCGCGAAGCTGGCCAGCAAGAAAACCACCACCATGAAAGTAAAGAAATGCGCTTTCAAAATTTCCTCCAACTCCGATATCGAGGATTCAGGCCGAGCCCTGCGGACCAGGGAACTGGGGCTTGCTGAACGGCAGCGACGCGCAGGACGTGTCGCGTGCAATCAAAATTGTTCGAGATGAACTGAAACCAGCCTACTTGGGGGCGGGCGTAATAGGGATAGGCGGGGAACCTTAGGTCGCCTTAGTTTTTCAGCTTAGAACGCCAGCTTCAAAGCAAGGGTAAGTTCCTGTCTAAGGTGGAACAGGATTAGCAAATTGCGGAGGGCGCAATCAGGGCGCGGGCAGCGGGTCCGCCTTCACCATCCCCTTGCCCTCCACTACCGTGTAGATGGCGTCCGCGGCAATGTCTTTCAGAACCTCGGTTTTGCCATTCGGCCAGCGCACTTCCACGGTTTCCATCCGGCGGGCATTGCCCAGCCCGAAGTGCAGGCGCAGATCGCTTTGCGAGACATAGCTCGTGCCTGAGCGCACTTCGTCCACCTGGGCCAGCGACCCGGAATGGACCCGGACGCGGGCCCCAATAGCGGCGCGATTGCTGGTAGTCCCGACCAGGTGAAACAGCACGCGATGGTTGTGGTTCGCATTGCGATTGACGAGCAGCGATGGCGGGCCGTCAATGTTCATCACCAGCACGTCAACGTTGCCGCCGTTGAAGATGTCGCCGAATGCGGCCCCGCGCCGCGAAAGCAAGGGCAGGTCGCGCAAGCCCGCGGCGGCCGAGATCTCTTCGAAGCTGCCGTCGCGGTTATTGCGATAGAGGAGCATGGGCTGACCGTAGCTGGGCGCTTGCGGATACACATGTCCGTTGGCCACGAACAGGCCGGGCCAGCCGTCGTTCTCCATATCGAAGAAACCTGTGCCCCAACCCACCATCGGGTAGCTGTCTTGGCCTAATCCCGCCGGCCAGGTGACGTCGTCAAAGCCCTGCTCTCCCAGATTGCGGTAGAGAACGTTCGACTGCTCCACGAAGTTGGTGACGAAGATGGAGAACCGGCCGCTGTGGTCGTAATCGCCCACGGCCACTCCCATGGAGCCTTGGGGAAGGCCGCTCCCGCTCAGCGCGGCGCCCAGCAGCATGCCCATCTCGGTGAAGGTGCCATCGTGATTGTTGCGATACAGGTAGTTGGGGGTGGCATCGTTGGCCACGTACAAATCGGGCCAGCCGTCATTGTCATAATCCGTCCAGGTGGCGCCCAGGCCGTAATAGAGGTTCGGGCCGAGGACGCCGGCCTTCTTCGCAACTTCTTCAAAGGTGCCGTCGCCGCGGTTGTGGTAGAGCAGGTCGCTTTGGCCGATCATGCCCCAGGGGCCGCACTGCACCGGAAGGTTCTTGTAGCGGCAAAACTGGGAACTGCCAAAGGCCGGCAGGTGGTCCATATCGACCTGCACGTAGCGCGAGACGAACAGGTCTACGCGGCCGTCGCGGTCGTAATCCGCCCATGCCGCCCCGGTGCTGAAGCCCCCGGCGCGCACGCCGGCCTTTTCGGTGACATCTTCGAAGGTGCAATTGCCCTTGCCGCGATAGAGGGCGTTGCCGCCGTACCCGGTGACATACAGGTCGAGGTTGCCGTCGTTGTCGAAATCGGCGACGGCCAGCCCCATGCCCCAGCCCTTACGCGACAACCCGGAGCGTGCGGTCACGTCGGTGAAAGTGCCGTCGCTGCCCTGGCGCCACAGGGTGACCAGCGGGTCGCCGCCGTCTTTGCGGTAGTGTTCAACAGTGGAACCGTTGACCATGA
>JAMXLI010000076.1 GCA_024281115.1 Terriglobales bacterium | reverse complement strand
TCGGGACCGGCGCGCTCCCATCTCGCCCGGCAACGGCCGTTTTTGCCCGCGAGTGACATAGCCGCACAATCCCAACCAGCCGCCTCGCCTGCCGCCACAAACGTCCATCCCGCCCCGTCGCTCCGGGAAATTCCCAGGCCGGAGCCAACCCTCCTGGTTTCGGACGTGGGGGAGTGGGCGATTCCGCTGCTTCCCCTGCCCATGGACACGCCGGCCATGACGACCGGAACCTCACCCGAAGCTAGGACCGAGGCTGTCGCGGCGCCGAGCGCGCGTTTGCGCCGCCTACAGGGCGCCAAGGCCGATGGGTCACGCCAGGCGTCTTTGCCGGCCGAACTGAATGTGGTGGAACGACCGGGCGCTCCAGAAGAACGCCTGGTCCGTCCGGACTATCCCCCTGGACGCGCCAGCGGCACGGTTATGCTGCGCGCGCTGGTGAACTCAGCTGGCCGCGTGCAGTCGGTGAACGTGCTGAGCGGTAACCGCACGCTGGCCCAGGCCGCCGCAAACGCGGTCAAAAGCTGGCGGTACAGGCCCTACCAGGTGAACGGCGCTCCCGTGCCGTTCCAGACGCGTGTACTGTTTCATTTCACGGCGGGCGAGATTATCTCCATTAACTTTCCGACCCGTTAGTCGGGACAGAGCCGCTCGGTGCGTGTTGCACATGGCGGCGCCTTTCTGAACTGAGCTGCGCCCGCAGATGGTTGTGCTCACCTGCCGGCAGGGCGGGCTGGTGATGGACGGGGCGGGCTCCTGAACGCTGGCGCAGCTCAACGCAGCTATAATGGAAGTCCTTTCCCATGAAGCCGCGCGTGGTGGTTACCGGGATCGGAGCGGTTAGTCCGAACGGCTTCGGACGCGAGGCTTTCTGGCGCGCGACTTCCCAAGGGGTGAGCGGCGTCCGCCGCATCACGCGATTTAATCCGGAAGATTTTGAGGTCAAGATTGCGGGCGAGGTCGCCGACCTCGACGAGTCGCGCTACGTTCCGAAGAAAGAGCGGCAACACGTCTCCCGCCTTGTGCCCCTGGGGCTGGCGGCGATCGACGAAGCCCTGGCCGATGCGGGGCTCGAGCCCTCCGCCATGAAATTAGACGAGCTGCGCCGCGTCGGCGTGATGCTGGGTTCGGGTGGCGGCACGCAGGAATTCACCGAGGAACAGTACCGGCTCTGGTACGACGGTAAGAAGAAGCAGGTCAGCGTGTATTGCATACCGACTTCGACCATCGGAACGCTGGCCAGCGAATACTCGATGCGGTTCGGATTCCGCGGGTTGAGCCACGTCATCTCGACCGGGTGCACGTCCTCCACCGACGCGCTTGGCTATGCCTGCCAGCACATCCAGTCGGGGAGCCTGGACACGATGGTGGCTGGGGGCGTTGACGCTCCCATCGCGCCACTCATCATGCGCGGCTTCATCATGATGCGGATCCTCACGGCGAAATGGAACCAGGAGCCGGAGCGCGGGTCACGTCCATTTTCCCGCGACCGCGACGGGTTTGTGCTCGGCGAAGGCGCCTGGTTTTTCGTGCTGGAGAGCCTGGAGCGGGCCCGCGCGCGGGGAGCGCGCATCTACGGAGAAATTGCAGGCTACGCCTCCACGTGCGAGGCCTTCCACCGCGTACGCCTGCAGGAGGACGGGGAAGAGCCTGCGCGCACCATGCAACTGGCGCTGGAGGCAGCGGGCATCCCCGCCAGCGAGGTGCAGTACCTCAACTACCACGGCACTTCCACCGAGTTGAACGATCGCATCGAGACCCGGGCGGTGAAGCTCGCCTTCAACTCGCACGCGTATAAGCTTGCCGGTTCATCGGTGAAAAGTCTGATTGGGCATCCACAGGGCGCGTGCGGTGCGGCGGGAGTGGCGAGCACGCTGCTCGCCATGCGCGATGGCGTGCTGCCGCCCACGCTGAATCTAGAAGACCCGGACCCGGAATGCGATCTGGACTACGTTCCCGACCCGGGGCGCCGCCTGGCGATCGAATGGGCGGTGTGCAACTGCATCGCATTTGGCAGCAAGAACTCGGCCCTGGTGCTGCGCAACCTGAACTGACGCCGGCCAGCCTCGCCCAACGATATAATTTCCAGTTTGCCTCAGAGCCCCCGCTCCCGGAGTACTGGCGCGGGAAGACCAATGCCCACCCTGGAGTCTTGAGAATGCGTTCTTTTCGTATTGCAGCGATGGCGGCAGTGCTGTTGGCCGCCGGCAGCCTGGCCGGACAACAGTCGTCCAAAAAACCGCAACCGCAAACCGAGCCGACGCCGCTGCAGGAGAAAGCGGGCAAGCCAGCCGCTCAGCCTGCGCAGCCCAGCCCCAAGCCCGAGGAGAATAAGCCGGCGCCGGCCGATGAAAGCAAGGGCAAGGACAAGGACTTGCATTTCGACGTAGCCGAGGTTGCTCCCATCGTTACCCGCCACCAGGTGACCGTGAACGGCCGCGTACTGCGCTATACCGCCACGGCGGGACGTTTGCCCATCAAGCGGGAGGACGGCAAGATTGAGGCGGAGATGTTCTTCGTGGCCTACACGCTCGAGGGCCAGGAGGCAAGCCGCCGTCCACTGACCTTCGCCTTCAACGGCGGGCCCGGGTCCGCCTCCGTGTGGCTGCACATGGGAGCCCTGGGTCCTAAGCGAGTGGTGCTGACCAATGAAGGATTCATGCCGCCGGGGCCGTACCGCATGGAAGATAATCCCTCCACGCTGCTGGACCGCAGCGACCTGGTGCTGGTGGACGCGATCGGCACCGGGTTCAGCCGTGCCGCCGACGCGGAAACTTCGAAGAAATTCTGGGGCGTAAAAGGCGACATCGAAGCCTATGGCGAATTCATACGCCTCTTCCTGACGCGCTACGAGCGCTGGACCTCTCCCCTCTTCATGTTGGGCGAAAGCTACGGGACCACGCGCGCCGCGGGCGTTGCCGGGTACCTGGCCGACAAGGGCATCACCTTCAGCGGCATCACCCTGCTTTCCACGGTGCTGAATTTCCAGACGGTGGAGAACACCAGGACCAACGATCAGGCGTACATCTTCCTCATCCCGACCTACACCATGGCCGCCGCCTACCACCACAAGCTGGCGCCCGACCTGGCGCAGGATCTCAGCAAGGCGCGCCAGGAGGCGGAACACTGGGCCTCGAACGAATACGCGCAGGCGTTGGACAAGGGCGATGCCCTCACGGCACAGGAGCGCGAGACGGCCCTCGAACAGATGGCGCGCTACACCGGCCTGAGCAAGAGCTTCCTGGACCAGGCTGACATGCGGGTGGACGTCCAGAAATTCACGCACAACCTGCTGCTGGATCAGAAATTACGTGTGGGACGCCTGGACACACGCTTCACGGGTCCCGATCCGGAGGGCTTGCTGGATACGCGGTTTTACGATCCCACGAGCTCGGCCATTGTTCCGCCTTACACCACGGTATTCAACCAATACGTACGCAACGAGCTGGGCTACAAGTCCGACATGCCGTATTACGTCTTTGCCGGGGAAGCGGGATTCCGCAAGTGGGAGTGGGGTAATGCTATTGAAGGCTTTCCCGATACCGCGAGCGCATTACGCGCGGCGATGGCCAAGGACCCCTATTTGAAGGTGTTGGTAATGGAAGGTTATTACGACCTGGCCACACCCTACTATGCCGCCACCTACACCATGCAGCACCTGGGGCTGCCTCCGGCTTTGCGCAAGAACATCTCTTTCGCGACCTACGATTGCGGACACATGGTGTACCTAAAACCGGACATGCTCGCCAAGATGAAACGCGACCAGGCGGCGTTCATGGACCAGGCACTGGCAGGAACGCGGGCGCAGTAAGCACGCGGGCGCGTCAGCGCGATGCGGCGCCGCGAACGTAGGGGGGAGTGCAGCCTAGGCGCGTTTCTGCTGCGCTTGCGCAGGGTAGGCGGCTTCGTCCACCAGCCAGATCAGCTCGCCCTGCGTGGGATGCACCAGCTTGGCGGGATACTGTTCCGGGGAAGCGTCCGAGTGCAGCACCGCGCGCAGGGCGTCGCGCTTTTCTTCACCGCTGACCATAAACATCACGCACTTCGCATGGTTGATCACCGGGGCGGTGAATGTGATGCGGTGGGTCTTGAACTTTTCCACCCAGTTTGCCACCACCAGCCGGCGGGTTTCGTGCAGCGCTGCGGTGCCGGGGAAGAGCGAAGCGGTGTGGCCGTCGGGCCCCATTCCCAGCAGGATCAGGTCAAAGCGCGGAAACTGGCCTTCGCCTAGCTGGAAGCAGTCGCGCAGCGTACGCTCATACTCCGCAGCCGCGCGGTCGGCATCCGGATTCTCCGCGTGGATCCGGAACAGGTGGTCCTCATTGACGGGCACCTTGCAAAACAGCGCCTGCTCGGCCATGCGGTAATTGCTGTC
>JAMXLI010000075.1 GCA_024281115.1 Terriglobales bacterium | reverse complement strand
GTGAGTTGCGTCGTCGAATGGCTGGCGTTATGGAGTTGTGCGTTGTAGCCAGGTCCGGGTTGGGACTGCGCAGCAATCGCATTACTGAGGTCGTCGGTAAGGCGTGGCCCACGCGACCGCCGCTGCCGCAGATCAGGTGAGAAACAAGAGCGCAGTCCCGCAGGGACGGCATAGCGGCGGTCGTTTTCATGACGTCCCTACGGGACTCAGACCAATGTCGTTAGCGCACCCAGCGCTGAAGCGCTGGGCTAAAGGATGCCGCGCCCACGGCGCTGGAGAGCGTTGCATGTAACTGGTGGTCAATTGGCAATTGCCATTGCCACTCACGACGCTCGACCACAAACTATAGACTGCAAACCTTTGGAGGATTATGTCTGCCCATCCCATCGCACAGAGCAACTTCGAGCGCGCCGAAGCCGCGGCGCAATACGTGCTGGCGCAGACGAAATTGCGGCCGCAGATCGCGCTGGTCCTGGGCTCGGGGCTGGGCGCGTTTGCCGAAGAACTCAGCGACGCGGTGTGCGTACCGTACCGCGACATTCCCCACTATCCGTGCCCCACGGCGGAAGGGCATGCCGGCCAACTCGTCGTCGGCTCGGTCGCCGGCGTTCCCGTAGCCGCGATGCAGGGCCGGGTGCATCTTTACGAAGGATTGCCCATTCAGCAAGTGGTCTTCCCCATGCGCGTTTTCGGCCGTATGGGCATTCGCGCCGCAATCCTCACCAATGCCGCCGGTGGCGTGAACCTGCAGTTGAAGCCCGGCTGCCTGGTCGTGTTGCAGGACCATATCAATCTGCAGGGCGTAAATCCACTGCTCGGTCCTAATGACGAGCGTTTCGGCGTGCGCTTCGTTGATATGTCCAAGGCCTACGATCCGGCCTTTCGCGAGATCGCCTTGCGCGAGGCAGCGCGAGTGGGCGCCGATGTTTTCCAGGGCACTTACGCCGCCGTGACCGGACCCACGTACGAAACCCCGGCGGAGATCCGCTACCTGCGCACCATTGGCGCCGACGTGATAGGCATGTCCACGGTGGCGGAAGTGATTACCGCCCGGCATATGGGAATACGCGTGCTTGCGATTTCGTGTGTAACCAACATGGCCGCCGGTATACTGGATCAACCGATTACTCACGAGGAAGTGCTGGAAACCGGACGCCGCGTGCGCGGCCAATTCACCGCATTGCTCCGCGCCGTGATTCCGCAGCTGTAAAGAGAACTCATGAATCCTCATCGCCCATACCTGGTCGGCATCGCGGGACCTTCCTGCGCGGGAAAGACTGAGTTGTCGCGGCAGCTTTCGGCGCTCTTTTCCGCCCCCATTCTGCCCCTGGATTGCTATTATTTCGATCTCTCGCATCTGCCCCCGGCCGAGCGCGCGCGCCAGAACTTCGACGTCCCGGCGATGCTGGATCACGATCTGTTCTGCCGGCACCTGACCGAATTGAGCCGCGGCGCGCCGATCCAACGTCCGGTGTACGATTTTGCCACCCACTCGCGCACCACCGGCGTGGAGGTCGTTCAACCGGCGCCGGTGATCATCGTGGAAGGCCTCTTCGTGCTCTATTGGGAAGTCGTGCGCAGCCTGTTGGACATCAAGATCTTTGTCGATCTGGATGACGAAAGCTGCCTGGGACGCCGCCTGATCCGCGACGTCAAGGAGCGGGGCCGCACGCCGGAGTCGGTGGTCAGCCAGTTCCACCAGACCGTCAGCCCGATGGCGGCGCAATACATTCGCCCCACCCGCGATTTTGCCGACTTGGTGATTCTCGGCGACAGTCCGATCGAAAAATCCGTCGCCACGGTAACCGAGCACATGGACTTGCACCGCGCTTCCGGCGCGGAATAAGCGTGGAACCACGGTAACGTCTGAGATAAATCCCCGATTGCATTCCCTCCCGGGCCGCACCATGCTGAGAGCAGCCTAAGCAAATAGGGAGGAAACGAATGCCGCAAGGTGGGACGCCGCCGATGGTACCCATGTGGCCGCAGCCGCACGTACGGGACGCGAACCAGAACCCATTCCCCTTCTTCCCATTCGATCCGCAGTGGGGCGACGATTTGCCCGCTCTCGAGTTTGAGACTTTTTGCGCCTTGCTGCGTCTTGCCTGGGTTTCGCCCCGCCCTTGTTACCTGCCTGCCGATTCCGCCCTGCTCAATCACATGCTTGAGCCTTACCACGCCCGCGGCGCGGGCTGCGTGACTGAGCGGGTGCTTTCCTGTTTCGCCGTGCATCCCCTAACCGGCCTGCTATATTTCCCCCCGCAGCTGCGCGCCCTGGAGCGCCTGGTTTCCGGCGAAAATATGTACGCGCTGTTGTGGGAGAAATAGTTCGGAAATGCTGACAGCTGACGCTCACAGCTAACAGCTGACCGCTCACAGCCAGACCACATCACTTGTCATCCCGAGCGAAGCGAAGGACGTGCTTTGTTGCGCGTGCACCCGCCACACGTTTTTATGCGCGTGGCTCCGGCTGTGAGCTGTCAGCTGTCAGCCGCGTCAAACCATCTTGCCACGATAAGAATATAATCTTGGTTTTCCGCATCATTCGTGTGCGATTCGGAATCTAAACTCACATTCCGGCTACATCGGCCCCAGACGTTCACGAGATTGCACGCATTTCACGCATTTATGGAGGAGGATTACCGATGGATCGTAAGGCAAGTGCCACCTGGCGTGGCGGACTCAAAGATGGCAAAGGCATTCTGACCAGCCCTAGCGGCGTACTGAACAGCACCCCGTATTCCTTCCACACGCGTTTTGAGAACGAGCCCGGAACCAATCCCGAGGAATTGATCGCCGCGGCGCATGCCGGTTGCTTTAGCATGGCGCTTTCGGCACAGCTCGGCGGCGCCGGCATGACCCCCGAACGCATCGACACCACCGCCACCGTCAGCCTGGAGAAGGTGGATACCGGTTTTGCCATCACTAAGGTGCACCTGGTTTGCGCCGCTAAGGTACCGGGCGCCGATCCGCAGAAGTTCCAGCAGGCCGCCGATGCCGCCAAGTCGGGCTGCCCGGTTTCCAAGGTGCTCAACGCCGCTATCTCCCTGGATATCAAACTGGAAAGCTAGAACATTTAAGAACGAAGAATTAAGAATGAAGAATGAGCCCGGGCCCGTGCTTCTGTGTGCGATAACCTGCTTTGCAATCTCGCACTGCTGAAAAATCCGCACTACGGTTGCCAGGAAGATTCTGCATTCTTAATTCTTAATTCTTCATTCTTCATTCTCCCAATTCCAGCCAACGCCAGCCCCGCATCCGCCATCTAGGTGTGAGTACGTTACGAGCTCATCATTCGGGATAC
>JAMXLI010000074.1 GCA_024281115.1 Terriglobales bacterium | reverse complement strand
GGAAGGGCCAAAGTGGCGGCCCACCGCTTTGACGGTGTAGCTGTCACCGGACTGCGGATGGAGTCCTGGTCCGGCCCAGTGCCGCAGAATAGGCACGGCGCCAAAAATAGGGTGGGCGATTTCAACCGGGTTGAGGTCGCCCCAGTGCCACTCCGCTAGCTGGGAAGGCGTTCCCGGGCGCTGGATTGCCGACTGCACCGCCGCGGCCAGCAATTCGTTGTAGTTGTGGAACTGAGCCGGCAGCCAGCGTTGCGGCTGGTACAAGAGCACGTTTTCCAGCCACACCGGTCGCATGAACCACTCATAAGTTTTCCAACTTAGCTGGCCATCGTCTTTGCTGTCCTCGGGAGCCGCACCCAGCTTGGGTTCCAGCAGCAGACGATAGAGTTCCTCGCGCGCCGAGGCTTCCACCGCCGCGGCTGCCGAGTCGGCCAGCATGCGCCCATCCCACTTGCGCATCAGTTCGCGCGACTCCCGCGCCCGGGCCGAGATTCCCTTCACGTGATCCAGCGCATAGACGAAACGTTCGGCGCAAAAATGGTCGAAGATGGAGTAAACGTCAGTTTGCAGGGCCAGCATGTCCGCCGCGGTGAGCTTTTTGTCCGACTGGAGCACCTTATAGATCCGCGCCGTGCGGTAGGGTGGCCCCCACTCCACGCTGAGGGAGAAGGGATACTTGTCGGGCGTGATGCGGCCATTGGCCGTGGCCAGGATTCCCGAAGGCGGGTTGAAGACGCTGGGCAGCTTGTCGAAGGGCACAAAGCCGGTCCACTCATGCGCATTGTCGGCGCCGGAAACGGGCAGACTGCCGTCGCCGGAGGCGCGGATGGGCACGCGCCCGGTGGCCTGGTAGCCGATGTTGCCGTCTACGTCGGCATAGACCACGTTCTGGCCCGGCGCCACCCAGGTGGAGAACGCGCGGCGAAACTCCTCCCAGGTTTGCGCCGCATCCACATCCACGAAGGGCAGCGAGAGCGAGTTGGGCGTATAAAGCGTCCACTCCAGCGCCAGTTGACGTTTTTCCCCGGGAACCAGTTCGCTGACGATGGGCCCATGACGGGTCACCAGCACGTCGAAGCCGACGTCCGCCTGGCCCTTCACGTGAATCACCTCGTGGCGGCGCTCCGGTTCCTGCCAGCCTTTAGGCGTCTCGTATTGCCCGCTACTGTTAAAGTTTTCGATGAACGCGTCTTCAACCGTCGGCCCGATATTGGTGAACCCCCAGGCAATGCGCTGGTTGTGCCCGAGAATAACGGTCGGCGTGCCCGGCAGCGTGACTCCGGCCACATTGAAATCGTCGGCCTTGAGGTGAGCTTCATACCACAGGGCGGGCATCTGGTGGCCCAGGTGAGGATCGTTGGAGAGCAGAGGCTTGCCGGATGCAGTGTGGGCGCCGGAAATCACCCAGTCGTTGGAGCCCAGCTGCGGGCGAATTTCGAAGCCGGCGGCCGCAGCCCTGGACACGGAATCGCCGCGCTCGCCCTTGCTCTCCGCCGCAGGCTCCTCCGTCATCTTCTGCGGGTCCTGTCCCGGCGGATGGTCGCGCCAGGAAGAGTTGGGATAGAGGTCGGCCGTGAGGTCCGGGCCCATCTTGGCCAGGATCTTTTCGCGCTCCAGGGCTACCTTGGCCGAGTAGTGGTTCAACTCCTCAATCATGTTGGCTTCAATAACGAGCGAGTCGGCGACCGTCCAGGGGCGTGGCGCGTAACGCAGAATGCGGAACTCCAGGGGCAGGCGGTTGCGCTGCTCGGCGATGAAGTCGTTCACCCCGCGGGCATAGGCCTCCAGGTAGGCGCGATCGCGGGCAGAAAGCTCCTCAACCCCTTTCTGAGCGCGCGCTTCCAGGCCCAGGGTGCGCTGTTCCCGGTCGTGCTTGACCCAGGCCGCGCCCAGCACCTCGGCCATCTCGCCGGCGGCGAAGCGCCGGGTCATGTCCATTTCCCACAGCCGGTCCTGGGCCGTGACATAGCCTTGAGCCAGGAACAGGTCTTCCATGTTGGCGGCTTCGATGGTGGGCACGCCGTGTTGGTCGCGCGTGACGGCCACCGGAGCCGAGAGGCCGGCAACGCTCAGGCTGCCGTCGAGCTGGGGGAGGGCCGTAGTGGCCTTGTAATAGAGCCCGGCGGCCAGGGCAGCGGCCAGCAGAACCAGCAGGATGGCGAGCGCGAACAGCCGGCGCAAGGTTCGGCGGGCGGTGCCTGCTTGAGGAAGAGCGATCTCAGGAGTGGCCATGGGGAGCTCCTGATTTTAGGGCGGGAGAGGCTGAGGAAACAATCGCTCAAGTTGAAAATGAATTTCATTTTCAAAATGCGGGCCCCCTTGCTATCCTGAACCCGGGCCTCCTCGCCCCCGCACTTCATGCTGCAGAAGCGCATTGACGATCAGCCCTTGCTCTCCCGCGAAATGATGCAGGAGGCGGAGCAGATCTTGCACCACCACCTCAAGCGTGTGGGCCTGAAACATACCGCCCAGCGCGACACCATCCTGCGCACCTTCCTGGAGACCCGCGAGCACCTCTCCATGGACGAGCTCCACCGCCTGGTCAAGCGCAAGGACCCGCGCATCGGCTTTACCACGGTTTACCGCACCCTCAAACTGCTGGCGGAGTGCGGCCTGGCCAGCGAGGTGGCTTTCCACGACGGCATTGCCCGCTTCGAACACCAGTACAACCGGCGCAGCCACCACCACAT
>JAMXLI010000073.1 GCA_024281115.1 Terriglobales bacterium | reverse complement strand
TTGGAAGCGTCGGCGATATCTTCCAGGCCCCCGCCCACCCCTACACGCGCGGGTTGCTGCGCGCCGTGCCAACCCTGGCGACCGTTCGCCCCCATCCTCTAGCTACCATCGAGGGCACGGTTCCGGGCATCAACGCGCTGCCGCCGGGGTGCACCTTTGAGCCCCGCTGCAGTGACCGCATTCCTGCCTGCCGGGAGGCCTTGCCTCCTCTGCGCCGAGTGGGCGCAGGACACTGGGCACGCTGCCCAGTGCTGAATCCACCGGGGAGTGGGGAACCGTCATCCCAGACGCTATAATCCGCCGCGTGTCCGCATGCGAATTCTGATCATCAGCGATATTCACAGTAACCTCGAGGCGCTGGAAGCAGTGGTATCGGCCGCTCCTGCCTTCGATGTGGCCGTGAACCTGGGCGATATCGTGGGTTATGGCGCGAGCCCCAACGAGGTGATCGAGCGTTCGCGCCAGCTAGGCACGGTGTTCGTGCGCGGCAACCATGACAAGGCTGCCTGCGGGCTCATTGACGTCGCCGAGTTCAATCCCATCGCGGGCATGGCGGCACTCTGGACTCGCGAGGTGCTTACTCCGGCCAACCTGGAATGGCTGCGCGACCTGCCGCAGGGCCCGGTCCGCCTGGATGACTCGCTGGATGCCCAGTTTGTGCACGGCTCGCCCATCGATGAGGATGAGTACGTGGTCACTCTCCGCGATGCTCTCGATCCGCTTACCTATTCGTCCGTTACCTTCACCTTTTTCGGGCACACCCATTTGCAGGGGGCATTCTGGCGCAACGGCAAGGAAGCTTTCGATGCGGTCCATCCCGCTTACCCGGTCCAGGACGCGCACGAAAGTTTTGAGGTGGCGCTCCGCCCGGAGGTGCAGTACCTGATCAATCCTGGATCGGTGGGACAGCCGCGCGACGGCGATTGGCGGGCCGCCTTCGCCTGGTTCGACAGTGAAGGCCTGCGGCTGGTGTTCCACCGCGCCGCTTATGACCTGGAACGCGCGCAGAAGAGGATTCTCGACGCCAACCTGCCTCCGCGCCTGGCCAGCCGCTTGGCCATCGGCAGATGATGCTGGACGGCGGCATCCGGAAAACCCCGGAGGGACTCGCAGTCGCACCCGGCGCTCGGCCGGCATGGATCAAGTAGAATCGAGCATCCATGCCCTATAGCAAACGTCGGCGGCCCGCATCCTCAAAGAGTTTGTTCGCAAGTACGCCCACCGGCCGTCCGGCCCGGCACCTGGTCGCGCACATTGACGGAGGCGCCCGCGGGAACCCCGGTCCGGCGGGGTATGGCGTTGCAATTACCGACCAGGACGGTCGCGCGGTGGCTGGGCTGAGCGAATTTCTTGGAATTCAAACCAATAACTACGCCGAGTATCGCGGGCTGCTGGCGGCTTTGCGCTACGCCCTCGAGCATGGCGCCAGTGCCCTGCAGGTGATCAGTGACTCGGAGCTGATGGTGCGGCAGATCAAGGGCGTGTACAAGGTTAAAAGTCCGGCGCTTGCCGAGTTGCACCAGCAAGCGCGGGCCATGATTCGCCAGTTGCAATGGTTTGAGATTGGGCACGTGCTGCGCGCCCACAACCGCGAAGCCGATCGCCTGGCGAACCAGGCTATGGATCGCGGCATGTCGCGCGCCGATGCCTCCCCGGACCCGGTCCACCGGCGGGGATGAGAATCAGCAGCCCCCAGGCCGCCTCTACCGTTAAACAGGGAAGATGAACACATGAAGAAAACGCGCCTCGTGTATACGACGGTTCTGCTGTTGAGCGGGGGGATGATGGCCGAAACGCCGCTCACCGCCGGCCTGGACCAGCTCTACGCCACCAAACAGGTGCGAGAAGTCGCAATCTCTCCCGACGGCAAGCAGGTGGCCTGGGTGGAACCGCTGGCCGCTGGCCAGGCGCTGGGAAGCACTGCCATCATGGTGGCGCCGCTGCCGCCTGCCGCAGGCGCCCCGCACCGAATAACCGCGGCAGCCAACGGTGGTGGCTTCGCCGAGAACAGCATCGCCTGGTCGCCGGATAGCCGCCAGCTTGTATTTATCTCCGATGCGGCCGGCGATCCCCAGCTCTTTGTCGCGGCGGCCTCCGGCGGTCCCGCCCGCAAGCTCACCACGTTGAAGGGATTTCTGGCGCAGCCGGGCTGGTCTCCCGACGGCAAGCGCGTCTCCGTTCTTTTTACCGAGAACGCGCCCCGCGACGCCGGGCCCCTGGGTCCGATGACTCCCGAAACCGGCTTGGTGGAAAGCAAGGTTTACGAGCAGCGCCTGGCCCTGGTGGACGCGGCCGGCGGAGAAGCGCAGCAGATTTCCCCCGCCGACATGTACGTCTACGAGTACGACTGGTCGCCGGATGGCCGGCAGTTCGCGATTACCGCCGCACATGGCGCAGGCGATGCCAACTGGTACGTCGCTGGCCTGTACACATTGTCCGTCACCGGAGAGATTAAGCAGGTGTACAAGCCGGAGCTGCAGATTGCGGTGCCGCGTTGGTCGCCGGATGGCAAATCCATCGCTTTCGTCGCCGGCCTGATGAGCGACGAGGGGTCTACGGGAGGCGATATCTACGCGGTGCCTGGGGGCGGTGGCGAAGCGCGCGATCTTACCCCGGCCATCAAATCTTCTCCCAGTTGGTTGGCTTGGACCGGGCCAGGAGAAATCCTGTTTGCTGAGAACGTGGACGGCGCTTCCGGCTTGGCCTCGCTGGACATTACTCAGGGAACGGTGCGCACCCTGTGGTCGGGAGCGGAATCAATCTCGACCGGGGCGTGGGGCGCATTCGCGGTGTCGCTCGCGGGCGATCACCACACTACTGCGCTCATCCGCCAGTCTTTCGCACAACCTCCGGAAGTGTGGGCTGGCGCAATCGGCCAGTGGACCCAGGTTACGCACCTTAACGCGACGCAGCGGCCGGCCTGGGGCAAGCTGGAAAGCGTTCACTGGAGCAATCAGGGTGTGCCGGTGCAGGGGTGGCTGCTCTACCCGCGCAATTACGATCCCGCCCGGCGCTACCCCCTGATCGTCGAGGTGCACGGTGGGCCGGGCGCCGCAGCTTCGCCGCAATGGCCGCAGCCTTTCTTGGCCACGCCGCTGCTGTCCTCGCTCGGGTACTTCGTACTCTATCCCAACCCGCGGGGCAGCTTCGGACAGGGCGAGGCCTATACCCGGGCGAACGTAAAAGACTTTGGCTACGGCGACTTCCGCGACATCCTGGCCGGCCTCGATTACGCGGAGAAGAACCTGCCCGTGGATCCCCACCGCCTGGGCATCACGGGCTGGAGCTATGGCGGTTACATGAGCATGTGGGCGGTGACACAGACGGACCGCTTCCACGCCGCGGTTGCCGGGGCGGGTATCGCCAACTATCTCAGTTATTACGGGGAGAACGACATCGATCAGTGGATGATCCCGTTCTTTGGCGCTTCGGTGTACGACGATCCCGCGGTGTACGCCAGGAGCTCCCCCATCACGTACATCAAGAACGTCAAAACGCCTACGCTAGTGCTGGTCGGCGAGCGCGACGGCGAGTGCCCCGCGCCGCAGTCGCGGGAGTTCTGGCATGCGCTGCGCAGCCGCGGGGTGCCCACGCAACTGGTCATTTATCGCGGCGAAGGACACTTTATCGCCGCGCCCGAACACCAGCGCGACATCATGCAGCGCATGGCGGCTTGGTTCGAGCAGTACCTGAAGTAGTCGAAAGACGAAGCGGCTGGCGCGGCCCGCCTCACGCCCTCTTCTGCGCGTTGGGCTCATCTTGCACCTGCGGAAGGGAACTGGCACGCCGCAGCTCGGCTACTTTTTCCGCCATCGCGTACTTCAGCTTCTCGATTCCCTGGCCGGTCGCCGCGGAAATGGGAAATAGCTCTACGCCCTTTTGTCGGGCGTAGCGCCGCAGCTTGGCCAGCTTGCCTTTGTCCGCGATATCAATTTTAGAGGCGACCAGCATCACCGGCTTGTTCTCCAGGTTCGCGCCAAAGCTCTGCAGTTCGCCCTGAATGACCTCGACATCTTTGACGGGGTCGGGACGGCCGCTCGCGCCAGAAACGTCCACCAGGTGCACCAGCAGCCCGGTGCGTTCAATATGGCGCAGAAACTGGGTTCCCAAGCCCGCCCCGGTGTGCGCGCCTTCGATGAGACCGGGAATGTCGGCGACCACGAAGCTGGCCGGGTTGGGATCTCCCGGATCGCCAACTGCCACCACGCCCAGATTGGGCTGCAGCGTGGTAAAGGGATAGTCGGCAATCTTGGGGCGCGCGGCGGAAATGCGCGAGATCAGCGTGGATTTTCCAACGTTGGGATAGCCGACCAGTCCCACGTCCGCCAGCAGCTTGAGCTCCAGCCTGTAGACGCGCTCTTCTCCCGGGCGGCCGGGCTCGCATTCCCGGGGAGCTTGATGGGTAGAGGTGGCGAACTGCGCATTGCCGCGGCCCCCGCGTCCCCCGCGCGCGATAACGATGCGCTCATCGGGCCGGGAAAAGTCGTGGATGCGCTCGCCGCTTTCGTCGTCAAAAAGGATGGTGCCCACCGGCACTTTCAGCACGACGTCGTCGCCTTCGCGGCCGGTGCGCTTGGACCCTTCGCCGTGGCGTCCCCGCTCCGCCTTGTGCTCGGGGTTGAAGCGGAAATGCACCAGCGTGTTGTGGCGCTCGCTCGATTCCATGATGACATCGCCGCCCTTGCCCCCATCCCCGCCGGAAGGGCCACCGCGCGGCACGAACTTCTCGCGTCGGAAGGCAACGCAACCGTTGCCGCCGTCGCCCGCCTTCACCCGGATTTTGGCCTCGTCAATGAACATTTAAATTTGTAATGGACGGGCAGTCGGTCCAGCCACGCCGTAAAAGCAAAAACAAAAGGCCTCGCGCAAGCAAGGCCCCGAACCCTCTATGCCGCTCGAAATCCGCGCCGCTGCAAGCGAAACCGCCGCCCGCCTGGGCGTCTGCGCAGCCGGCTTTAGCTTTCTGAGACCGGCTCGACCATCACGAATTTTCCCATCGAGCCTTTGTCCACGAACTTGAGCCGCCCGCTGATTTTGGCGAACAAGGTGTCGTCTTTCCCTCGTCCAACATTCAGCCCAGGCTTCACGCGTGTGCCGCGTTGGCGCACAATGATGGTGCCGCCCGGCACCACCTGTCCCCCGAATGCCTTGAAGCCCAGCCGCTGCGAATTTGAGTCGCGGCCGTTACGTGAACTTCCCAGTCCTTTTTTGTGTGCCATGAATGATCCTCGCGATTACTTCTTTTTCTTAGAAGCGGCCTTTTTGCCGGCCTGCTTTTTGGCGGTAGACTTCTTGGGCGCTCCCGCCTTGGCCTCGCGCACAGGGGCCTCGGCAGCCTCGTCGGTCGCCTCCGCTGCCCGCTTTGCTTTCGGCCGTGGCGCTTCCAATTCCGGCGCGGTAAAGCTTTGGCCGTCGAACGCGATCTCGGTGATGCGAACCGCCGTAAAGGGCTGCCGGTGGCCGGCGAGTTTCTTGTACTGCTTCTTGCGCTTGTAGTGGAATACCAGCACCTTGTCGCCCCGGCCCTCGCCCAGAATGCGGCCGGTGACGCGCGCTTCCGACTGAGGGCGGCCGATCTGCCCCTCGGAGCTGGAGATCGCCAGCACCTCGCCGAATTCCACATTGCCATCGCGCGAGGGTGGAAGCTTCTCAACCCGGATAATGTCGCCCGGCGTCACGCGATATTGCTTGCCCCCGGAGCGAATGACTGCGTACATGATGCCTCTCTCGTTGCCGCGTCCCATCGTCGATCGCGGCTCTGCTCTCATTTGTGTGCTTGCTCGGTTCCGGCGCGCCGCAGCCCACCGGGCCGCCACTCCGCGCCATCCGGCCCCAGAACGGGACCTAAGTACAGGCAAACCATTCGATTGTAGCGTGCTGGCGGAAAATGCGTCAAACGGCGCGACGAGCAAGCTTTGCGCGCGGGCTCTTACCCACAGGTGTCAGGCTCGCCCAGCGCCTCCCCGGCAGCCCGGTCAAGGATGTCGTAGATAGCCTCCGCCCATTCCTGGTGCTCGGGCTTCATCAGCACCGAGCGGAGACAGGTGACCGTTGCCTCGTCGGCCTGCATTTCCGGAGCGGATGCGGCAAAAAAATGCACGGGCAGATTCGCCAGCGCCAGATGCAGATTACGGCGGGCGGCCGCGGCGAAAACCTGGCGCGAGCGGATGGACACCCGGCGTGCGCTCACTGCCCGCGGCGCCCACACCACAATGTCGAGTTCCGGCGGGAAGGGAACAGCCCAGCGCCGGTCAGCGCTCAACCGCTCGTGGAGCGCGAGCGCAGCGGCTCGGCAGGCGCGAAGCCCGGCGGCAAATTCTCCCTCCCGCGTCAGCGGAAGCAGACGCTGGGTGGCCCAGAGCGCAACCGCTGCCGCGCCCGGTCGCGAACACTCCAGGCTGATTTCGCCCAGGTGAAGCTCGGACGAGGTGAAATACGTGGCGGGCGAATCGTGGCGGTAGAGGCGGCCCACCGCCGGATCGCGAAACAGCACGCAACCGCAGCCGTAGGGCTGCAACCCGTGCTTGTGCGGATCGATCACCACCGAATCGGCGGCGCTCATGGCATCGAAGGCGGCGCGCGTTTCCGGCTCCAGGTTATCGGCCAGGGTGAAATAGCCGCCATAGGCCGCGTCCACGTGCAGCCGAAACCCGTGCCGCTGGCGCAAGTGAAGAATCTCGGGCAGCGGATCAACCGAGCCGGTGGCGGTCGTGCCCAGCGTTGCCACCACGCAACCGGCTCCGTCACTTTCCAGGGCGCGGGCCAGGGCGGCGTAATCCATGCGCCCGCGTGCGTCGCACGCGATCGCCTGAAACGGCAATCCCAGCACGCTGCTGATGCGCTGGTGGGTGTAATGGGCCTGCTCCGAGGCGAGCACCCGTCCTCCCGGCCGCAAACGCCCCGCCACCCACAGCGCTTCCAGATTCGCCATCGTGCCCCCACCGCACAGGTGCCCGAGATGCTCGCTCCAACCCACCATGGCCGCGAGGCCCGCCACCGCTTCTTTCTCCAGCATTGTGCTGGCGCGTCCGCCATCCAGTGCGTGATTGTTGGGATTCAGAACCTGCGCCAGAGCATAGGCCAGACGCGCCAGGGGATGCGGCGGTTTCAGCATCTGCCCCGCATACAGCGGGTGGAAATAGGGATAGTTATCGCGCAGGCGCTCGGCCGTCTCCATCAGCACCGCGCGCATGCGGTCTTCGCCGGGCGACTGGCCCTGCGCCGGCGGCAAGTCGGAAAATCCGCTCTCCAGCCGGGCGAGCGCCTCCGTGAGCAGCGCTAGCATGCGGGCATCGTGAGCGGCATCCGGCATGATCAAGAGAGCCCGCGGGCTCTACTCGGGAGCTCCCGCGTCGGGGCGCTTATCCGGCAGCACGGCGCGCTCGACTGCCTGGCATTTCTGGGTGAGATCAACCACCACCACCGTGTGGCGGTCCTCGTACAGCACATCGAAGGTGAGCGGCATGCGGGCTTTCGGGGTCAGGCCCGCGAAGCGCGCCCGGCCGTCCACGTTGGTGGCTACCTCAAGGTCTAAGTGGTGAAAGCCGCCGAATCCATATCGCAGCTGGGTGCTGACGTCTGCCTTATACACCGGCTTCAGCGCCGTGTCGGTCACCATGATCTCCGTCGAGCAGTCGCCCAGGTTAGCCTGAACGACCGGCACCTCGTGGGACTGCGTCGGGGACGCAGGCTCCTGTGCGATGCCAGGCCCTGCGGCGGCGAGCAGAGCGAAGCCGAGGGTGAGCAGCACCTTGCCGATCATGTCGAAATCATACTCTTGGCGCCGGGGAGAACGGCTCCGGCCAGCCGCTGCTGCCGCCCACCTGCGGGGCGGGCCTGTGACTGAGATCACATCCTTCGGTGACAGCTTTGGCTACTCTGGCGGGAGAGTTATGGCGACCCAGCTAGCAAGCGCGCCCGAGGGCAATGCCGCCCTCCGGGCTCCCGAACAGTGCCGGCGGCCGGCGCGGCCCAGGAAACGCCTGGTGCGGCGAACCGACGCGGATCATTCCCAGGCGCTGCGCCGGGGGTTTCAATTTGTGTTTCTCGCCCTGAACCTGTGGCTGGGGAGCCAGTTCTACCTGTGGGTGCGCCACTTCGAAACCGGCGGCCGCAGCCCGGCCGTCGCGCGCCCCGCCGGCGTGGAGGGGTACCTGCCCATTGCCGGACTGATGAACCTGAAGTACTGGCTGCTGACCGGTCGCGTCCCCCCATTCACCCCGCCGCCATGTTCCTGGTGATCACCTTTGTCCTGATGGCCCTGCTGTTGCGCAAGGCTTTTTGCAGCTGGCTCTGTCCGGTGGGCACGTTCTCAGAATGGCTGTGGAAGCTCGGGCGCCGGCTGTTCCGCCGCAATTACCTGTTGCCGCGCTGGGCTGATCTCCCCCTGCGGGGGCTGAAATACCTGCTTCTGGGATTTTTCCTGTGGGCCGTCGCCAGCATGTCCACTGCCGAGATCGGCGCATTTCTGCACAGCCCGTATGGCCTGATTGCCGACGTCAAAATGCTCAACTTCTTCCGCTTCCTGGGAATGGCGGGCGCGATCACGTTGGTGGTTTTGGGGGCGTCCTCAGTGCTGATTCAGAATTTCTGGTGCCGCTATTGTTGTCCTTACGGGGCGCTGCTGGGACTGGCGTCGCTGGCCAGCCCGTTGCGCATCCGCCGCGATCCTCAGGGCTGCATTGATTGTGCCAAGTGCGCCCGGGCCTGCCCTTCGGCGCTGCCGGTGGACAAGCTTTTAACGGTGAAATCGGCGGAGTGTACTGCGTGCCTGGAGTGCGTGGCGGTGTGCCCCGCCGCCGGCGCTCTCAGCATGAGCGCAGCCTTGCCAGGAGCCGGCTGGCGTTGGCAGCGGCTGCAGCCCTGGGCGCTGGCCGCCGGAATTGCGATTCTCTTTCTCGGGATCAGTGGCTACGCCCGCCTGACGGGACACTGGAACACCAACTTGCCGGGCGACCTCTACATGCAGTTGGTACCGCACGCCAACGAAGCCCGCCATCCCATGCCGGGAGAGCGAAGCAAATAGCAGGCAGTCAGATCTGGTAAAAATGTCGTGAAGAGGTGCGGCGCCAATCGGCGGAAAACTACTGGCCGGCTTTCGCGGACTGGATGAACTCGTCCTGGGCCAGGGGCAGATCGAGCCGCCACAATTCCTTCAGGGGCTCAACCGCCTGGATCCCCGCCTGGTATTCCGTGCCGCCAATGCCAGCCACCCACACCACACGGAAGGTGCGCTTCACCGCGCCGCGATGAAGGACAACGGACTGGCCCTGGACCAGGGGCTTGCGCAGCCCCGCAAGGCGCGCCCCATCAAAGGTGATGTCAATGGTGTGGGCCAGTTGATCAACGGAGTTGCCGGCGGCATCCACGCTGGAGACCCGCACCGCCAGCACCATTTTCACGCGCTTTTGCCGCCTCTTGGCGGCCGAGAGTTTACCGCTGCTGCCTGCCATCCTGTGCCCTCGACTGTCCTCACTTTGCGCCAAGACATTTAACAATTCCAAGTTACCGAGGTCATGCTCCGCAGCCGCAGGTGGGGCACGCCCTTCGGGCTCAGAAGCCGGATCCAGGCTCTGGGAAGCGCAGCGGGGCAGGCGAGTGCGCCGGCTACTCGCGCGCGGGCTGCCGCAGGCTGGGTGGCCCTCAGTCGGCGCCGAAGAATTGCGCCACGCGGTCGAGGTCGGTGGTCCGGCGATACTGGGGAAGGCTCTCGAGGAAGATACGCCCGTAAGCTTTCTTGAGGATGCGGTTATCGAGCAGCGCCAGCAGCCCGCGGTCATGCAGCGAGCGGATAAGCCGCCCGAAGCCCTGTTTGAGCGTAATCACCGCCGCCGGCACCTGGTACTGGTAGAAGGCATTACCGCCCTCGGCCGAGATGGCGTGGCCGCGCGCGGCGACCACCGGGTCGCTCGGCACGGCGAAGGGAAGCCGGTCAATGATGACGCAGCCCAACTGCTCCCCCTGCACGTCCACTCCCTGCCAGAACGAGGACGTGGCAAACAGCACGGCGTTGGGTGTGAGACGGAATTCCTCAAGCAGCGCGCTCCTGGGCGCGTCGCCCTGCAGGAGCATGGGATATTCCAGCTCCCCCAGCAGACGGTTGTAGATATCGTTCATCAGGGCATAACTGGTGAACAGGCAAAAAGCGCGGCCGCGCGTGATCTCCAGCAGTTGCCGTATGCGCTCAGCGGCCCGGGGAGCGAACTGTGGCGTGCGCGGGTCGGGGAGGTCGGGGGGCACATACAGCAGGGCCTGCTCGGGATAATTAAAATGCGACGCCACCACCAGCTCGCGCGCGTGCTCCATTCCCAGGCGGCCGCGAATGTAATTGAAGCCGCCCCCCACCGCCAGGGTGGCTGAAGTAAGCACCGCCGTTTCCAGCCTCTCAAAAAGCGTTGCCCGCAAGATGGCTGAGATTTCAATCGGGGTGGCCTGCAGGAAGACATTGCCCCGCGCTTGTCCCGGGGTGGCCTCGGCGGCGCTGCCGCGCCCGGTACTGCGGCCCAGTCGCCGCTCGATCCAAAACACCGTATTGCGGTCGTCGGATTCGAGCACGAACGAGAACTGCACGGCCAGTTCCTCCGCCCGCCGCACGTGTGCAAAGACCTCCTCCGGCTTTTCCGGCAAGGTCTGCAACTCCGATGCCACCCGTCCCAACGCTTGCCGCAGCGCGATGTACTCGTCTCCGTTCTCTTCCAGGAACTCCGGGCGGTTTTGGAAGGCGAAGCGGCCGTCGCCCGGCGGCAGCGCGGCAAAGAAAAGCTGCGCACGATCGCGCAGCGCGCGCAGCGCGGCCATGACCCCCGCGCTCATGGCCTTGTGGCGGTTGAGCGAGCCTTCCACGTCGCGCGCCAGCTCTTCGAAGCGCAGGTTGCTTACCGTAACCCCGAAGTAGCTGCCGGCCACGTCCTCCAGTTCGTGGGCTTCGTCGAAGATGACTGCGGCGCAATCCGGCAACACGCCGGCATCGGGCGCGCCTTCGGCCGCCTGCTTAATGGCGAGGTCGGCGAAGAAGAGGTGATGGTTGACGATGATGATGTCGCTTTCGAGCGCGCGCCGCCGCATCTCGGTAATGAAGCAGCGCTCCCACTGCGTGCACTTCTGGCCCAGGCATTTGTCCGAGCGTGCGTCCAGACGCGACCACAACGCGCTCGTTTCGGGCAGCGATGCTACCTCGGCACGGTCCCCCGTCTGGGTACGCGTCTCCCACTCCGACAGCGCGCGATACTGCTCGATTTCTTCCAGCCCGCTGAGTACCGGCTGTCCGGCCAGGTCATAAAGCTTCTGCCGGCACAGGTAGTTGGCCCGGCCTTTCATGTAGCAGACGCGCAGCGCGCCCTCGCCGCTGGGGAACAGCACCCGTTCCAGGAAGGGAACGTCTTTGTAGAAGAGCTGCTCCTGCAAATTCTTGGTTCCGGTGGAGATGAGCACGCGCCGGCCCGAGCGGATCGCGGGCAGCAAGTAGGCGAGCGTTTTACCTGTGCCCGTGCCTGCTTCCACGATCAGGTGCCGCTTTTCGGCGAGCGCGCTCTCGACCGCCTGCGCCATCTCCAGTTGGCCCCGCCGGAATTCATAGGCCGGGTGCATGCGCGACAACAAGCCTCCCGGCCCGAAGAACTGGTGCAGCGTGGGAATGGCGGCCGGGGCTGTCGTCGTGGGCTGGGGAGAGCTGGACATCGTGGGTCTCTATAATAAGTGCAGGAGCCCGTGCCCGTCAGGCCCGCGGCGAGAAGAGCCAGATCCCGCCCGGCAATTGGGGCGCCAGGCCCACGGAACGCAGCCAATCCTGGGAAGCCAAGCTCCCGAACGGACTGCTACAGCATACTTGTCAACAGCTCTGCAGAACGCCTCCGCCACCCTCGCCATCGTGGGCCGTCCCAACGTGGGGAAATCCACGTTGTTCAACCGCCTGATCGGCCGCCGCCGCTCCATCGTGGGCGATGAGCCGGGCATCACCCGCGACCGGATTTATGGCGAAGCGCAGTGGCGGGGCCGCGTGCTGCGCATCGTTGATACCGGCGGCATCATCCCCGACGACAAGCAGCTCATCCCGGCGGAAATTTTTCGCCAGGCCCGCCTGGCCCTGGAGGAAGCGGACGCCGTTGTGATGGTGGTGGACGGACGCAGTGAGCTGGCGGCGCCTGACCTGGAGCTGGCCCGCCTGCTACAGCGTACCGGCAAGCCGTTGTTTCTGGCCGTGAACAAGGTGGACGCGGAGCGGCTGGAGGCCGACGCGCAGCAGTTTCACCGCCTGGGGCTGCCGCGCCTGTTCCCCATCTCGGCGGAACACGGGCGCGGCATTGACGATCTGCTCGACGACATCTTCCGGGCCCTGCACCTCACCACCGCTGAGCCGGAGCCCGGGCCTGAGGAAGAACCCCTCGATGCGCCGGCAGGCTCAGCGGCCCTGGAGACCCGGGTCGCCATCATTGGACGCCCCAACGTGGGCAAATCAACGCTGCTGAACCGGCTGGCCGGAAGGGCGCGCGCCATCGTATCGCCCGTTCCCGGCACCACCCGCGACGCGGTAGACGAGATCGTGGAGCGCGACGGGCAGCGCTACCGCTTCATTGATACCGCCGGCATCCGCCGCAAAGGCAAGACTGAGCTGATGGCGGAAAAGCTTTCGGTGGTGATGGCGCGCAAGCACCTCGAGGGCGCCGACATCGCGCTTCTGGTTCTCGATGCCACGGAAGGCGTGACCGCCCTGGATGCCACCATCGCGGGCTACGCCCACGAGAGCGGGCGCTCGCTCATCATTCTTATCAATAAGTGGGACTTGGTCGTTGGCCAGCAAGGTCCGGCGCGCTGGCGCGGCCGCGTCCTTCCGCGCCAGGGCGGCACAGTGGACCGCCACCTCTACGAGCAGCAGGTGCGGCGTGCGCTCAAGTTCCTCCACTACGCCCCCACGCTGTTTATTTCCGCCGCCGCAGGACGCAACACCGAGAAAATATTCCCGCTGCTGGCGACGGTCGCCGCCGAGCGCCGCAAGCGGATTCCTACCGGCGAGATGAACCGTTTCTTGCAGCGCATTGATTTTGAGCGCGCGTCCGTGCCCATGGCCAAGCGCGTCAAGATCTACTACATGACCCAGGCGGCCGTCGCCCCGCCCACCTTCGTTCTCTTCACCGACCGTCCTGTCAGGCCGCACTTCTCCTACCAGCGCTTCCTGGAAAACCAGATTCGACACGCTTTCGGCTTCTTAGGCACGCCCATCTGGATCAAGAACCGCGCGCGAAGCTAGAAGCGGCGACACCCGAGGACGGAACCGCGCTAAGTCGCGGGCGCGGGCGGCGCAAGGAGAGGTGGCGGAGGGTAGAGCACCGCGGCGAGGGCAGGATACCGCGCCGCGAAGAAGTGCATGGGATAAGCGGTAAAGAACGCGGTGGCGGGCGCGTACACCAGGGCCGCCGCGAACATCAGGGCTGCGAACGCCAGGCAGCCGGCCACCGCCGCCACCGTCAGGGTGTAGGGATTCCAGATCCAGGTCCCGATGCCCGGCGCCGCAATCACGCCGATCACAACGAAAATCACCACTGGCACCGCAACCACCAGCGCGACGATGAATACCAGGATCCCGAACAGGACCGCACTGGCCATCGCCAGCACTATCTTCATTCCGACGTAGCCCGCGTATCCGGCGCGTTCCCGGTCCATCATGGCCAGCAGGCGCCGCCATCCCGCTAAAGGTCCCAGCCCCTCAAAAGCCATCTGTGGGACCACGAAGTCCTTGGTGAGAACGTGGACCAGCAGGAAGGCGAGCATGAAGGCGCCCATGGCCATCACCATCAGCGCGATGTAGAGGAGGAAGGGACCGAGGGCCTGGCCGCGGCGCCACCAGCCATACATCACGGCCAGCAGCACCGGAACTCCAATCACAACCATCAGCACTGCCAGGCTGATAAGGACCAATCCGAGGTTGAAGACGAAGAGGCGCGAGCCTTGCGGCTGCCACCGCCGCCAACCCTGACGCAGGTGATACTGCCCGGTCAGCACCGACTCGAAGAGGATGAAGCGGCTCACGCTGGCGACGTAGATGCCAACCAGTCCCAGCAACACCATCAGAAGAATCAGCACGGTTACCAGAGCCACAAACTGGGCGGGACCCAGCCCGAGATGCGGCGGCAGCTTGGGCAGAGTGGCCAGGAATTGGTCAGTGCGCCCGCTGCCCGTTGTGATGGGCACATGGAACCCGCCGGGCACGTTGCACCCGCCTCCGCTGCCCAGTTCGCCTGTCGCCAGACCGAGCAGGGCCAATCGCGCCCACGTGGCCCAACGGAGCGGGAAGATTTGCCGGCGAGCGTGCTCGATGGCGGGGCTAACCGCGTCAATGGCGGACTTCGGCGGCACCCAGCTCCTTTGCGGGAGAGATCCTCAAGGCGAAGTTAGAGCGGAGCAGGGCGGCAGTCAATGCATAAAGTTGCGAATGCTGGCGGACGACTGGCGTTCGCCCACCTCGGACGCGCCCAGAAAATATTCGCGAGCAAAAAAAAAGCCCGCGGGTGTCATCCCGCGGGCCCGATACCACCCAAGGTATAAGGTCAGCGCCGGCGAGACCTGCCCCGGCCACCCTTCTTGCGCGCCCCGGCTTTCTTGCGCGCGCCAGCACGCCCCCGGGATGACGCACCCCGGCGTGACGCTCCGCGGCCGCCTCGCGCCGACTTCTTCCTTGCGCCGCCACGGCCGCCCTTCTTGCCCGATTTTTTGCGGGCGCCTCCGCGCGCGCCTGCGGCCTTCTTCTTGGACGATTTTCGCGCCGCGGTCTTCTTGCGCGCTCCACCGCCGCCGCGTCGTGACCCGCCACCTCCGCGCCGCGAACCGCCACCACCACCCCCGCCACCGGAGGTTTCGGACGCGCCGCCACCGCGCCGCGCTCCGCCGCCGGTTTCGGCAGGCTCGGCTTCGCCCGCACCGCCCTCTGCTTCGCTGCCGCCGGGCTCTTCTTCTTCCTCTTCTTCTTCCTCGTAATCCTCTTCTTCCATGCTCTCGCCGTACGAGCCCGCGTCTCCGTAATCGTCCATTTCGTCATCGCGTGCGAAAAGACTGTACTCGTTCCACATTGAGCTTCCTCCTGATCTTGATCCGGCTGCTCCTTGCAGCAGCGCTTGCAAACAAAAAAAAGGACAGGACTGCCTGGGCCGAAGGGCGCGCGATTATAGCACCCGCTCTGCTCGTGCGCAGCGTGCGTGAATGCGCGGACGCATCTTACACCCGCGCTTACGGTTGCGCGACGGTTTGTGGGATGAGATGGGAGAGGAGGTCAGCGGGTTTCCCGAATTAACAAGACATCGCCGGCGCGCAGGTTCCCCGCCTGTTTAGCATTGTCGCGCCGCAGGGCTGAGACGGTGGTGTTATAGCTCGACGCGATGCTGGTCAGGGTCTCGCCGCGTTGCACCTTGTGGTACACGGGCTTGGCGCCTGCCCCCTGGGCACCCGCCTTGGCCGATTCCCGCTTGGCAGCCTTGGCCGGTCGTTTGCCCGACGAGGAGGACGCTCGCAAATTATTGTGAACACGTATTTTAGAGCCAGATCGCGCGGCCGCAACCTCGCCCCCGGCCTGCGGCAAATGGATGAGCAGCACCCGTCCAGGACGCAATCTTTGGGAGCGAATTCCGTTCCAGCGCCGCAGCCGCTCCAGGGGTACGCCGAAATCATCCGCCACCGACGACAACGTGTCGCCTTTCCGGACCCGGTAGCGTGTGGCTCGGCGGGAGTATTGCACTCCATCATCCACCCGCCGTCCCGGCGCGATGGGAATGATCAACTTGCTGTCAGTCTGCAGCTCCTGGCCGTCGAGATCGTTAGCTTCCGCAATGGCATGCGAACTGGTGTGATACGTGCGCGCCAGCCCGGCCAGCGTGTCCCCCGGGGTCACGCGGTGAAAGCGCCACCACACCCGCATATCGCGCGGGATGGCGGCTATCACCTGCTGATATTTGTCCGCAGTCCCGGCGGGAAGATGCAACTCGAAGGTGCCGTCCCGAGGAGTAGTCATGCGCAGCAGGCTGGGGTTCAGTTCCTGCAGGGTGCTCACCGAAGTGTCCAGGCACTCCGCCACCAGGCGCAGGTCCACCGGGTAATCAATGGTGATGTGGTCGGCCGGCACCGGCTGTTCCGGCACAATGTGATCCAGCCCATACTGTGACGGGTTCTTGGCCATGATGGTCACGGCCAGGATGATAGGGACGTAATTCTTGGTTTCGGCCGGCAGCACCCCGCGGCGGTACAACTGCCAGAAATCGGCGTAGCCGGTGCGCTGCACCGCCTGTTGCACCGTCCCCGGACCCGAGTTGTAGGCGGCCATGGCCAGGAACCAGTCGCCGAACTGGTTGTAGAGATCTTTAAGGTGCCGGGCTGCGGCGCGCGTGGACTTCTCCGGGTCCTGGCGGTCATCCACCCACCAGTTGCGGCTCAAGCCATACCCGGCGCCGCGGCTGGCCATGAATTGCCACATGCCGCGGGCTCCGGCCCGCGAGAGCGCCAGCGGGTGAAACCCCGATTCAGCCTGCGCCAGGTAAATCAAATCCTGGGGCACACCTTCTTCCTTCAGGATCCGCTGCACCATCTCGCGATACATCCCCGAACGCGCCAGCGCGTGCTCCAAGATTCCGCGCCCACGACTGGAAAAGTAATTGATGTAGCCGGCTACCTCGTCGTTCAAGACCAGCGGCAGGTCGGAGTGAGTTTCCCGGACCTCTTCGGCAGCCTTGGCCTTCACATTGGGGTCCACAGGGAAGGTGACTTCATTGGCCTCGTCGATGGGCGCCGGCTCGGACTTCTGCTCGGTGAATCCGTCGCCTTCTTTGAGGGCCACCAGTTCGAGGGAATTTACGCCGTCAACAATCTTCTCGAATTCCTGCTGCAGGCGCGGGTCGGAGTGCGCTCCGCCCGGAGCCTGGGCAAGCACATCGAAGGCGCGGTCGAAATTTTCTTTGGCGGCTTCCAGGTGTCCGGCCGAATAGTTGGCCTGCCCGGCGCGATACTCCTGCTCCGCCTGGGCGACAATGCCATCTACGTTGTCTTCCGGCGCCGCCGCGGCCGGCTTTGGCTGCGCCGCGGGATGCGGCTCCGCCGCGGGCTTGACTGCCGGAGCCGCGGCCTGGGGCGCCAAGGCAGGCGCTTGCGCCGGCGGTGTTGCCCTCACGATGTTCTTGGGAGCGCTCTGGCAGGCGGCTAGCGTCAGCGTCGAAAGCAGCGCCGCAGCACGGAACCCTATGCGAATGTTCATGTACCCCTGAGACTTAGCTGTCAGCGGCTTCGGGGATTACGGCCACTCGCATCGTACTACCCGTTTATTTTTCGGGTCAACGCGACAAAAGGTCAGGAGTTACCTTCCCGGAGTCGCTGTCCCTTTGTCGATACTGGGTGCCGTGCGCCACCATAGGAAATACGCGTTCGTCGGCCTGGGTTCAGGTCCCGCACGTGTCCTCAACCCAGAGGGGCAGCTGTTCTCTGGATCCCTCTCGCGTGGCCGCCGGCGGTCGCCGTGCCCCAAGCCATGCGGGGCGTGTTGTGCGCAATGCCGAAGTGCCCGCGTGCGTCCAGCAGGATGATGCCGCCATGGCCGTCCAGCCGTCGTTTTAAGTAAGCGATGGCATCGGCCGCCGCATGCGCCGGATCCACTCCGCTGGCCACCCGGTCGGAAGCCCATTTGCCCAGCACCAGCTTCATGATGGGTTCGCCCCAGCCGGTGGTGGAAACCGCGGCCGCCTGGTTGTCCGCATAGCATCCGCAGCCGATCAGCGAGGAGTCGCCCACCCGTCCCGGCGTCTTGTTCAGCGTTCCCCCCGTGGAAGTAGCCGCCGCCAGGTTGCCGGCGCGGTCCAGGGCGACCGCCCCTACCGTGTCCACATCCTGCGCCGCGGAAAACAGCTGTTCCGAGCGTTCGCTTTCCGTTTTCTGCTGATACTCGCGCAAACGCGCCACCTCGCGCGGAATGATGAATTCCGAGTTTTCGCAAAGGGGTGCACCGTGCTCGGCCGCGAAGCGCTCGGCCCCGGGACCTACGAGATAGACATGCGGGCTCTGTTCGAGCACCTTCCGCGCCGCCCGGATGGGATTCCGTATGCGTTCCACGCAGCCCACGCCGCCTGCCCGCAAGGTGGCGCCGCACATCATGAGCGCGTCCAGTTGCACCCGCCCGTCGCTGTTGAGGAAACTGCCTCGCCCGGCATCGAAGGCTTCGTGATCCTCCATGACGACGACCGCCTGCTCCACCGCCTCCAAGGCGGAGGCACCGGCGTTCAGCGCGTCCCAACCAGCTGCCAAAGCCGCTTCTATGCCCTCCAGGTGCGCTTCGACCAGGTCATCAGGGATGGCCCAAGCCCCGCCGTGCACCACCAGGATGGGATCGCTCAACGATTTTTCCTCATCGCCATGTTTCGCAGCAAAGGCAGCAGTCTAGCATCGCGCGGCGCTCGCGGCCGGCGCCGCACTCCCCTTGAATTCTTTGCTGCCAAAAAGAAAAGACCTGCGCGCGGGGGCGCGCAGGCCGTCCAACCCACGTCCAATTAACGCTGCGGCGGGGTTTCGGTCTTGTCTTCCACCTTGTCGGCGCCCTGGCGGGTCTTGTGGGCCGCCTTGTGCACGCCTTTTTTCACGGTGCGCTTGGACTTGTGATACGTCTTCTTGGTGGCGCGCTTGGTGGCGTGGCCGGCGTCCTTTACGTCGCCTTTGATTCCGGTATCGTTGGACTGCGTGGTGGTGGTTGTTGTTGTGGTGGTGCTCTCGCTGGCCTCCTGGGAGAGCGCCGCGGCGCTCATCCCGGATAGCAAAGCGCCCGCCAAAATTCCATGCCATACCAGTTTCATTGTTCTCCTCCGAGTTGGTTTAGATGCAGGTAGCAGCCCAACGAAAGGGATGAAGGGCAATATCGGTGCTATGAGCCCGGGGCGAGCGGTTGCTCCTGGTTGGTGCGCTGCCAGGTGTAGTAGATGCGGTGGGCCACGGTCACATTCGAGAGCACCGCAATCACCCACAGCACCGGCGCCATGTGGTTGAACAGCGCGCCAATAATGACCAGCACCAACCGCTCAGGGCGCTCCATGAAACCCACCCGGCAGGCGCCGATGAGCGACTCGGCGCGGGCACGCGTGTAGCTGACCATCACCGCTCCCACCATGACCACCGCCGTGAGCACGAGATAGAAGAAGCGGCTGGCGCGCGCGTAGTACACCAGCAGCCCGAAAAACAGGGCCACGTCGCTGTAACGGTCCACCACCGAATCAAAGAACGCCCCGAAGCGTGTGACCCGGTTGGTGGCGCGCGCCACGCGGCCATCCACCAGGTCCATGAAACCGGCGCCGATGATGACCAGCCCGCCGTAGAAGAACATGCGCGCCTGGTTTTCGGCATTGGCGTAACCAAAAAAGAATGCGGCCACGATGTTGATAACCAGCCCGAGAAAGGTCAAGACGTTGGGATTGACACGGGCCAGCACCAGGCGGCGCACAATCGCGGTCAGCAGCACCCGGCAGCCTTCGCCAAACGCGCGCGTCCAGCTCATGAGGCCTCGTCGTGGATGGTGGTCAGGCTGAGGATTTCCATCTCCCGGTTGCCGGTCGGGGTGACGACGGTGGCCGTGTCCCCGACCCTCTTGTTGATTAGGGCGCGTCCAATGGGCGAGGTGGTCGAAATCAGCCCCTGGGCTACGTCCGATTCTTCGCTGGTGACCAGCTTGTATTCGATTTCCTCATCCTTGGTGGAGTCATACACTTTGACGGTGGAGCCCAAGCCGGCCTTGTCCTTGGGAATATTGGCCATGTTGATGAGCGAGAGGTCGGCCATGCGTTTTTTCAGTTGTCCCAGACGCGCCCGCACGTATTCCTGGCGCTGCTTGGCCATGTGGTATTCGGCGTTCTCGCTCAGGTCGCCCATGGCCACGGCTTTCTTCAATTCCTTGGGGAGTTCGTGCTGAAGTTCGTATTCGAGCGCTTCGATCTCGTCCTGCAGCTTTTTCTTGATGTGTTCAGGCATGGCAACAACCAGTGATTATAACGCGGCTGCGGCGGGTCGCCCTGCCAACGCACGCACCCGTCGGCTTCGCCGCGGGGGGCGCCGCTTGGCAGCGGAGGAGGGTGGGCAACCCATGTCCCTGCAATTATTTGCGCTCTCCGGCCGGGGCCAGAACGGCTTTATGTCGTACTAAGACCTAATGCGGTGGTTTGACCGTGTGCCCCGCTTCCGCTACAATCGTAGGTAGTAGTTCTCCCAGCTAGCCTGCCCGGCGGGTGCCCTTCATGATCACTGACTCAAGCTTCCACATCGGCGACAAGGTTGTTTATCCCAATCATGGTGTAGGAACAATTGAACAGATCAGCAGCCGGACCATTGGCGCCAGCGTGGAGCAGTTCTACCTGCTCAAGATCAAGTCCAGCAGCTTGAAAGTCATGGTTCCCTTCCACAATGTGGGCGCGGTGGGCCTGCGCCGGGTGGTGCGCAACGGCGAAGTGCAGAAGATCCTGGATTACCTGACGGACGGCGAGTGCGCCAACAACGCCGACTGGAAGGACCGTTTCAAGGAAAATTCCGACAAGATGCGCACGGGATCCCTGCTCGAAGTGGCGGCCGTATTAAAGAGCTTGCTGGTGCTGGCCCAGAGCAAGCCCCTCTCGTTCCGCGAGAAAAAGACGCTGGAACGCGCTCGCTACCTGCTGGTCAGCGAGTTGGCGATGGCCAAGAATTGGGAGGAGTTCCAGGTGGAGCAGATGCTCTCCAAGGCGCTTTCCAAGGCGCGGCTCCGCTTTCCCGAGGCCGCTCCAGCCGAAGCCTAGCCGCGAACCACGAACCGACTTCAGCTCACCCCACTTTACCGGTGTTCCGCATCTCGCGGGACGCTGTTTCATGCTCTATGATCCCCGGCGTGGGTTCAGGGAACGAGCCATCTTCGCTATCACCGCGCATCCTGGGGCTGGACGTGGGGTCAAGGCGCATCGGCATCGCAGTATCTGATCCGTTGGGCCTGACGGCGCAAGGCCTCCCCACCCTTCAGCGCACAAACCGTCGCGCCGATCTGGCCCACCTCAGCGACGTTGTCCAGCGTTATGCCATCTGCGAGATCGTGGTTGGCAATCCGCTGCACATGAGCGGCAGCGCGGGGGCGCAGTCGGAGCGCATGGCAGCCTTCGCCGAGTTGCTGCGGCGGCAGTTCAAGCTGCCAGTCCACCTTTGGGACGAGCGCCTGTCATCGGCACAAGCCAACCGCCTGCTGCGTGAAGCCGAAGCCAGTATTCAGCAGCGCGCCCAAGCCGTAGACCGCATGGCGGCGGTACTCATTCTGCAGTCGTTTCTCGACGCGCGTGCGGCACGCTAGGCAACTCGCTGCGGCCAGGCAGAGAAGCCAACGCCGCGGCCGCGGAGGGTGCTTCCTATCGTCCAATGTCCTCTCGGAACAGGCATCGCCACTCGTGGCTTCACCAGCATGCAGTTTTCTCATCTAAACTGGGGTCGTGCGCAAACTGCTGGCACTCGCAGGACTTGTAGTTCTCGCCTTCGCCGCGTGGCTGGCCTGGGGGCTGCTGCTGCCTTTGCAGCCGCAAGGGCAAAAGTTTGTTTTGCTGCGGCCCGGCTATTCCACGCGCCACATTGCCGAGGAACTCGAGTCCGCCGGCGTCATTCGCAGCGCCCGCGCTTTCCTGGTCTGGCATTATGTGGCCCGTCCCCGTTCGCTGAAGGCGGGAGAGTATCTGTTTGACCGGCCGCTGGATGCGCTGGCCGTGCATCGCCGCCTGGTGCGGGGCGACATCTACTTTCACACCGTAATTATTCCTGAAGGTTTCAGCATGTTTGACGTGGCGCAGGCGGTGGAAGCCGCCGGCCTGGTGCCCGCGCAAGAGTTTCTCCAGGCCGTCCGCAGCGATGTGGGGCTCATCTCCGACCTGGATCCACAGGCGCACTCGCTGGAAGGCTATCTCTTCCCGGACACCTATCAGTTCACCCGCACGCAAAGCGTGCAGGACATGGTGGCGGTCATGGCGCACCGTTTCCGCCGTCAGGCCGAAGCGCTGGGCTTAAAGGGCAACCTGCACCAGGTGGTAACGCTGGCTTCGATCGTCGAGAAGGAGACCGGCGCGCCGGAAGAGCGGCCGGTGGTGGCCAGCGTGTACTACAACCGTTTGCAGAGGCACATGGCACTTGATGCCGACCCCTCGATCATTTACGCCGAACGCCTGGCGGGTCGCTACCAGGGCGCGCTGCATCATGAGGACATGCAGTTCGATTCCCCCTACAACACCTACCGTTACGCCGGATTGCCGCCCGGGCCGATCGCGAATCCCGGGGCGGCATCACTGCAGGCCTGCCTGCATCCCGCGGCCACTCCGTACCTGTATTTTGTGAGTGACGGCAACGGCCGGCACCGTTTTGCCAGCACGCTCGACGAGCACAACCGAAACGTGGCGATGTATCGCCGCGCCGTAACCGCCAACCGCTGAAGGGAACGCTGGCTCAACGCTGGGTAGTGCACGGAACATTATTTTTGCCTTTCGTGAACTGTATACTGCGCTCTTGAATCTAATTTTTGTGCGAATGTCTCCTCGCCCCGCAATTCGCATGCTGGCGGCCGCGCTCCTGGTGCTGCCTCTTTGCGGATGCTTGTTCCGTTCGCACAAGGTGGAAAGCAACCTCAGTTCCATCCCCTTGCAGACCGCTACCAAGGACCAGCTGGTCAACGCGATCAACCACTACGCCGGCCAGATCAGCAGCCTGAACGCCACCGTGGACATTGATTCCTCGGTCGGGGGAGTCAAGAAGGGCAAGGTGACGGAGTACAAGCAGATTCGCGGCTACGTGCTGCTGCGCAAGCCCCAGATGCTGCGCATGATCGGGCTGATGCCCATCGTGCGCAACCGGGCATTCGACATGGTGAGCGACGGCAGCCAGTTCCGCCTATGGATCCCGCCCAAGAACAAATTTATTGTGGGCGGCAACGAGGTAGTGCGTCCGTCCAACCAGCCGCTGGAAAATATTCGCCCGCAGCAGATCTACGACGCGTTGCTGCTGCCCGCGATTGATCCCAAGAACAGCATCGCCGTGCTGGAGAACGGGACGAGGATCGTGCCCGATCCGAAAAAACACAAAGACCTGGAGCAGCCCGACTACGAGATCGATATCATCCGCCGTGGGAACGATGGCTGGTACCTGGACCGGAAAGTGATCTTCAATCGCGTGGACCTGCGTCCCGACCGCCAGCTGGTATACGGGCCGAATGGACAACTGATGACCGATGCCACCTACAGCGACGTGAAAGACTTTAATGGCGTGGAGTATCCGACCACCATCCAGATCTGGCGTCCGGTGGAGGAGTACTCGATCACGCTGCACGTAGTGAAATTGCAAATCAACCCTGGGCTGCGCGATGACCAATTCGCCCTGCAGCAGCCTCCCGGTTCCGAACTGGTCCGCCTCGACCAGCCGCAGCCCAGCCAGGTGAAGGCCAATCCGCCGCAATGAACAGTGGCCTGAGAAGCGAGTTCGAGCCCGGCCGTCGGACAGGGCCGCAAGGATCTCCCGTTTAAGCGCGAGCTTTCCATGAACAAAATGATCGTTGCCAACCTGCTGCACCGCCCCATTCGCTCGCTGATCAGCGTGACCGCGATCGCGCTTGAGGTGACGCTGATCCTGCTGATTGTGGGACTGTCGCTGGGCATGATTGACGACGCGCGCTCACGGCAACAGGGGATCGGGGCCGACGTCATCGTGCAGCCCCCGGGCTCGTCTTTCCTCAGCGGCATCACCGGCGCGCCCGTTTCCATCAAGGTGGCCGACCGGTTGCGCAAGCTGCCCCACGTCACCGCGGTTGCGCCGGTGGTCATGATGCTGAGCACGCAGGGCGCGGTGGAGGTGATCTACGGCATTGATCTTCCCAATTATGAGAGCCTGGGCGGAGGCTTCCGCTACCTGGCGGGAGGGCCGTTCCAGGGCCCCAATGACGTACTTGTGGACGATTTTTTTGCGCTGACCAGCAAAGCCAAAGTGGGGGAAAAGATCCGCATTCTCAACCACGAGTTTCGCATCTGCGGCATCGTTGAACACGGCAAGGGCGCGCGCAAGTTCCTGCCGCTCACGACTTTGCAGCAGCTGATCGGCGCCGAAGGCAAAGCCTCGGTGTTTTACGTGAAGCTGGACAATCCCAATAATGCCAACGCCGTGGTCAGCGCGGTGAAAAGCGTGCCCGGGATGGAAACCTATTCGGTGCGTTCCATGCGCGATTACATCTCCATGATGACGGCCAGCAACCTGCCCGGGCTGTCTACGTTCATCAACGTGGTGATCGGGGTGGCGGTGACTATTGGTTTTATTGTCATTTTCCAGGCCATGTACACGGCGGTGATGGAGCGCACGCGGGAGATCGGAATCCTGAAGTCGCTGGGCGCTTCCAAGCTGTACATCGTGAATGTGATCCTGCGCGAGACCGCGCTGTTGGCGCTGGCGGGCATCGCGGTCGGCATGGCGGTGAGCTACGTGGCCAGCGCTGCCATTCACCGGCGTTTCCCCACCTTGCCCATGCTGCTTACACGGGGATGGTTCGTGCGCGCTACCCTGATTGCCATTGTGGGCGCGCTGATCGGCGCCAGCTATCCGGCGTTCAAGGCTGCGGCCAAGGACCCCATTGATGCGCTAGCCTATGAGTAAGCGCGGAATCGGGCCGCCGGGTTCGCAAACTGAAACACCCGTCGGCCAGGGTCGCCGGCGGTTACATTGACATGGCCCAACGCGCTAAGCTATCTTTGAGACTTCGGAATTAGTGTGGTTGCCCGCCTGATTCCCCGTGCTTGAGCAAGCGTGGGATCGATTCAGCGGTCTTCTTGTTGGTTTTCATTCTGGGAGATTTTCATGTCCACCTATTTCCCCAAGCAGGGGGAAATTGTGCGTAAGTGGTATGTCGTTGACGCGTCCGGCCAGACTCTGGGACGTTTGGCGACGCGTGTGGCCAGCATACTGACGGGCAAGAACAACCCGCGGTACACGCCGTTTCTCGACACCGGCGACCACGTGGTCGTGATCAATGCCGGCAAGGTGCGCCTCACCGGCCTCAAGGCCGAAAGCAAGGTGTATCACCGCTACACCGGCTATCCCGGAGGGCTGCGCAGCGAGGAGTTCATCAAGCGGTTTGAGCGCAAGCCGGAGGCGGTGGTCGAGGACGCCATCGTGGGCATGCTGCCCCATACCAAGTTGGGCCGCGCAATGGCGGGCAAGTTGAAGGTATATCGCGGCGACAAGCACCCGCACCAGGCACAGAAGCCCGAAACCATGGCTCTGGCGGGGGGCGGGCGTTAACCAGTTCAGGAGCGAACGACTTACATGGCGGATTTGGTTCAGTACTACGGAACGGGCCGGCGGAAATCCAGCATCGCGCGCGTATTTTTGCGCCCGGGCTCGGGCGAATTCACGGTCAACGGCAAGCCGTTTGAGCAGTATTTTGTGACCGAGGAGCAGCGCGGCATGGCGCGCCAGCCGCTGGTCAGCACCGAAACCAGCGGCAGCTTCAACGTGGTGGCCACGGTTTCCGGCGGAGGCGTGAACGGCCAGTCGGGCGCGGTCAAGCTGGGTATTGCCCGCGCGCTCATCCTGTTCAATGCCGAGCTGCGCAAGAAATTGAAATCGGAAGGCTTCCTGTCGCGCGATTCGCGGGGCAAGGAGCGCAAGAAATATGGGCAGAAGGGCGCGCGCAAGCGCTTCCAGTTCAGCAAGCGTTAAGGCGCTGGACTGAGCACTCCCGATTCGGGAGGCGAGCGCCGGTTTTGCACCCAAACGGGCTGAGTAGGCCGCCCAGGTTGCGGGGCAATTTCATCGCCCCGGCTACTTGGAAGTGGCTTACACTAGTGTCTACGTCTGGCCATTGAGGTTTTAAATTTCCCGCACCCGCGCTAGGGGCGGGGTAACGGGAATCAATCCGGGGTCACGTTAGTGCCACGCCGGATGCAGATCTGAAGAGGAGGTTTTTTGGCTAACATCACCATGAAGGAGTTGCTCGAAGCGGGCGTCCACTTCGGGCACCAGACGAAGCGCTGGAACCCCAAGATGAAGGAATACATCTTCGGGGAGCGCAACGGTATTTACATCATCGACCTGCAGAAGACGTTGAAAATGTTCAAGGAAGCTTCCCGCTTCGTGCAGGAGCTGGCAACGCAAGGCCGCGTCATCCTGTTTGTGGGCACCAAGCGCCAGGCGCAGGATGCCATCGCCGAGGAAGCGCAACGCTGCGGCCAGTTCGACGTCAACCAGCGCTGGCTGGGCGGGCTGCTCACCAACTGGGTGACCGTGCAGAAGTCGGTGAAGCGGCTCAAGGAGCTCGACGACATGGCCACCGATGGCCGCTACGAGCTGCTGCCCAAGAAGGAAGTTATCAAGCTGGAGCGCGAGCGCAAGCACCTGCAGGCGAACCTGGCCGGCATCAAGGAACTCAACCGGCTGCCCGACGCCATCTTTGTGATTGATTCCAACAAGGAACAGATCGCGGTGCGCGAAGCGCGGAAGTTGGGCATCCCGGTGGTCGCCGTGGTGGATACCAATTGCGACCCCAGCGAAGTGGATTACGTGATCCCCGGCAACGACGATGCGCTGCGCGCTATCCGCCTGTTTACATCGAAGATCGCCGAATCCGTGGTGGAAGGCGCGCAAACCGCCACCGACAAGCAGGCTGATGAAGTGGCCGCAGCCGCGGCTTACAGCGCCGCTCCCCAGGCTGAAGGCGAGCCGGAAGCCGCCGGGGCTGCCGCCGCCGGTGAAGGCGGCGGAGAAGACATCAGCATGGAGGATGTGCTCGGCGCCGGAGCTACCCGCAAGCAGCCCTCGGCCGCTGCCAAGACCGAGGAAGTTCCGCAGGTGGAGAGCCAGACCACTTATTAGGTTTTCGCAGCAACCCGCCGGCTCGGCGGCGGCCCACCGATTCTCGTTTCCTATACTGGCCCGCGCGGAATTTGTTGGCGCGGGTCGAAGTTTGTAGCGCGGTTTGGGGGTTGCGCCCTGGCGCCGCCTGCGGCATCTGAAAGAGGGAGAAAGGGTTTTCACATACATGGGTACAACTACCGTGAATATTTCCGCCGCCCAGGTTAAGGAGCTCCGCGAAAAGACCGGCGCTCCCATGATGGATTGCAAGCAGGCCCTTACGGAGTCCAAGGGGGACCTGGAGCAGGCGGTCGTGCTGCTGCGCAA
>JAMXLI010000072.1 GCA_024281115.1 Terriglobales bacterium | reverse complement strand
AACGAACAAAAGGTTCGCGGGTCGAACGAACTCTCTCGCCGGTCATGCACGGGATAAATCATGTTCACCATGCCAGCCGAATCGGCCAGCATGACGGTGGTGTGACTTCCTCCGCTCGATTGCATGGTCAAAGTGGCGGTGCCGGCGCTCATCAAGTGCCACTCCCCCGAATAGCGCGCCGCTTGCCCGACGGGAGGGACGTGACCTGGCGAAGGCGGCTGGATGCGCACGCCGGAAGAAAGTGTTGGCGTGGCAGCGGGCGGTTGAGGCAAGGCCGCGGCCGCGGGGTGTTGCTGTGACGATTGATTGGCCTGGGCTCCGACCAAGGCGATTACCAGCGCCAGAGGCACGGCAGCGCCTGCCCGGCGGGAAATCCTACGCGGAAGCATGAAGCTCCTCATCGTGAAAGCCACAAGAGTTTTCCCGCCAGGGCGGCGAGCATGGCAGCGCTGCCCAGCAGCGCATTGTATTCGCGGTGCCCGCGATATAGAGCCCAGGAAAACGCGCCGTGGTTGCCAAGGCTGCCGCCCGTTCTGCCGAGCGGCAACAGGCGCGGAACGCGCTCGGCATATTCCGCGTACTCGGGGAAGCGCGACCGGAGATAATCTTCTTCCGCGCCGATGACGGGCAAGTACACGGCCAGGAACACGCCGGCGAAGATGGCTGCCACCAGCCAGCTTCTGGCCGCCACGGAAAAGCCGGAGGCGATGATCGCAGAACCCAGGTAGAGCGGGTTGCGCGTGCGCGCATAGGGGCCGCTGGTGGTCAACTCCTCGTTCTTGCGGACGTGTCCGGAAGCGAGCGCCCGCAGCCAAAGGCCGGGAAGGCAGATGATCCCCCCGGCCGAGAGTGATCGCCAGTCCGGCCGAGCCAGCCAGAGATACAGCGCCGCCAGGAGAAATCCCAAGGGAACGCGGATGCGGCGCGCAATCCTTCCCCAGCTAGTCACTGGCGACTCCCAGCAGTTGCCGCGCGGCCCGGAGCGCGTCCTGCGCGTTGATGGTCAGAAGACCGGGATCGGGCTGGGAGCGCCGCGCGTGGCTGGTGGCGCTGGCCGGGCTGCGCAGCACGATGCAGGGGCCGCCAAACGGGCCATTTCGTGCGGGATTGGTGGGGCCGTAAATCGCTACCACCGGCACGCCCAGCGCGGCCGCCAAGTGGGTGGGGCCGGTATCGCCGCCGACCAGGAGCCGCGCGCGCCGCGTGAGCGCGATTAGCTCCCCGAGCGAGCAGGGCACGCCCTCGGCCGTCCCGCCGCTACCCCGTTCCACCTCCTCGGCCAGCCGCCGCTCGCCGGGGCCAAAATTCACCAGCGAACGCAACCCGATTTTTGCCAGTCCGCGCGCGACCTCTGCATAGCGCTCGACCGGCCACTGCTTGGCTCCCCAGCCGGCGCCCGGATTCAGGATGGCGAAGTCGCTCACCTGGTGGGAGCGGAGAGCTCTTTCACACCAACTCTCCGCGTCCTTGTCCACGGGCAATTCAAAGGCCGGCAGGCTCAGGGGAACGCCGGCTACGCGCGCCGCCAGGGACGCGTTTTGCTCGACGATGTGGGTGCCCGCGGCCTCGAGGGTTTGCCGATAGAAGATGGTGGCAATGCGCTCGCGCGGGTGAGCGAATCCGAAGATGGCGGGAATGCCCGCCCAGCGGGCAATCGCAGCGCTGCGCACCGATCCCTGGAAATCAATGGCAGCATCGTAGCGGCGGGCCTGAAGTGCGCGCAAAGCCGCGCGCGCTTCCGTCCAGGTCTCATCGGAAAATGGCGCGCGCCGCCACGCGCCCATGGCTACCGGGTGAACCACGTCCACCAGCGGCCTGCCCGGTCCACGCGCGCCTTCGAGTACGCAATCCCCCGCGCACAACAACGCCTTCCAGCGTTCTTCCACCATCCAGCCCAGCAAGGCATGGGGAAAGGCGGCGCGCAGCAGGCTCACGGCGGGAAGCGTGTGGATGATGTCTCCCATCGAACTGAGCCGCCCTACCAGCAAGCGCTGTGAAGCGGGGCCCGTGCTGCTGGTTGGAGGCGTCTCCGGCAGTTCGACGGGAGGGGGCGTCACTGCCGCCGCGCGCCTCTCCCCAGCCGGGCCAGGGTGCCGCTGCTCGAATGCCGCTTAGGGTCGCCCACGATGGCCACGCGCCCTCCGCAAGCCACTACCTCGTCCCGCTCGGGAACGTTTTCCATCGTGTAATCAGTGCCCTTGGCGTGAATGTCGGGCCGAAGTTCGCGGACCAGGGCGCGCACGTCCGCTTCGGGAAAGATAACCACCGCGTCCACATCGCTGAGCGCGGCCAGCAGCTCGGCGCGCTCCTCGGCCGGCACAATGGGCCGCCCTTCGCCCTTGAGCTGGCGGGCGCTCTCGTCGGAATTGATACCGACCACCAGCTTCCCTCCAAGTTCTTTGGCGGCGCGCAGGTAGCGCACGTGTCCCACGTGCAGCAGGTCGAAGCACCCGTTGGCAAGCACAATGCGCTCCCCAGCCCGGCGCCATTGCGCCACGCACTCGCGGAGCCGATCGCGCGAAACGATCTTTGGCGACGGTGTGCTCAATGGGGTCGAATCGAAGGGGCGGCCTGGTCCAGTGCCGCCAGCAGCTCCCGTTGGGAGACGGTGGCAGTGCCGCGTTTCATCACCACGATGCCGCCGGCATAGTTGGCCAGTTGCGCGGCCGCCACCGGGTCTGCGCCGCTCGCCAGTGCGGCGGTGAAGGTGGCGATCACCGTATCGCCTGCCCCGGTCACGTCGGCCACTTCGTCGCTGCCGTAAATGGGGATGTCCACCGGCTTGCGCTTGCGCTCAAACGCCACCATGCCGTCGCGCCCGCGCGTGATCACCAGGGATTCCAGCTTCATGGCTTTCATCACCTGCTCGCCGGCGCTGGCAAGCTTGTTCCAATCATGGCCGATCTTGATGCCCAGCGCTTCCTCGATCTCCGGCTCATTCGGAGTAGCCGCCGTAACACCCGAGTACTCCAACAGACGGGTCCGCGAATCAACGACGACGGGCACGCTGGCCAGCTCGCGCGTGGCGCGAACGCTATTCAGCAGGTGTGGCGTCGCCGCGCCGTAACCATAGTCGGAAACCAGCAGCGCGTCGGAAGCGCGGGTGTATTTGCGGGCTGACGAGCCCAGCTCGCGGGTGACGCCGCCGTCGAGCTCGGCTTCGGGTTCGCGGTCCACCCGCACCACCTGCTGCCGCGCCGAATGGGCCATCCCCGCCAGGATCCGGGTCTTGGTCACGGTGGCATGGTTCTTCACCCGCAGAATCGCGCTGATGGGAATGCGCTTTTGGCGGAAGCGCTTCAGCAGCATGCGCCCGGGCTCGTCCTCGCCGACCACGCCTACGGGCAGCACGTTCACTCCCAGCTCGGCCAGGTTGTAAATGGCGTTGGCCCCGCCCCCGGGCAACACGGTGCGCTCGCGGTGCTTCAGGATGAGCACCGGCGCCTCCCGCGAGACGCGGGAAATCTCCCCGAAAATGAACTCGTCTGCCACAAGGTCGCCGAGCACGGTGATCGTCGTCCGCGGAAAAGTTTCGACGATCTTCTTCAGGCGCTCGATTTCCGCGGGGTGCTTACTCATCGCGAGTGCATTGTCTCACAACGGTTACGCCTTTCCCGGCGGGTTGCCTGGCCGCCCTGTCGCCCAGGTACACGGCCAGCGTAGAATGTCCGGTTGTACGGCTGCACTATTTGCCAGACAGCGAGATTCCTATGGCTTTTGACATGTCGCGCCCGTTGCAGGAAGCAGATCCGGACATTGCCGCCGCTATTGATCACGAGGTGCGGCGCCAGCACGAAGGCCTGGAACTGATAGCCTCAGAAAACTTCGTAAGCGAGGCGGTTCTGGAAGCCATGGGCTCGGTGTTCACCAACAAGTACGCCGAAGGCTATCCCGGAAAACGCTACTACGGAGGCTGCGAGTTTGCCGACGTGGTGGAGAACCTGGCGCGCGACCGCGCCAAGCAGCTCTTCGGTGCCGAACACGCCAACGTGCAACCGCACTCCGGTTCGTCGGCCAATATGGAAGCTTACGGGGCCGTGCTTCAGCCGGGCGATACCATTCTTGGACTCAATCTGGCCCATGGCGGCCATCTCACGCACGGTCATCACCTGAATTTTTCCGGGAAGACTTACAAAATTGTTCCTTACGGGGTGACTCGCGACACTGAAACCATTGACTACGACGAGCTGGAAAAGCTCGCGGCTGAGCATCGGCCGAAGCTGATCATCGGGGGCGGCAGCGCCTATCCGCGCATCATCAATTTCGCGCGTATGCGGCAGATTGCCGACGAAACAGGCGCGCTTTACCTGGTGGACATGGCGCACTTTGCCGGTCTGGTGGCTGGGGGCGTGCACCCCTCGCCGGTGCCGCACGCCCACATCGTCACCACCACTACCCACAAGACTCTGCGCGGCCCTCGCGCCGGAATGATTCTGTCGAAGCA
>JAMXLI010000071.1 GCA_024281115.1 Terriglobales bacterium | reverse complement strand
TCGGCGCCATCCGTCTCCCCCATCCAGGAACTCAGTGCCTACATGAGCGCTGCTGGAGACCGGCCGCTCCCCGAGGAGGCCCTGGAGAAGACGAAGCATCACGTGCTCGACACGCTGGCAGCCATGGTTTCTGGCGCCGAACTCCCGCCGGCGCAGGTGGCGCTGCGCTTCGCGGGCGGGCAATCCGGGCAGAACGTCGCCACGGTGGTGGGCTCAAAGCTGCTGTGCGGCCCCATCGAAGCGGCCATCGCCAACGGCATGCTGGCCCACTCCGACGAGACTGACGACTCTCACGCGCCCTCGCACTCCCACCCGGGCTGCTCGGTGGTGGCCGCTGCCCTGGCTTCCGGAGAAGCCTTTGCAGTTAGCGGGGTGCGCTTCCTGCGCGCCGTGGCCCTGGGCTACGACGTGGGCACGCGTGTCACGATGACCCTCGGGGGATTGCCGTACCAGATGCAGAGCCATCGCAGCAATCACTGCATCGCCGGCAACTTCGGGTCCGCGGCCGCGGCCGGCTGCGCCGCCGGCCTGAGCGCCCATCAGATGCAGTGGCTGCTGGATTATGCGGCCCAGCAGGCCTCGGGAGTGGCCGCCTGGCAACGCGACACGCAGCATATTTCCAAGGCGTTCGTCTTCGGCGGAATGCCCGCACGTAACGGCGTCACCGCGGCCATGCTCCTGCGCGCCGGCGGCACCGGGGTGGAAGATATCTTTACCGGGCCGGACAATTTCTTTCTGGCCTTCTCCCCCAAGGCCGATCCTGCGGGCCTCACCGACAAGCTGGGCGAGCGCTACGAGATCACCCGCACCAACATCAAGAAGTGGACGGTGGGATCGCCTATCCAGGCGCCCCTCGACGCGCTCGCCAATCTGCGCAAGCGGCGCGATTTCAACGCCGACGACGTGCGCAAGCTGGAGGTACGCCTGGCCACCAGCGAGGCCCACACGGTCAACAACCGCGAAATGCCCGACATCTCGCTGCAGCACATGCTGGCAGTCATGCTGGTCGACAAGACAGTGTCTTTCCGCGCCGCCCACGACAAAGCGCGGATGCAGGATCCCGCCATTCTGCGCCAGCGCGCCAAGATCCAGGTTGTTCCCGATGAGGAACTGGAGAAACTCTATCCCAAGCGTGTGGCCGTGGTTGAAGTGGAACTTGCCGATGGAACGCGCCTCCAGGAACGCGTTAGCGCGGTGCGCGGTACGGCGGAGAATCCCATGACTCGCGACGAGGTGGTGGCCAAGGCTCGAGACCTTTTATCGCAATTCTTCAGCCCCGCGCAAAGCACCGCGCTCATCGATGCGGTGCTCAAGCTGGAGGACAATCCTGACGTACGGTCGCTCCGGCCCCTGCTGCAGCGCGCCTGAGCCGCGAGGCGGCCTCAGAAATCGATCCGGGCGGAGAACTGCAGGTTGCGGGCCCCATACCGCGGGGCCATGGCCAGGCCGGCGCCGAAATCGGGATTCGTGGCCGCTACCCAGCGGTTGCTGGCGCCGATTTGCGACGTGCTGTATTGCACGTTGTCCACCGCGGTCTGCTGGAAGTTCGGGTGGTTGAAGAGATTGAACGCTTCCGCAGCAAGCCGCACGTGCAGCCGTTCACTTACCTTGAGGATGCGCGCGAGGCTGACATCGACGTCGTTGACTCCCGGCCCGTAAAACGAATTAAATCCTTCACCCGGCACAATGGAGAAGTTGAGTTGCGGGGTGTCGAAAACGGCCGTGTAGGGGCGGCCGCTGGCGAAGCTGCCCACGCCGGAGAAGATGAACCCGCGCAGCAGGCTCTTCAGGGGCGACCATGATCCGGTCAGCACCAGGCGCTGGCGTTGGTCCAGTTGCGAAGGCCCGCGTTGTGCTCGCTGATCGAACTGGTTGAAATAGCCCGTCCCCTGGTCGATGTTCTTGGAGAATGTGTAGGCCACGCCGGCCTGCACCTGGCCCGCGGTGTGACGCACCGAAAGCAGCAATGCGTGGTAAATGGACTTGCCGGAATTATCCACGGCGTTGATGGTCCCGAAGTTCGGGTCCAGGATCCCGTCAATCGCCTCGAAATCGGGGACGGTGAAACTGCGGCCATTGGGCAGCGTGACCACGTCGCTGGTGAACGAACCACCAAATTGCGGCTGTAAGGCCGGGGGCACGAGGTTCAAATCCAAACCAAAATTGCCGTTCGCCTGCCGCGTGACGCCGTTGGAATTGCCCAGCAGGGCAAGCCCATGGCTGTACACATATCCCGCACTGGCAGCGGTGTGGCGCCCGATTTGCCGCTCGATCGCCAGATTGCCCTGCTCGACGTAAGGGCTGCGAAACTTGGGGCTGAACACCACCAGCGAAGGCGATCCCCCGGCGCCGGAAGGAAATGCCGTCAGGCTGTTGGGAAAGGTCACAATGGGAGTGTTATTGCCGAATCCGGGCCCGGTCGCCACCAGGAAGGGACGGGATATCCCGTTGGAGAGCAGCGCCTGCGATACGTCGAGCAGGTCCTCCTGAATGTAGAACAATCCAAACGACGCCCGCAGCACGGTCTTGTTGTCACCGGTCAGCGAATAGGCGAGTCCCAGGCGGGGCGCCACATTGTTCGTGCTGTACGGAATCTTGCAGGTCAACGGGAATGCCGGATTGCACACGCCAGGCTGTGGAAGCTTTTGCAGGTCGTAGCGCAGGCCATAATTCAGGCTCAGCCGCGAGGAGGCGCGCAGCTGGTCCTGGGCAAACAGCGAGTACGTGGGCGAAGTGAACTTCGCGGTCGTCTGGCCGAACGACTGCAAATAGAGCTCGAACGCACCCGAGGCCACACTCGGCAGATCGGAGAAGCGGTACTCCCCCTTGGGCCCATACACGAAGTAATCGCGATCGTGGTTGACGTTGATATCCACGCCGGCCTTGAATGTGTGCCGTCCCGCGACCTTGGTGAAATTATTAACCACCTCGTAGCGCCGGTCGCTGGTCGAGAGTTGGAACCGGTTCCCCCCAAAGACGAAGCCCGTGTCCGGGTTCTGGATGGTCACCGCGGGACCCGTGGGCGGGTTGGCGGGCAAGTCGAAATGCGTGTCGTTGCCGAAATGCAGCCGCAACTCGTTGCTGGCGGTGGAGCTGACGGCAGTCTGCAGCGTGATTTGGAAGAACTGGCTGGAGGCGCCGTCGGTCAGGGAAAGGCCGTCGCCCGTCGATGTAGGGGTGGAGAAATATCCATGCGGGCTGCGAAAACGCTGATAGTTGTAGCTGGCGCTGAAGCTGTTCCGCGGCGAGATCATCCCGCTCAGCTTGAAGAATGCAGTGTTCTGGTTGAAGCTGCGCGAAAACGAACCGGCCGCGCTCTGCACCTGGCTCGCGAGCGCGGGATTGGCGGCGAAGAAATTCGGAGGCAGGCCCACCAGCGCCGGCGTGTCGTTCACCGTTAAAGGCTCGTTACGCACCTGTCCCTCATAGTTGCCTAAGAAGAAGAGGCGGTCGCGCTTAATGGGGCCGCCCAGTGTGCCGCCAAATTGCTGGCGCCGGTTGTGCGGTTTGGGGATCCCGGACGAGTTGTTGATGGAGTCGTTGGCGTTGAGCGCCGAGTCCAGCACGTAGTAATAGGAATCGCCATGCAGTTGGTTGGTGCCGCTCCTGGTTACGGTGTTAACCATGCCGCCGCCGGCTTGTCCGAATTCGGCTTCAAACCCCGTGCTGGTCACCTGGAACTCCTGGATCACGTCCTCGCTGAACTGGAAGGGGATACTGGTGCGTCCGATCTGCTGGGCAAAGAATGCGTTGTTATCGTTAACCCCGTCCACCGTGTAGTTGTTGAAGTTGCCGGCCACACCATTGAAGCTCACCATCCCAAAGTCTCCGTCGGTGGTGGCGCCAGGAGTGAGCAGGACGAAGTCGGTGAAGTTCCGCCCGTTTAAAGGCAAGGTTTCGATTCTATTTTCATCGATTACCGTGCTCAGCGCCGACTGCTTGTTGTCCACCAGGGGCGGGGTGGCGCTCACCGTCACCGTTTCCTGGACGGTGCCTACGGGAAGCCTGGGTTGCAGGGTGGTAGTCGTTCCCACCCGCACCGCAATGTCGCTCTGCACAACCCTCTGAAATCCGGCCTTCTCGATCTGGACGGAGTACGAGCCGGGATCGAGGTTCAGGAAAACGAAGTGGCCGTTCTGGTCGGTGGTCTGGCTAAAGGCCGCGCCCGTACCCTGGTTCGTGGCCTGCACGCGCGCGCCTGCAACCACGGCGCCGCTGGCGTCGGCGACCAAGCCATCCAGGCGACCCGCCGCCAGCGATGCCTGACCGAAGACCTGGGCGGTTGCGACCAGGCAGAAAATAGCAATGCCCGGCCAGAGGGTGAAACGTGGGGGGACTGGCATACGCTCCTCTATGCTTGCAGTTTTAATTGGCAAGCAGTATGCCCGCCAGTCGGATGAAGAGCAAGCACACTCGAAAAGCCCGGCGGCGATTCATGGCCTCTCGAGAAGCCGCCGGGAGAAGTTATTGGCTGTACACCAGAAGACGCAGCGTTCCCGGTACCGGCGCGGGTGAGGGATGAGGCCGCTTGGGCGTAGGCGCGGGAGCGGCGCCGAAGTCCGCCGTATCAACCAGGATGTTATGGGTCTTGGCATCGTAGCCCATGGTCTTGGCGCCCACTTCCGTGTTGACTGTCTCCACCACGGTCAGATGATTGGGAGAGTCCTCGTGGAAGACGTGCACCTTCCCTTCCCGCGTGGAAGCAAAGACTTGAGCGCTCTGCGGATCGAAAACAATGGCATCCACGCCGCCGCTGATAGGCTCGGACTGCAGCACCTTGCCGCTGTCGGCGTCCATGAGCAGC
>JAMXLI010000070.1 GCA_024281115.1 Terriglobales bacterium | reverse complement strand
CGTGCAGCAGGCCAAATACGCTTCTTTTTACGGCCCAGCACATCCGGGGCCGACCCGCGAAAACCAGTGGGATGGACATCCCGATGCGGCCTACCTCGACGACTGGCTGGCACGCTCCGCCGAGCTGGTGGAGAAATATCATCCCGACCTGGTGTGGTTCGACTGGTGGATCGGGCAGAAGGAATTCGCGCCCTACCTGCGCCGCTTTGCCGCGTTCTACTACAACGATGCCGCTCGCCGTGGCGCCGAGGTTGCCATCAATTACAAGAACAACGCCTTCCCCGAGAAAGCTGCAGTGCTTGATATTGAGCGCGGGCAACTGGAAAAACCACGCCCGCTGTTCTGGCAAACCGATACATCGGTGAGCAACCAGTCCTGGGGTTACATCGAGAACGACACCTTCAAGTCGCCGCAGTCGCTGGTGTGGCAGCTGGTGGACATCGTCAGCAAAAATGGATCGCTCCTGCTGAACATTGGGCCGCGCTCCGACGGGACCATACCGGACCCAGTGCAGAGCGTGCTGCGGGAAATCGGCGCCTGGCTCAAGACCAATGGCGAGGCAATTTACAGCACCCGGCCCTGGACCTCTTACGGCGAAGGTCCGACACGCGTGCAGGGCGGCGCCTTCAACGATGCCAAGAACGAAGCGTTCACCGCGGAAGATATCCGCTTCACGACGAAGCGAGCCACCGTCTATGCCATCGCGCTGGGCTGGCCGCGCGATGGGCGGCTCGCGATCCGCTCACTGGGCTCCGCTTCCGGGTTCCGCGTGGCGCGGGTGGACTTGCTCGGCTCCCCCGCCCGCATCGCCTGGTCGCAGCAGCCGGATGCGCTCCGGCTCGAGGTCCCGGCCGATGCCCCGGGAAAGTTTGCCTTCGCCTTCCGCCTGACCCCCGCGCCGTGAGCGCCTCGGCCGGAATCACCCACCTCCGGGCGTGAAGTCGCGCAAACGTTTCACCGTGGCCGCATCCAGGCGCTCGATGATCGCGACCAGCAGCTCAATCGCGCGATCATAGTCCGCGCGGTTGATGATGCCGTTATGGCCGTGCGTGTAGCGGGTAGGCACGACCAGGGTGATAGTGGGAACGCCGCCGTTGCTCTTCTGAATCTCCGCGCCGTCGTCGCCGTAGATCACGATCAACTCGCCTTGCAGCGGAATCGATTTTTCCCGCGCCACCTGGCGCGCCAGCTCCACGAACCGGCGATTGGGCAGCTCGCTGCTGTTAAAGAGAAAAATGCCGGGTCCGCCGCCCAGGACCTCGCTCGCCTCGTCAGGCCGGGTGTTGGGAGTGTCCTGGGTCACGCCCGCTTCCAGCGCGATGCCCACGTCCGGCTTGATAATTTCCGACGCCGTGTGCGCGCCCCGCAACCCGATCTCCTCCTGAACGGTGGCCGCGTAGAAGAGCTGGTTGGGGTGGGCGCTGTGCGCCAGGCGCTGCATCACTTCCAGGATGATGGCGCAGCCCACCCGGTCGTCCCAGGCTTTGCCCAGGTAATTCTGGCTGTCATTCAAGATGGCAAACGGCGCATCGGGAACAACCGGATCGCCGGCCTCGACGCCCATGGCACGCGCCTCAGCGGCGTTCTTCGCGCCGATATCGAGAAAGATGGCATCACGCGGGTTCAGCAGCTTGGCGCGATCGTCGGACGACACCAGGTGGGCATCGCGCAACCCCGACGTGGCGCGGACCGGCCCGTGAGAGCCGAGGATGATCCAGCGCTGGTCTACCAGCGCCTCGTCCAGCCAGCCGCCCAGCATCTGCATGGTCAGGAAGCCATCGTCGGTGACGCGGCGGACTACCGCTCCCAGTTCATCCATGTGGGCATCGATCATGACGCGAGGTCCGCTGCTTCCCTGCGAGGCAATGATCGAGCCCAGCCCATCGTACGAGAGGTGGCCGGCAAGCGGGGCCATGCGCTCCACCATGATTTTCCGTACCGGCTCCTCGAAGCCTGGCGGCCCCGGCGCATCCGCCAGGAGCTGCAGCAACTGCGTCGTGGAATCCTGAGCGGGCAACGCCAAACAGGATGCAAGCAGCACGAAGCCTGGCAGCAGGAATCTCCGAATTGGAACAGCGGTGAATAGGCGGCAGCGCGAAATGCCCGTTCGTCTCATGTGGCTGAATCCTGGCGGGGAATGCTAGTGTCGCAGCACCCTACCGTCAAGGCATGCGGACGACAAATTGCACTCGGGACTTCAGGAGCCAATGACGGCAGGGTGGCCTTCGGCCTGATTGGACCGCCGCGCTGCCTGCGAACCGGTTGGGCGCGGGTTAGCGGCCGCCCTCGGATGAACGTGTAAATGACACGTTCAGGCCAGTGGTGAGCAGAATGTCGTTCTGCTTCTTGCCGGCGGGTGGATTGGTTACATAGATGTCGCTGAACGAGTTCTGCCAGCCCAACCATTTGCTGATCTTGGTCACGGTCCCCACATCGAAGGTAGCGCGATACTCGCCGGCCGAGGTCAGATTGGGGTAGAAGTTCAGCTTCTGAGTCAGAAGGGTGCTGGCCCGCAACTTGTGGGTGAGTTCCTCACCCAGTGTGGCGGCAGGAAAATTGCGCGAGAAACCGGAATAGCTTTCGTGCGTATAGTTCAGGCCGGCCAACAAATCGAGCGTCGTGTCCGGGCTTTTGATGGCGTGAAAGCCCAGGCCGCCGCCCAGCACCGATCGCAGATTCAGGTTCTGCAGGTCGTCGGTTTGAAAATCGGCGCCCACAAAACCGAACAATCGCGGGGTAACATCGTGGTCGTAGCGGATGCCACCGAGAATGAAATTGGCCGTGGTGTTGGGGACCGCGCCCGGCGCGTCATTGGTGGCATAGACCGAATTGGCGTATAAGCCCAGCTTATCGTGCAGGGTCTTGCGGTCGGCGGTGAACGCGAGGGCCAGGTTCTTGGTCTGACTGTTGCCGCGGGTCAGGGCAAACCCGATGTTGGCGCCGCCTTCCCAGTTCTCGCGCCAGCCCGGATGCAACGACTGATCGTAGCTGGCTTGTTCCGCGTCATTGCGGATGGAAACCACGTTTTCTTTGGCGGCGGAGACCACGCCGCCGGGGCCGGCGGCAACTTCGAAACTGTCGTCAGTTGTGCTCACCCGACCGGCCACCAGCCGCCCGTCCTTCAGCGCAACGTGCAGAGGCTCAGCCGATTGAATCGCCTGCACGGCGGGCCATTGCACGGCAACTTCACCGGCAAACTCTGTTTTAATGAGCAGGGTCTTGGCATCGGACTTGACGATCGTGCCCGTTAGGCGGTCGCCGTTTTTGAGTGTCACCTGGTCGGCCCGCGACTGCAAACCTGCAGCCAAAACTGAAAGACATACCGCGACAACAGCTCTGCACATGTGAGCCTCCAAGCGGACCAGCGGTCAATAGAAAACCCGGTAAGGTTAGCACGCGAATGGCATAGGGGGAGCACGGCGGAGCGCGGCCAAGACTGAGGACACAACTTCCCTATGTGATATTCTCAGCTGCTTGAGAGCTATCCATGTGCCGCAATATCAAAACGCTGTTCAATTTTGATCCCCCTGTGAGCTCCGAAGAGGTCCGAGCAGCTTCGATTCAGTTTGTCCGGAAGATTAGTGGCTTCACTAAGCCTTCCAAGGCTAACGAAGAGGCTTTTATGGCTGCCATCGATGAGGTTGCTGCTGCTTCGAGCCGCTTGCTCGCGTCGCTTCAGACCACTGCGTCCCCCAGGAACCGGGAAGAAGAAGCCTCGAAGGCAAAGGCTAGAGCGGCGGCAAGATTCGGCACCTAGCTGCCCGCTCTTTACAGCGGTGCCGCCGGTGTCCATGCGTCTGCGGCCACTCCTTTACAGCTTTCTTGAAACGACATCAACCAGCAAATGCTTGTCGTCCTCACGCGCGGAGTTTCTTCTCGTATTGCCGAATGCGAGCTTACCTTCCTCGATCGCCGGACGATTGACTACTCCCGCGCCGTTCAGCAGCACGCAGCCTACAAACAACTGTTGCGGGATCTCGGCGCCTCGGTGATCGAGATACCGAGCAGTGACCAGTGTCCCGATTGCTGCTTTCTAGAAGATACGGCGCTCATCCTGGACGAAGTAGCGGTCATCACTCGCCCGGGAAGTGAAGCGCGCAGACGAGAAGTTCGCGGGGTCGTGCCAACCGTCGCGAAGTTCCGACCGTTGCTGCGGATCGTGCGCCCCGGCACGCTGGAGGGTGGGGACATCCTCCGGCTGGGACGAAAGCTTTTTGTGGGGCTCTCAACCCGCACGAACCAGCAAGGAATTGTGATGTTGCGTGCGGCCGTCCA
>JAMXLI010000069.1 GCA_024281115.1 Terriglobales bacterium | reverse complement strand
AAGGCTTCCGGGGCCACTCAAGGCAAGAATTTCACCAACTCCGGGCGCTTCACCGACACGTTCATCCTCAAAGACGGCGAGTGGAAGGCCGTGGCATCGCACGATTCGCTGGACAGGTAATCGCGATCAGCTCCGGTGGGCGTCCCCGACCGGCAGGCTGCCGCCCTCAGCTCTGAAGGAACGAGAAGCGGGCAGCGGCAAATCGCCACTTCCTCGCAATGCTGTACCAAACACCTTCCGGGTTCTTACACAGCACGGAAAATTTCGCAGCAAAGAAAAACGCGGGAAGGCTTGCCTCCCCGCGTTGATACTACAAATGAATGCCGGTCAGAGTTCGGGACCGTTGTTGAAGCATCCCGCGGGGCCTTGGACGTTGTTCACGCTAATAACAAAATTTCCCAGGTAGTTGCTGTACTCGGTTTGCAGCAGGTAGTAGTGGTTGTTCCAGAACTCATTGGCAGTTCCGCTCTTATAGCCTTGGTATCCGAAGTAAAAGTTGCAGAGATCGCCGATCTCATTTCCGCCGGAGTCAAACCAGGCGTTCAACAGTGGATCGGTAATGGCCTCCGTGAGCTCATGGCTCAAAACGGTCGCGGCGGAATCTGCCGCTGGGTTGCTGTTGGGCGACGGTGAACCGCCGCAACCCTTCGCGCCGCCGTACGGTTCATTGCCATAAATCACGTTCGATCCGCCACTGGAGAAGAAGCTGTGATAGCCACAATATTGCGTGTAGGCGCAGGAAGAAGAGTTGAAGCAGGATCCCTCCCCGCTGGACGTGAAGAGGAAGAAAATTTTGTTGTTTCCTCCAGTCCAGCCTTTGGCGGTCATGACCTTCGCGATCTCCGCTCGAATCTGAGCGTCGCTGACGCAATTGCCCGGCGTAGCAGTGTCGTTGCAGCCGGATGCGGGATAAGAGGCTGTGTCAATAGCACTCCCTCCGAATGTGCCGGCGGTAGTGATGTAGGTTTTTGTCGAGCCCACGATTTGGTAGTACTGGGTGTTGTTGAGGGCGAGACCGCGCCCGAAGTAATCTTTGAGCAAATTGGTTTCAATCGTCTGGTAAGCCGCGGGCAATGTCGTCGCGCCGCCGTTCTGAAGTTTGCCGGTGGAGGGAATCCAAAAGATGGCGTAGACGGTCGGTGTGGGGATGACGATCCCGCCGCTGTGATAGGTCAACACTCCCGCGAGGTTCGAAGCGGCATTCGTGGCCACCCGGGACGCGTTCCGGGACCGCAGCGTGGTTGACGCCTGGTAAGTCGGAAAGATGTGGGCGCGTCCGCCTTCCGGACTGAATACGTCCAGTTGCAGCGATTGCGCGAACCCAGCGGATTGGAGCGCGACCACGGTCGCAGCCAGGGTGAGCAACAGCTTCTTCATTTTGCCTCCGCTTTCGGATACAAAGAAATGTGATTTCCCGGACCCGTCGCCGCGCACAAGACTCCTCGCAACGGCTACCTGAGACCAGCGACGCATGTCAACGACAGGGGAAAGGGGAAGTGTTCAGCCCCGGGGACCTAAGCAAGTGGCGCCCAGCAAAGCGTATTCTTCTGGTTGAACGGCAGTCTCCCAATTGCGTACGGCCGGCCCCCAAGAGTGAACGGCACTATCTCCTGAAGTACGCGCGGTGTCAATAGGCAAAAACTTGCAGCCCCAGCACGCCGGAAAGCACCCGCCCTCAGGCAGAGCTTCCCGCAGCCGCCCGCATTCTCAAGCCCGGGTTTCCTGCCCGGTTGCCGGCAAAATTTTCTTGCCAGAAAGGTAAGTTCCTGAATATCATCTGCTGCTCGCTGCTTCCTTAAGTGAGTTCTGGCCGCGAGGCCAGAAGGTGTGGACGTAGATGTCACCTTCCGCAGCAGAGATTCACGCGACGAAGACCAGGGCTCCAGGGCCAGAGGCCGCATGACCGGCTTTTGACCCGGGAGCCCATTCTTTCTTGCGTTGTCGTGCTCGGGCGGCACCGCTTGACTTCGGCCGGACCGGCGCTCCCACAGAGCGCACGCGACGGGAAGAACTGTGAATTTGAAAGGAGTACCGTTTGTGAGAGAGAAGGGAACTGTGAAGTGGTTTAACGGCGCCAAAGGATACGGTTTCATCCAGCGCTCTACCGGCGAGGACGTTTTTGTTCATTTTTCGTCCATCCAGGAAAACGGATACCGCACCCTGAACGAAGGCGAACTTGTGGAGTTTGAACTGCTGAAGGGGCCGAAAGGTTTCCAGGCCGCCAACGTTGTTCGCGTGTAAACCCGCGCGCCACGGAGCATTGCCAAACCCTCTCGCCAGCCGAGAGGGTTTTTTATTGCCGCGGCGATCCCCTCCCTTGTGAGCCGCGCTGGCGGGACCCCGATCGTTGGCTGTGCTCCATGCGGGCGCAGAGTCCTACTCTCCCGTCAGCGTCCCGCCTGCATCTCCCGGCTGACCTGTTCCGCGGCCGCCAGCACCCGTAGCGTGTTCTCTCCCAGAATTTTTCGGATGTCGCGTTCAGAGTAATTCTTCTTGAGAAGCGCGTCGGTGATCTGCGGCAGGTGCGTGACGTCGTCCATGCCGTCGGGCATGGAGGCGCCATCGAAGTCCGACCCCAGGCCCACGTGATCGGCGCCCACGAGCTTCACCGCGTGGTCAATGTGATCAATGATCCGCGTCCAGGAAACGTGCGGCAGCTTGCCCTCCGCCGTGGCTTGCTTCTCCTCTTGGGCCATGCGCTCTCCCAGGCAGTTCTGATCGTTGCCGCAGGCTTTCTTGATCTGGTCGAATACCTGGACGACTCCGCCCGATTGCTTGTCGCGCGCGTCTTTGTACGCCTGGTCGAGAAAGCTTTTCTCGTAATTGATTTGAATGACCCCGCCCTTGGCCGCCAGCGCCTTGATCATGTCGTCCGTCATGTTGCGCGGATGGTCGCATAGTGCGCGGCAGGAGGAGTGGGAGGCGATCAGGGGCGCCTTGCTCACCGCCAGCGCATCGTAAAACGTCTTGTCCGAGACGTGAGAGATATCTACCAGCATTCCTTGGCGGTTCATCTCGCGGACGATGTCCTTGCCATAGTCGGTCAGACCGTTGTGAAGGGGCTTGTCGGTCGAGGAGTCGGCCCATTCGTCATTGTAAAAATGCGAAAGCGTCATATATCTCACGCCCAGCGAGCGGTAGATGCGGACCATGCGCAGGTCATTGCCCAGCATGTGTCCGCCCTCGATTCCCATCAGGACCGCGATCTTGCCCTGGTCATGGGCGCGCCGCACCTCGGCAGCCGTTTGGGCGAGAGCCAGGTCCTTCGAGTAGGTCTGCACGTTTTGCCGGACTGCGTCGATCTGGTCCAGCGCCTGCTGAATCGCCGGCGGCCCCAGGGTACGACCATCAATCCAGATGGAGAAGAAGATGGCGTTCAGGCCGCCTTCGCGCATGCGCGGTATATCAATGTGGCCGGTGGGATTGCGTTTCCCCAGGTCAAAGTCGCGCGTGAAGAAGCGCTGGGTGGTGTCGTCGTGCGTGTCCAACACGATGGACGAGAAGTGCAGCCGGCGGGCGCGCTCCGAAACGGAATCCGCCGGGCCGCCGGCAAGCAGGGCCGCTGCCAAAAACAGGCAGGTAGAACAAAGCACGACCAAGCGGACCATTTTCCCTCCGCAGGTTCAAAGGATAGTCTGCAGACAGACTTCAGGTGCAGCACGCTATCACAGCAGAGACATCTAGTCACTTTTCAATAACTTACAAAGACGACTCGGGCGGCCAAAAAATTCTGCGAACTCCCATTGACAAGTTATAGTGTTGTAGTTAACTATATCACTCGATGAGACACCCCAACTTCCGGCCCCGCAAGCCGGCATTTTAAGGAGAACGTAAATGAGATCCCTCCGCACTCCGCTGAGCGTTTTCATGCTCGGTTTTGCCCTGGCGGCTTTTGCGCAGACTGACGCGCCCAAGTCCGCCCAACCCGCGCCGTCAAGCGCGCAGAAATCCTTCGACGCCCTCAAAACTTTGGCCGGCGTGTGGGGCGCAAAATTGGCAGTAGACCCGCCACAGCCCGACTGGAATGGCCAGCAGATGCAGGTCTCGATGCGCATCACCTCCCGCGGTAACGCCCTGGTGCACGAGATGTATGCCGCCGGAGCGCCGGACGATCCCGCCAAGTACGATCACCCGCTTACCATGCTGTATCTGGACGGGGATCGCATCAACCTGGTGCATTATTGCGACGCCGGGAACCGGCCGCACATGGTGGCACGGCCCTCGCCCGACGGCAAGACTGTGGAGTTCGATTTTGCCGATCTCACCGGCGGCACCAAGTATGGCCACATGCACCATGCCAAGTTCACCGTCATTGACGCCAACCATCACACCGAGGACTGGACCTACATGATGCCGGGCGACAAGCCGGTGCACGTGCACCTGGACCTGCGGCGGACCGAAAAAACGGGAGGCAGCGCCTCGGGCCGGTAACCGGTAACATTCATTTGGAAACCCGATGGACCGCGAGTGGAATGACAATCAGCCGATTTACCGCCAGCTTCGCGACCGAGTGGTCGCGATGATACTCGATTGCGTGTTGCGCGAAGGCGATCCCTTGCCTTCGGTGCGCACCGTGGCGGCGGAATACCGGCTCAATCCGCTTACGGTCCTCAAGGGATACCAACAGCTGGTGGATGAGGGGCTGGTGGAGACCCGGCGCGGACGCGGCATGTTTATCAACGCCGGAGCGCGCGCGCTGCTGCTGCAAGGCGAACGGCAACGGTTTCTGGAGGAAGAGTGGCCGCGGGTCCACGCCACCATCCGGCGCCTCGGCCTGCAGGCGGAACAACTTCTGGACGGCGCGAACCACCAGCCGCGCCCGGGCCCCGCAGCCCTGGAGTCCACGGGCCCGAAGCCGCCTGGGTCCGATCCCGAGGAGGAGCGCTGAATCTATGGCATGCATAGAGGCGCGCGGACTGCGCAAGTCCTATGGCGCAACCACCGCGCTCGACGGCATCGATCTGACGGTGGAACCAGGCCGCATCGTCGGGCTGGTCGGTCCCAATGGCGCCGGCAAGACCACCGCGTTCAACGCCATCCTGGGGCTCGTGCCCTACCAGGGAGAACTGCGCGTGCTCGGCCGCGATCCCTGGACGGACCGGGACAAGCTCATGCGCGAGGTCTGCTTCATCGCCGATGTCGCTGTGCTGCCGCGCTGGATACGAGTTTCGCAGTTGCTCGACTACGTGGCTGGTGTGCATCCGGGGTTTGATCGGGCCAAAGCCGAGGATTTTTTGTCCAAGGCCACCATCCGGCACGACCGCAAGGTCCGGGAACTATCCAAGGGCATGGTGACCCAACTGCACCTGGCCGTGATCATGGCCATAGACGCCAAACTGCTGGTGCTGGACGAGCCGACGCTCGGCCTCGATCTCCTCTATCGCAAGCAGTTCTACGACTCCCTGCTGGGCGATTACCTCGATCGCGAGCGCACGATCTTGATAGCCACTCACCAGGTGGAGGAGATCCAGAACGTGCTCACCGACATCATGTTCATTGAACGCGGCCGCATCGTGTTCGCTTGCGGCATGGAAGAACTGGAGTCGCGCTATCTCGAATTGGTAGTGCATCCCGCGCAGTTGGCCGCCGCGCGCTCGCTCCGGCCAATGTACGAACGCCGGGTGCTGGGGCGAAGCATCCTGCTGTTCTATAACGGCGACCGCGGCCGGCTGGGAGCGCTGGGCGAGGTGCGCACCCCCAGCATCGCCGACTTGTTCGTCGCCATGGTCGGCGATCACGCTGGACAACCGAAAGAAGCGGCCCGATGAGTGCCACATCGAACTCGATGCCCGCGCCCGCGCTCGAAGCGCGTCCGCAGCGGAGCGGGATCGGCTCGGCCCGGCGCTCCTGGTACTGGTGCGTGCGGCGAGAGCTGTGGGAAAATCGCTCCATCTATGTCGCGCCCCTGGCCATCGCCGGCGTGGTTCTGGCCGGCTTTTTCATCACCGCGGCGCGTTTGCCCGGGCGGATGCGGGAGCTCGCGGCGCTTGATCCGGCGCATCACCGCGCCGTTCTTGCCGCGCCTTTCGATATTGCCGCCGGCGTGATGATGCTCACCACCATCCTGGTCAGCGTGTTCTACAGCCAGGACGCGCTGCACGCCGAGCGCCGCGATCGCAGCATCCTCTTCTGGAAATCGCTGCCCGTCTCCGACCGGACCACGGTACTGGCCAAGGCCGGCGTGCTGTTCCTGGTGTTGCCCCTGGTCACCTTCGCGGTCAGCGTGGTCCTGCAATTGATCATGCTGCTGGTGAGCAGCGCGGTGCTTGCGGGCAGCGGCTTGGGCCTGGCAACGCTGTGGACGGAATTGTCGTTTCCGCGAATGTCGTGGTTGTTGCTCTACCATCTGTTGACCGCGCACATGCTGTGGCCCGCGCCCATCTATTGCTGGTTGCTGCTGGTTTCGGGATGGGCGCGCAGGGCGACCTTGCTCTGGGCGGCCTTACCCATGGTCGCCATTGCCGGTATCGAAAGGCTTGCCTTCGGCACTTCGCACTTTGCCGCCATGGTCGGACAGCGATTGATGGGCGCGACGCCAGAGGTGGTCCTCAATCGCCCCGACCTGTTCCCCACGCATCCCGCGACCCACATCGTTTTCGTCGAGTTTTTTGGCAGGCCAGATTTGTGGATCGGACTGGCTATTGCGGCCGCCTTCCTGGCTGCGGCGGTCCGGCTGCGCCGCTCACAGGCGCCGGTATGATGCGCCGTCACCGCGCAACTTTAGGTTGTCCGATGCGCTTTGAGCCTGAGGGGGGGCGATGAACCGTGAACGAGCGCTAAAGATTGTTTTGCTGTTGGTGGGATTGCTTTTCACCGCTACTGCGTATCCGTTGACCACCTCTCTATGGCGCCAGAGGCAAGCCGAGTACGGGCCCATGATGCTGAGCCTGTATGCCACGCTGGGCATTTTCCTGCTGCTTGCAGCGCGCAACCCGGCCGCGCATCGCAGCCTGATTGGCTTTACAGCGTGGTCGAGTTTTGCGCATGCCGCCGTCATGGCCGTGCAGGCCAGCCGCGACGCAACTGAGGCAGCCCACCTGCTGATTGGTAGCGGGGGGCTGGTGGTGATCGGAGCCGCCCTGATCGCCCTCACTCCGCCTCGCCAGTCCTCGCGGCTGGAATCCTCCTC
>JAMXLI010000068.1 GCA_024281115.1 Terriglobales bacterium | reverse complement strand
TCGTTGGAGAGCTTTCGCGGGCCGGGCGTGGGAGAAGGCTTGCGCATCCTGGGCCGCGTGTCCCGAGCCGCGCGCGTGCCCGTGCTCACCGATGTGCACGAAGCAGTGGACGTGCAGCGCGTGGCGGAAGTGGTGGACATTCTGCAGATTTCTGCGTTCCTTTCGCGGCAAACCGACCTGCTGGTGGCGGCCGCCCATAGCGGGCGCGCGGTCAACATCAAAAAAGGGCAGTTCCTCTCGCCCTGGGACATGCGCCATGCGGTGGAAAAGGTGAGGGCCGCGGGCAATGATCGCGTGTTCGTTACCGAGCGCGGCACGACCTTCGGCTACAACAACCTGGTGGTGGACATGCGTTCGCTGGCGATCATGCGTGAATTCGCGCCCGTGGTTTTTGACGCGACCCACTCGGTGCAGTTGCCCTCGGCCTCCCAGGGCGCCTCGGGTGCGGTCAGCGGGGGTCAACCGGAGTTCATCCCGCTGCTGGCGCGCGCGGCGGTGGCGGCCGGCGTGGACGGGGTCTTCATGGAAGTGCACGACAATCCCGCTCGCGCCAAATCGGACGGCGCCAATGCCCTGGACTTAAAACATCTGCGGCAAGTCTTGAGCAGCCTGGTTTCCCTGCAAAAGGCGACAGCGAAGCGCACCTGAGGAGCACGCGCGCGCAATTGCAATTCTCTCAATTCATTCGTAATAGTGTAAGACAGCTGACCGACAGGGCCGCTCTGGCATTCGTAGCATGACGAATGCGGCAATCCCTCCTCCACAAAGCTCCCATTCTTTCCATGCCTTCCCCCGCCGCTGATGAGCGGAACCGGAAGGAGCCCGTCCCTGAAAACGACCTGATACGACGCGCGAAGGCCGGAGATGTTCATGCCTTCGAAGAGCTGTACAACCAGAACCGCCGGCGGGTTTTCTCACTGTGCCTGCGGGTGGTGAACGACATAGCTTTGGCCGAAGACCTCACGCAAGAGGCCTTTCTGCAGGTATACCGGAAGCTGCACACGTTTCGCGGTGATTCCTCGTTTTCCACCTGGCTGCACCGGCTTACTCTGAACATCGCGCTCATGCACCTGCGGCGGAAATCGGTGCGCACCACCTCGATCGAAGAAACCCTGCTTCCACCGACGGAAGAGACCGGCGAAAAACGATACGGGAATGAGGACCGCCGGTTGCAGCACTCGATTACCCGCATCGTCCTGGAGCGCGCCATTCGCGAGTTGCCGCCGGGTTATCGGCTGGTTTTCGTGCTGCACGACGTGGAAGGGTACGAGCACCGGGAAGTAGCCGAGATGCTGGGCTGCTCCATCGGGAACTCCAAGTCGCAACTGCACAAAGCACGCCTGCGCCTGTTGAACCTGCTGAATCGTGCCCGGGTCACGCGCATGGCGGGATAGGCCGGCCGGACCGGGCGCGGTTCGGTAGTTCGCCGCTGAAGCAGGCGTGTAGGCGTGTCCTGATTTTCATTTTTCAACGCGGCTTGCTACCTTGGGTGAATCTCACTCGGCATGTCGCTTCTGATTCGCGCTTCCAGGATCCACTCGGCCGGCTGTTACACCACCGCTGCCATAAAAAAGGGAACGTTCATCGTCGAATATACGGGCCCGCGCATCAGCGTGGCGGAAGCGGACACGCGCTACTCCGATCGCCCGGAAACCTACCTCTTCGGTCTTTCGGACGGCAAGTGGGTGATCGACGGCGACGGCATTGCCGCCTTCATCAATCACAGCTGCGAACCGAACTGCGAACCGGAAGAGGTGGAGGGGCGGGTGTGGATTGTGGCGCTGCGCGACATCCAGGCGGGCGAGGAACTCACCTACGATTACAACCTATACGACGGCGACGAGGAGGCGCCCTGCTTCTGCGGGGCCAAAAACTGCCGCGGGAGCCTGTACTCGGCCGAAGAACTCCGCAAAAAGAGGCGGCGGGCCCAAGCGCGGAAATTGTCCAAGCGAAAGAAGAAAAAGTCACTCGCTGCGGGCGCGCGTCCACAGCGGCCGAGCAGGCGCTGAAACAACCTTTTCTTCTGTTCCGCACTGCGGCTCAGGGACGCTGGGGCGTACGAACCGTGACGGGCGTCTGCGGGGATTGGAAGACAATCTTGCCCGCCAGTATGGTCAACTCACACTTCATGTCCTTCGCCTGGGAGGGCGGAATGGTGTAGAGGTCGCGATCCCAGACCGCGATGTCAGCGTCTTTGCCTGGCTCCAATGAGCCTACCCGGTCTTCGAGAAACAGTTGCCGCGCCGCCCAGGAGGTGTAGGAGCGCAGGGCGGCGTGGACATCCACCGCCTCGGCGGTCCCAAAGGGATGCGACCCGTAGACGCCATTCAGGGTCTCGCGGGCCATGGAAGCCCATATGCCATAGCGCGCGGGAAAAGGCGTGACGAAGAAATCGGAGCCTCCGCCCCACCGGATGCCGCGCTGCAAATAAGTTTGGAGAGGGATCAGGCGGGGAGCGCGCGCCGGGCCGAAGGTACCGGCGTAGGTGTCGCCAATCCACCAGAGAAAGGGAGCTTGCAATTCCGGGTAGGCGGCGTCGTACTGCCGCTGCAGCTCGGCCATGACGGCCAGGGCATGGTCGCTGGGGATGTTGGCGTGGATGATGCTGTGGCGCAGGCCGCGCGTGGGACGGTCGCGCAGCACCTGGGCATAGGTATCCACGACCCAGTCAATGGCGCGATCGCCGACGGCGTGGGTTCCCACGTGAATGCCAGCCTGGTGAAACATCCGGACGACTTGCCGGTACGTCTCCGGCGAGATGGCGGGATAGCCGCGATTGCCGGTGTCAGTCTCGCGCGAGTTCTTATTCCAATCCTGATAGACCCAGGCAGTGCGCGCGCCACCGCTGCCGTCCATGTACAACTTGACTCCCCCGGACAACAACCGCCCGTCGCCAAGCGAACCCGGCGGGCGCGGAAGAGAGGAAACGCGCGATAGAGCTTCCCGGGCCGACTCCATGGTGGTGCCCGCATGCCACAGCACGAAGACGCGCAGGTCCAGCTTGCCCTGATTCAGCAGCTCGCGATAAGCATTCCAGGTCGCGGGCTGGGTGTCGGCTTCCTTGACCGAGGTCATGCCCTCGCGATGCAAGGCGTCGATCATGTGGAGAATGCCGTTGCGTTCCTGCTCGGCGGTCACCGGCGAAATGAGACGGGCAACCGGGCCCATGGCCGCTTCTTTCAGCACGCCGGTGGGCTCGCCCTTGGCGTCGCGATCAATGGTGCCCGCCGGCGGATCCTGGCTGGCCGCATCGATGTGCGCCGGGCGAAGTGCGTAGCTGTTGGCGACGCCGTAGTGGCCGGTGGTGTGGGTCAGCCACACGGGATGATCGGAGCTGACCGCATCCAGGTCGGAGGCATGCAAATAGCGCCGCTCCGCCAGCTTACCCTCGTCCCAGCCGTCGCCCAGCAGCCACTCGCCCGGCTTCAGCGCAGCCAGCTTTTCGCGCAGGCGTTGCTGCACGTCGGCGATGCGGGAAGCCGAGCTGAGATCCGCATGGTAAAGCTGGTTCACACCGCCATCGGCGAAATGGCCATGGGTGTCGATCAGCCCTGGAGTGGCGGTGCGGCCGTGCAGGTCCACCACGACGGTTTGCGGGCCCATGCTGCCGGCCAGGTCGGTCTTGGATCCGACGGCCACAATCTTGCCCTGGCGAATGGCCAGCGCGTCGGCAATCGAGTCGCGAGCATCCAGCGTGAGAATTTTGCCGTTGACCAGGAGGGTGTCGGCGACCGGGAGCTGCGGCCGGTCTGCGGCGAAGGAGAGGCTGACGCAAAGCGCGCCGGTCAGCGCGAGGAGAGCTGCGAAGAACCGAGGCCGGCGCGGCCTCACGGCCGGGTCACCGTCTCGCGCTCCAGGTTGACGCCCCGATTGCCGCGCACGCGCTCGAGCAACACGTGCGCCACATACATCACCAGCAGCACGCCGCCGAAGGTGCAGACAATGGTAGCGCCGGTGGGTGAATCAAAGGCTACGGACAAGTAGCAGCCGAGAGCGGAAACCAGGGTGCCCATGGTCCAGCCAATCGCCAGCCGCTTGCCGATGCGATCGGCAAACAGCATCGCCCCCACCGAGGGCACGATCAGGTAGCAGAACACCAGCAGCACTCCGGCAATGGCGACCGAGGAAGTCACAACGAAACCGAACGAGGCGTAGAAAAGGAAGTCCCACAGCCGAACGCTGACGCCTTCCGCTTCGGCGCGAGACGGGTCCATGGAGATGCTCAAGAACTTGTGGCGAAAGATGTAATGGAAGGCGCCGATTCCGCCGTACAGCAGGGCCGTCTTGATGACGTCGCGCTGAGAGACGGCCAGGATGTTGCCGACCAGCATGTCCTTCAGGTGCTCGGTCTCGCCCGTGGCCTTGCTCATGGCCACGATGGCAGCGGCCGAGGCTACCGCATAGGTGATGCCAATGAAGGCCTCGAGCGGAATGCGGGCGCGCCGCGAGCGCACCAGCGAGAAGATGAGCGCGCCCAGAAACGTGAACGCCAGGCTGATCCAGTAGGAGGCTGTGCCGTGCGGGTCCATGCCGGCGGCGATGGCGATGGTGGCGCCCAGGGCGGCAATCTGGGCGAGGGCGAGGTCCACAAAAATAACGCCGCGCTCCACCACGTGCACGCCGAGATAGGAATGGATGCCGGTCAGAATAAGGCTGGCAATAAAAGGCAGAACCAGAAAGTGCAGGATGTCCATATTTATCGTTTGTCCTCGGAGCCCCGGCCAGTCCTCATCCTACTTCGCGCCCAGCGCCGAAGTCAGCAATCCGATATCGTAATCGAACAGTTTGAAGTAGTCGGACACTTGTTTTTCCCCGCCCACCGAGGGCAATACCACGATGACCTTTGCGCCGGTAGCCGCGCCGATGCTGTTGGGCGTTTTCAGGTCAAAATACGGTTCGACCACGACCACCTTCACGTTTTCGCGTTTCATCAGGTTGATGATTTCGATGGTGTGTTGCGGGGTCGGGGGGATCCCGGGCCGCGGCTCAATAAAACCGACGACAGAAAGATGGAAATGTTTGGCGAAATTCGCCCACGAGGTGTGATAGGTGACCAGCTTGGCACCGTTATAGGGAGCCATTTGCGCGTCCCACTTCTTCTCCGCGTCCGTAAGCCGCTTGTCAAAGTCCTGGAAACGCTGCTGGAAGTAGCCGGCATTGCCAGGTTCGAGCTCCCCCAGTTTTCCGGCGATACCGCGGGCGATGCGCCGCCCATTATCGGGATCGAGCCAGTAATGCGGGTTGCCGAGGGGGTGAACGTCACCCATGGCGCGCGTGATCGTGCCCGTAGGCTTGTCCAGGATCTCGGCAAACTGGGAGGCATCGAGATACCCGGCAGCGCCCACCTGAATCCGGGGATTGCCGCTCTGGGTGACGAGCGGGGGCAACCATCCGATCTCCAGATCGAGACCGACGGCGATCAGCAGGTCGGCGTTACGCAGCTTAAGCAGAAAGCTGGGCTTGGCCTCGACGAAGTGAGGGTCCTGGTAGCCGCGGGCAATGGAATCCACGCTGACCCGGTCGCCTCCCACATCCGAAGCCAGCGCCGCCATATCGGTGGTGGAAGTGATGATGTTGAGTTTGCGGGCGTGGGCGGTGGGCGCCGCTGCCATTGCGCACAGCCCGGCCAGAACAATCATCAACGCGCGAATCTTCTGCCAACTCATTCTCATGATCTCCTTGACTTAGAACGGATGCGCCCCGTGCGCCCCCAGTGAGAATTGCACCTGCATGAGCAACTGGTTCTCAGTGAAGCCGTTGGCGTAGCGGGTGTAACGGTACTGGCCGCGAATCTGGCTGAACTCGCTCGGCCAGTAGGTGAGCGTTGCCGAGGTTCCATAGTCGCGCTGCAGCATATCGCGGGCCCGCTCCGACCAGTCGTAGCGGCCGCCGACAAACCAGCGGCGCGCGAACTGGTAATCCCCAGAAGCATACATGCCGAACGAGCGTTGCAGCGCCGGCAGGCGCAGGGTGGGCAGCTGATCGCGCTGGCTCCAGATAAGCTCGGTGCGACCCACAAAGGAGTGATAGATGGCGCGGCGCAGCGGCTTCCAGTGGACCGTGGCATCCACTCCATACAGATTGGTGATGAAGTTGCTGCCCACATCGTTGTGTCCGCGCGCGTAAGAGACGCCAAGATCCAGGTTGGTAGAGTCCGTCAAGTCTCTGTAGCCGCGCAGGTGCGCCACGGTGCTCACGTCGCCCTTGTGCGAGGCTGTAAACAACGTCTGGTCGAGGTGTCCTGCCGGCGTGAAATAGGTTTGCGTGCCGCTGTCGCCACGGAACACCTGCCCGGTCGCTTCCAAAAATAACCCCTTGGGCGCCGGTAAGATGCGGGTGACCGAAAGGCCAGCGTCGTCAATTCCATCTTCACCCCCGACCAGGTTCTCGGTCACCAGGGGCCGGTCCACCCACGGCAAGACGTGGTTGTGCAAAGTATTCACCTTGCCGAAGGCGGCGCGCATCTTCCCTACCCGTGCCACCAGTCCGGCGGGCAGCGCGGTAAAGGTGATATACCCCTCCTCCAGATTGACTCCTTCTTCGCCGAAGCTCAGGAAGAAATCACCTCGGGCATAAGGATCAATGATGGCCTGCAGGCCCACTTCGGACTCGTGCATTTCGAGCGAACGGAAGCCGGCCTGGCGGATGACGGAGCCGGGCGCTTCGGGATAATGACCGGCAGCGCCCATAAAATCGCCGATAACGCTGATATCGGGATTCAGTGCCTTGGCCGCAGCGCTCGCGCCGCCATACACCGGCAGGTTCGCACCACCTTCACCGGAAGCGGTCGGGGACTGCTGAGCGACAGGCGCGGGCGCAGGAGCGGGGGCGGCAGCAGCCGCTTCGGGCGCAGCGGGGGCCGGGGCCGCTGCGGCAGGCGCAGGAGTTGGCTGAGCCGCTCGCGCCTGTTGGGTCAACATGCGCACCTGTCCTTCCAGGAGAATGATGCGCTCCTCCAGATCCTTTACGTGCTGTTCAAGCGCGGCTTGTTGTCCGGCGGGCGGCGAGGTCTGCGCGAAAGCGCTGATCGTGAGCAGTAGTACTGCGAGTGTTAAGGTTCGCATGACTTGAAGCTCCTGGTGCGTCTACTTCTGGAGAATGCACTGAAAAGTTGGAAGCGTAAAGCGACCGCCTAGAGTCACGCCGCTCGGAAACTTGGCGCGCGGAGGCGGTCCATCTCTGCTGCAACCCCGTTTCTGTCAGGATGTCTCTGTCGGCGGAATGGGTTTGGAACGAGACGGTGCGATGGGTGACGGCCGGTGCGCAAGGCAGTGCGCTGAACTCTTCCCAGGCAGCCGCTTCTTCTTCCTCGGGCGGGCGGAGCGGCGTCCCCTCATCGGCCAGAATCACTGGCCGATAGGATCGTCATTGGCCGGCGTTTGTCTGCTGGGCGGCGAGTACGGAAAAGGCGACGAGATCGCCTTCGTGCTTGGTGGGAATCATCTTCTTCTCCGCCTTGAAGAGCCGCCAGACGTGCTGGTACAGCTCGGGGCTGACGAGAATGTCGCCGGGCCCGGCGGCCTGGCTATAGCGGGAGACACGATTGACGGGGACGCCGATGACGGTGTACTCCATGCGGTCGTCGGTGCCGATGAATCCGTGCAGCACTTCCCAGCAGTGCACGCCGATGCCGAATTGGCACTGCACCGCGCCCTCGGCCTTACGCTGCGCGTTTAGTTTTTCTACCTGCGCCTGGATCTGCAAGGCGGCACGCACCGCTTTCTGGTGATGGTCGGGATCGGGATCGGGGCTGCCGAAGACGGCGAGCACGGCATCGCCGATGAACTTGTCCACCGTCCCATCGTGCTGGAAAACGCCGGCGGCAGCCACGGAGAGGTACTGGTTCAGCATGTCTACCACGTCGCCCGAATCCATGGTGTCGGTGGTGCGGGTAAAGCCGCGCAGGTCGGACATGAGAATGGTGACCTCGGACTTCTCCCCTCCCAGGCGCAGCTTGCCCTGGCGGGCGCGCTCCAGCAGGCGATCGCGGACCCGAGGCGAGAAGTTGGTGAGCAGCCGCTGCAGGATGACAGTATTGCGGCGCAAATCGAATTGCAGGCTTTCGTTGGCCAGCGTCATGGCCAGGTGGTTGGCGACCGCGACCAACAGATTCATGTCGTCGGCGGTGAAAGCGTCGTCGCGCTCGGGATTTTCCACGAAGAGCACGCCCAGGGCGGCTGTCCGGGATACCAGCGGCGCATAAATTCCGGAGGCGAGGCCGAATTGCTGCTGGCTGGCGGTGAGGTCCTGCTCGCGCTTCCAGATGAAGGCGCGGCGCTCCTGGATGGACCACCGCGCCGAGGTCATGCTGACGGCGGGCGAGCCCAGCGGGACGTGCGCTTTCAGCAGGAGGTCGTCGCCCTTGGGATTGACGAGCAGCAGGGCGCCCCGGCGTGCATTGGGAATGGCTTCCAGGACGCGTTCGAGTACCTGTTGGAACTGCGCCTCCGCAGGCCGGTCGGAGTCGAACATGCGGGGCAGGTCGAAGAACAGGGCCAGGCG
>JAMXLI010000067.1 GCA_024281115.1 Terriglobales bacterium | reverse complement strand
CCCAGGCGATGCAAAAGTCATAACCGACCAGCCGTTCTTCGACCCGGGCTGCCACAAAGGGGCGGGCCGGAAGCGGAATCAGATAAGGACGTTCCGCATCCATTCGATCCAGAGGCCGCTCTTGCGTCGTGCCGTGCTTGCGGACCCAGGCAATTTCGCGCAGCCAGACGGCGGCCTTTCGGTTGAGGTCGTCCAGGTCATGGAACGTGCTTCCCTTCAGCAGGTCGGAGAACACATATTTGAACGGGTTCTCCACTTTGCCCTTCCCCTCTTTGTAGCCCGGGGCCAGGGGAATCGCCCGGAAACCGTAATGCTTCACCAGCGCTTCGAACAGCGGATGAAAGACGACGCGCTCGGCGTGACTTTCCAGGACAACCTGTTTCATGCGGTCGTACAAGATCTCGTGCGGCGCCCCGCCGGCCTTTTCGAAGGCCAGCACGTGGCTGTGGCAGACCGCGTGGGCGTTGGCGGACTCCGTGAAGCGGATGAACTGCCAGCGGCTGTAGCCGAACACCATCGAGAAGCACACCACGGCGGCCGCCTGGCCGCGGAAATCCACGGTGTAATCGGAGAGATCGACCTGCGCCTGCTCGCCCTTGTCGGTCTCGAATCGCAGGTGCGGGCGGCGCCGCAAGGGGCGGCGGATGGAGCGCACGTATTGCTTCAGCACACTGTAACCACCCGCGTATCCGAGGGCGCGGATCTCCCGTAAGACACGGGTGGCGGTGAGATCTCTTTTCACCACCAGTTCCTCGATGACAGGCTTGAAGGCATCCAGCTTGGACGGGCGCGGTTGGCGTTTCTGCACGCCCTTCTTCACGCGGCGGACGGTTTTCACATCGATGTTCAACTGGCGCGCAATGGCCTTGTGGCCCTCTCCCTGGGCGAGCAGGCTGAGAATCTGCTGGTTGCGCTCGGCACGTTGCTGCGCTTTCAGTTGTCGCGCACTATGGCGGAAGCGAGCGCTTCCGCCAGGCGGGACAGCGATGACCTGGTCGATTCCAGGTCGCCGGCCAGGATCCGCAGATCGTCGGGGGCCGGCGCCGGCCGCAGCAGTTGGAGGGTGCGCGGCGCCACTGCCTGCAGGATGCGAAGATGATGTTGCAGGCGTTGTCCGCGCGGCGTCAGCCGGGGATCCGGCGGCGTCTCGGGATGGTTGGCCTGCACATTCGCCAGCGCCGCACGGGGATGGGCTAACAGATAATCCCGGACGGGCGGATCGGCATTCTTCCAGAGCCGCACCAACAGCTCCGTTTCCTGGCTCCCCAGGCCGTGCTGCATCGCCACCGCCGCCAGTTCCAACTGGTTGCCCGCGGGCAACACCAGCAGCCGCCGGCCCGCCCCCGGCGGCAAAATCCCCTCCCGGATCTGTTCCACCAACTCCGGATGGAGCCGCTCGATCAGGCCGATCCGCCGCGACACCCAGCTCTTGTGGCGATTCAGCATCTGGCCAATCTCGGTCTGCGTCATGCCCATCGCCACCATCTCGCGCAGGACCATCGCCTCCTCTAGCACACTCATGGCGTGAGTGGCGCGGTTCAAGCTCAGCATGGCCACCCACTGCCCCCGCTCGTCCACCTCCATCAAGGTCGCGCGGAGCCGGGTCCATCCCATCTCGCCCGCCGCTCGATGCCGCTTGAAGCCGTCGATCAGTTCCAGGCTGTTCTGCCGTTTCACCACCACCAGCGCCGTCAGTTGCCCGTGCGCGGTTAAGCTCGCCTTCATCTGCTCGATCTGCCGCGGCGCCAGGCACCTCACTCGCCGGTAGCTGGTGCCGATCGCGGCGATCTCCAGGATCTCGCCCTGCATCGCCTGCACATCCGTTCTCCTGATGGCTCATCTGGTGCTGTCTCCTGGCGCTTCAGCGTCGGCGCCCAAGGCCGGCGTGGCCAGGCAGCCGGGGACCGCGCCGGTAAATAGAGCGAAGCCGGCCGAGCAACGTGGTGCGTACCGCACATTCGCACGGGCGGCTGCAGAAATCACAGCAGCGTGGCGAGGGAGGTGATAACTCTGGCGGCTTGGGCGATCCTTCCCGGCGCTCATCTGGGCTCTCCTGGCCACGCGGTAGAGTAGCTACCGCTAAGTCTGGCCCGAGAGCCGTTCCCAAGTCACCATGATGCGTCACCTTTTCCGCCAGCCGGGCTCGGTACTGCTCTTGACGTACTTTGTGATGCAGCTTGCCAGTTTCCGTCTTTTGATACACCGCGCCCGCGGTGCGCTGCTTTTCCGTGCGTGCCAGCGGAGCACACGGCAGGCAATAGCGGTTGCCATGATCGCAGCGCCGGCAGATCACTACCTCTTGATGACAACGTGCGCAGTGGAAGGTCCGGCAGTCTTGTTCCGTCACCCCGTAAGCGCCGCGGAAGGGCTTTACAGAGGACAGGCTGATAAGAGATGCTCACCGTTGAGCATCGAAGCTTAGGCGCTAACCTATCCCGATGTCTCAGGGGGTCCGGAGTGGCTTCCGGATCCCCACCCACCGCGGCCGCTGACGCGGCTATTTCTCACAATCGGTTGCTCGTCGCAACTGGGGTCCACCCTTCACGTCTTCCACCACGCACACCAATCCCTCGTGCTTCTCGATCGCTTTACTTGCGTTTAATCGATGGAGGGATCTGCAGGTGGGAGGCAGTCGCCAGCACGAGGGAATGGATCAGTCTACGTCCGCGTGTTCATTACCTGCAGGGGGGACTCAACAACACCGCCATGGCGGGGGCGCATCAAACCGGCGCTCCCAGGCTGGCCCGCGACGGCAGACAAACCGTTAGCGCCAAATCTTTCACGCTACCAAGTGGGCGTCAATTGTTTGCCGCATCGGCGTTTTTCGACGAGCCTTATCGTGCCAGCGGAGGCAAACATGGAACCTGCGTCAGCAGCGATACCTGTGTTGAGGAA
>JAMXLI010000066.1 GCA_024281115.1 Terriglobales bacterium | reverse complement strand
CACCGACGAGACAATGGCCGGCACAAAGCCGATGCGCACCTCGGTATAGCCGAACTTTGCTTCCGGCACCGCGAGCGTGAAATCGCACATGGTGGCGATGCCGGTACCCCCGGCAATCGCCGCGCCGTTCACCGCGGCGATGGTGGGCTTGGAAAAATCGTAGATGCGGCGGAACAAGGAAGCCATGCGCGCGGAATCGCGCAGGTTCTCGTCGTGCGTCTTGCCCAGCAGCGCCTTCAATTCTTCCAGGTCCAGGCCGGCGCAAAAGGCTTTGCCCGCGCCGGTAATGATGAGAACCTGCGCCGGGGAGCCCTCCACCTCCTCGAGCGCGTCCAACAATTCGCTGACTAGCGCGAAGCTGACGGCGTTGCGCTTCTCCGGGCGATTCAGGGTGAGGGTCGCGATTGCGTCCTCCAACTCGAGATGTAGGGTGCTGTAAGCCATTGTTATTGCGGGTCAACCCCGGCCCTGCCGTTCCGACCCAAGCCCGATCGTTCCAAGTTCAATCCGCTGCGCCCGAACCGCTGTGCTGCGCCGCAATTTCCGCTCCCATCTGCAGCAGCGGATCCAGCGGCTTGCGCACGGGCGCTTCCAACCCGCGCTGGCGCAAGGCCGCAATCACTTTCTCCGTTGGAATGTTGCCCACCAGAGCGTCCTGCGCGAAGGGACAGCCGCCCAGGCCTCCCAGCGCGGAATCGAAGCGCCGGCAGCCAGCGTCGTACGCGGCCAGGATTTTGTCCGTCGCCGCCTCCGGCCGGCTGTGCAGGTGCACGCCAATCTCGAGGTAATCGTATTTATTCAGCACCGCGCCCAGCAGTTCGCCAATTTGCTCAGGCCCGGCAAGCCCGACCGTGTCGGCCAGCGAAATGGTGTGGATGTCCTCGGATTCCAGCAGGGCCACCGCCTCCACCACCTCGTCCACGCTCCAATCATCGCCATAGGGATTGCCGAAGGCCATCGAGATATACACCGCCACCTCCAGGCCGCCGTCGTCCGCTTTTTTGTGGATCTTCTCCAGCTCTTCGACCGCGTCTTCCAGCGTCTGGCGCTGGTTCTTTTCAAGAAAGGTGGGCGAGACCGAATAGGGGAAACCCACGGTGCGCACCGCGCTGCTCTCGATGGCGCGCTCCACCCCCTTCTCATTCACCACGATCCCGATGATCTCGACGTCGTCGGGGGGATCGAGCTGCATCAGCACGCGCTCGGAATCGGCCATCTGGGGCACGGCCGTGGGCGACACAAACGAGACCGCGTCAATGTGCTTGAAGCCGGCGTTCACCAGGGCGCGCAAGTAGGCGGCTTTCGCGTCGGTGGGGATGAGGCCCTTCAGGCCTTGCCAGGCGTCGCGCGGGCACTCAACCAGCTTGATGGCATCGCTCATCTGTAATCCTGATCAGGGTTCACCGCATCCCGGCGTATCGCCGGCTCCTAGGTCTGCAGCACGCCCACCTTGAACTCTTTGACCTCGGGATTGAACGATGCCGCTTCGAGCGCCGCGATCAGGGCGGCGCGCGTGTCCAGCGGGTCTACGATCTTGTCGATCCACAGCCGCGCGGCACCGTAGCGCGGATCGGTCTGCTCATCGTAGGTCTGCTTCACCGAGGCGTAGAGCTCGCCTTTTTCCTCGTCGGTAAGTTTCTTTCCGCCGCGCTCCAGTTGCTTGAGCCGGATCTCGACCAGCGTGCTCGCGGCCGAGTCCCCGCTCATCACGGCATAGCGCGCGGTCGGCCAGGCGAAGACAAAGCGCGGATCGTAGGCCTTTCCGCACATGGCATAGTGCCCTGCGCCAAAGGAGCCGCCAATAATCACGGCGATCTTCGGCACCACCGAATTGGAGACGGCGTTCACCATCTTGGCCCCCGCCTTGATGATGCCGCTCCACTCCGCGTCCCGTCCCACCATGAAGCCGTTCACGTCGTGCAGGAAGACCAGGGGCACCAGGTTCTGGTTGCAATCCATGATGAAGCGCGCTGCCTTCTCGGCGGACTCGGTATAGATGACCCCGCCGAATTCCATGCGCTTGCGCCCCGCCTCATCCACCTGCTGCACGTGCATCTTCTGGTTGGCGACGATTCCCACGGCGTGGCCGCCAATGCGCGCGAACCCGCAAATCAGCGTCTGCCCGTATTCCGGCTTGTATTCGTCGAACCGGCTGGCGTCCACGATGCGGGCCAGCACCTCCTTCATGTTGTAGGGGCGCGCCGGATCCGACTCGAAAATCCCGTACAGTTCTTCGGCGGCGAAGGCGGGCAACTCGGGCTGCGTGCGGTCAAAAGGGGCCCGGGGGCGATGCCCCATTTTCTCCACCAGCGATCTTATGCGGGCCAGGCAGGCCTCGTCCTTGGGCTCGCGATAATCCACGGTGCCGCTGATGGCCGCGTGCATGGCGGCCCCGCCCAACTCCTCAGCCGACACCCGCTGGCCGATGGCCGCCTGCACCAGCGCCGGCCCCGCCAGGAACAGCCCGCTGCCTTCCGTCATGAGCACGTGATCGCACATGACCGGCAAGTACCCTCCGCCGGCCACGCACATGCCCATGATGGCGGCGATCTGCGGAATGCCCAGCGACGACATCACGGCATTGTTGCGGAACCCGCGCCCGAAATCGTCGGTGTCGGGGAAGACATCTTCCTGCAGCGGCAGAAACACGCCCGCCGAATCCACCAGGTAAATGGTCGGAATGCGGTTCTCGATGGCGATGTTCTGCGCCCGGATGACCTTCTTTGCCGTCATGGGGAAGAACGCCCCCGCCTTTACGGTGGCATCGTTGGCAATCACCATGAAGGGGCGTCCGTGGATATGCCCCAGCCCGGTGATCACGCCTGCCGACGGCGCCCCGCCCCATTCCTCGTACATGCCCCAGGCGGCATACAGCCCGAGCTCGAACAGTTCTGTGCCGGGATCGAGCAGCAGCGCCAGGCGTTCGCGGGCGGTCAACCGGCCCTTTTTGTGCTGTGACTCGATGTTCTTCGCGCCCCCGCCTTCCCGGATGGTTTCTTCTTCGTTGCGTACCTGCGAGACGCGCTCCGCCATGGCGCGCATGTTCTTCTCAAAGCGCGGAGAGGTGGGATCAATGGCGGATGCGAGCGAGCCTGCGGGCGGGGTCCGGTCAGCCATGGGTGGTTAGGGAAAACTAGTTAGGGTAGAACACAGCCGCCAACCGCGCAAACGCGCGGCTGGCGCGATCCGGGATGGACAGCGTCTGAGCTGGAGCACGGGCTCAGGCGAGCCGGCCACCACGGCTGCGCCGCCCAAGGGCCACACTCATTCCAGCCAGCGCTCCAAGGTGCAGCCGTCTTCGGCCAATTCGAAGCGCTTCATGCGGATGCCCTCGCCCACCATCCGCCCAGTCATGGGGTCGCGCGCCACGCGCGTGATCCACTGGTACCCGGTATCGAATTGAGCGGCAGTGAACCAGCCTTGGGGAAGCACCTGCGCTCGGCCGCTGCGCGCATCCAGCACCACGATCGCGCACGCCGGATCGTTTTTGGAGGCCGCGGGAAGCGGGCTGACGATCAGCAGTTCCCCGGCTTTGCGAAACTCCTCCGGCACGGCAAGGGCATGCTCCCCCGCCCCCAGCCCGGAGCTGATCTCAAATTCCGCGACTGGCGCGGTGGCTGAGTAAACGCGCTCATTGGACTGCTTGAACCAGCCGGCCACGTCTTCCAGGGGGAAACTCTCCAGGGTTTCCGGATCGAAGCAGAGCAGCCGGATGTAGGGCTGGCCCGCAACCGCCGCGGCCGCCTCTGGGCACCATACGCCCAGGCGCGAAGCGCCGATTGCGAAGGCGCGACAATAGGTGTTGAGCGCCAGCACGGTCGCGCCCGGATCCTGGCGCGGGTGCAGTGTTACCAGGTAGCCGATGGGACCCTGCTCCCCGTGGTAATTCCAGACGAACCGCCGCCCACTGGCGCCGCTGATCTCGGGAAAGGTCTGCCAGTACCAGGGCGCAGGTCCGACGGCCTGCTTCAGGATTTGTTCCGCGCGGATGGGAGGACCTCGCTGGCTGGGGTTTGGAATCTGGCTCGACGACAGCCTAGGTGCCGACCGCCGTCTTCCCGCGCACATTCTTGCGGATGAACTGGATAATCTCGTCCATGGCAGTCCCGGGCTGAAAGATGGCGGCCACCCCTTCGCGCTTCAGGGTTTCGACGTCCTGGTCGGGAATGATGCCGCCGACGAGCACCAGCACGTCTTCCATCTTGTGCTCCTTCAGGAGGCCCATCACCCGGGGAACGATGGCATTGTGAGCGCCCGACAGGATGGAGAGCCCGATCACGTCCACGTCTTCCTGCAAAGCGGCGTTGGCGATCATCTCCGGCGTCTGCCGGAGGCCGGTGTAGAT
>JAMXLI010000065.1 GCA_024281115.1 Terriglobales bacterium | reverse complement strand
CTTCGACGGCGTGAACCTGGTAACCGGCGCGGTCAAAGCGAGCAACCCCTGCAATGCGGGCGACGCGGTATTCAGCGCCTTCCCCAACTTCCCCTCGCCGGCCGTCCTGGCGCCGTGTTTCCACAGCGGCACTTTCGGAAGGGTGCGCCCGATTTCCCCCAACCTGAAGAACCCGGAAATCCGGCACGCCAACCTCTCGTTCCAGCGGCAACTGGGCAACAGCGCCGCCCTGAACGTGGAGTACATCGGCGCCTTCGGCTTCGGGCAGTTTGGCGAGTCTGACACCAATTTCCCGCCCATCCTGGCCGATCCCGCCCACCCCGGCTTCTTCTACTTTGGGGAGCGGCCCGATCCCCGCTTTACCGCGGTGCGCACCAACCAGAACACGCGCACTTCGTCGTACAACGGGTTGATCGTGGACGTGACCAAGCGCATGTCGCATCACCTCCAGGTGCACGGCGGCTACGTCTACTCCCATACCATCAGCTCGACCGAGGACTTCTTCGGCGTCTCCGAGCCCGGCGATCCTCGCTTCATCAATGCGGAACGCGCGGACGCGCAGTCGGACATTCGCCACGCCATCAACCTGGGCGCGGTGGTGGATACGGCTAAGCTGAGCAGCGTCCCCGGACTGCGCTGGTTGACCAATGACTGGCAATTCGGCGTTGCCACCCAGTTGCAAAGCGGACGCCCGTGGCCGATTTCCACCGGCGACGTGCCCTTTGCCGACGCTCTCTTTTTCGGCATCGGCAATGAATCCATCCAGCGGCCCAACGTTTTGGCGGACGGCACCATCTCGACCGCCGGAATCGCCGATGCCTTCGGGGCCAATTACCTGATCAGTTCCGCCGGCGTGGCCACATGCCTGGCAGCGCTGCCCAGCGGACCCTGCCCCACCGCGAATACTTTCCTGGCACCCGCCAACGCTTCCGGACTGGGAGCCGTGGATGCCCTCAGCGGAGATGTGGTGGATTTCCAGCGGGTCAACGGGAATTTAAAGCGCAATGCCGGCCGCACCGACCCGTACTACCGCACCGACCTGTCGGTAACCCGGTCCTTCCACATTCCCTGGCGTGAAAGCACGGCGCTGGAGTTGCGCGCCGACTTCTTCAACGTGTTTAACCATACCAACTTCAACCTCTTCAACTCCGCTCCCAACACCAGTCAGCTGGTGCTGCCCTCCATCGCCCCAGGGTGGCAGAACTGCACCAGCTGCCTGAACCCGATCACCGGCCAGTACGTCGGCTCGGGCGGCCAGATCTTGACTCTGCGGGACTTACAGCATGGCCGGATTTCGCCCGACTTGCTCCACCCGATCTTCGGCGGCATGGGAGATCCGGGCGGCACCGACCTGGCGCGCGAGATTCAGCTTTCAGTTCGCGTGCGCTTCTAACCCTTTTGCCGAGCATCGGAAGGGCGTCCTCACGGACGCCCTTTTTGCTGCGCTGAGGGCGGCGCTCCCGTGCTTGAACGCTATTGTGGGGCGCTGGCGGCCAGAACTGAGGCCGCGGCCGCTGGCGTAAAATGCAGCCACGGGCCCGGGGAATGTTTGTTTGCCTTGCGCCCGCCAAGCCTGATGGCAAGCATCACCACAGCGCGAAAATTGGGGGTAATTGCGCGGGTCGCGGCGCGCCAGGCGGGGCGCAGCCGGAGGGCCGCAGCCTTGCTGCATGCCGGGCGGGTCACCGGCCGCTCCTTCTCGCGCGTGCTGCGCCTGCTGTGGCTGCAGGTGATCGGGTTTTTCTTCCTGGCGCTGGCCGCCCTGGGGGGGCTGGCCCTGGCGCGCGCCTATCCCCGCTACCAGGCAGGGACCGTCGGAGTCTCCAAACTGGCGCTCGCGGGATGTTTTCTGGCGCTGTTTGCCTACTTCGGAGTAAGTTCGTTCTGGCGCGCCCGCAAGAAATCGTGAGCAGCTTGCGGGGCGGGGAGGTGACGGTTGGCAAAAGACTCCAGGATTGCCGAGCAGACCTCCACCCCGCCCCGGGAAGCGCAAGCCGCCGCCCCGCCTGAAACTTCATCCCGCATTGGCGTTCAGCCGCTTTACACGCCCGCCGACCTGGCCGGCTGGGAACAGGAGCGGGACGTCGGCTATCCCGGGGAGTATCCCTACACCCGGGGTGTGCAGCCCACCATGTATCGCGGGCGGCTCTGGACGATGCGGCAGTACGCCGGCATGGGCGATGCCGAGGAATCCAATAAGCGATACCAGTACCTGCTCAGCCACGGCACCACCGGGCTTTCGGTCGCCTTCGATCTGCCTACGCAGATCGGCATGGATTCCGATCACCCGCTGGCCATGGGCGAGGTAGGCAAAGTCGGGGTGGCCATTGATTCCCTGGAAGACATGGAGCGCCTGTTCCAGGGCATTGATTTGACCCGGATCTCCACCTCGATGACCATCAACTCCACCGCCTCCATCCTGCTGGCGCTGTATATCGCGGTGGCGCGGCGGCGCGGAGGCGATCCCCGGCACCTCTCGGGCACCGTGCAGAATGATGTTTTGAAGGAGTACATCGCGCGCGGCACCTACATCTACCCGCCCGCGCAAGCCATGCGCATCATCACCGACCTGTTTGCCTACTGCCGCGAGCAGGTGCCGGAGTGGAACACCATCTCTATTTCCGGCTACCACATGCGGGAAGCGGGCTGCACGGCGGTGCAGGAGGTGGCGTTCACGCTGGCCAACGGCGCCACCTATGTGCAGGCGGCCATCAACGCGGGGCTGCCGGTGGACCAGTTTGCCCCCCGGTTGTCGTTCTTCTTCGCCGCCCACAACAACTTTCTGGAGGAGGTGGCGAAATTCCGCGCGGCGCGCCGCATGTGGGCGCGCATCATGCGCGACCGCTTCGGCGCGAGTAACCCGCGTTCCTGGATGCTGCGCTTCCATACCCAGACGGCGGGCTCCACGCTGACCGCCCAGCAGCCGGAGAACAACATCGTGCGCACGGCGCTGCAGGCGCTCGCGGCCGTGCTGGGCGGGACGCAGTCGCTGCACACCAATTCGTTCGACGAAGCCCTGGCGCTGCCCACAGAAACGGCGGTGCGAGTGGCGCTGCGCACCCAGCAGGTGATTGCCTACGAATCCGGAGTGGCCCAAACCGTCGATCCGGTGGCCGGCTCTTACTACCTGGAATCGCTCACCCAACAAATTGAGCACCACGCCAACGGCTACATGGAGAAGATTGACGCCATGGGCGGCATGTTGAAGGCGATCGAGCGTGGTTTCGTGCAGCAGGAGATCCAGAACGCGGCTTACGCCTTCCAGCAGTCGGTGGACGGGCTGGAGGCGGTGGTCGTGGGCGTCAACCGCTTCCAGGTGGATGAAGAGAAGCCCATCCCCTTGCAGCGCATTGATGAGTCGCTGGAACGCAAGCAGGTGGAGCGGTTGCGCGCCTTGCGCGCGCGCCGCGATACCGGACCGTGGCAGGCCGCGCTGGCACGCATCGAAGATGCCGCGCGCGGGCCGGAAAATCTCATGCCTCACATCGTGAACGCGGTGGAAGCGTGGGCCACGGTGGGCGAGATCAGCGACACGCTGCGCAAAGTATTTGGCGAGTACCGGGAAGCGGTAGTGATTTGAACGCGGCCAGGCGATCCCGGCTTCCAGGCCGGCGCTACCGGCCGGGTGATGCGGCGCGCACGGGGAAGAGCAGCACTTAGCCGTTAGCGCAACGTTGAGCGGCTATGGATGGAAAGCCGCTCCTGCGGGCTATTCCTGCGCCGCATAATCGCAGGCTTCGCGGCAGTTCAGGCAGTAATACATTCCGTCCTCGCACAGGCGGACATTGTCGGCGCCAAAGCACAGGGCGCAATAGCGCTCGCACTCGCAGTGCTCCTCTTCGCGCTCGCATTGATGGCAGTGGAAGCGCAGCGTCTGCATGGGAAGACTGTAACGTGCCCGGACGCCGAAGGTGAGTTACCGAGGTACCGGGGCAAACAGGCGGCTGCCCACGTCAGAAATCTGAAGGTTCCTACGATTTGCGAGCATATCGCGCCTCATTCTGCCGGCGTCGCCGTGCGTTGCAGGGGACCCTCCGGCGGGACTAGACTCGTGCGACACCCATCCATAAAGGAGGAAGACTATGGCCACTGCAAGAGTGCCCCAGCCGAACGCCGGCGATCCAGTGAAGGTTGATTCCCGGCATTACACAGTCGAATTCGAGAATGAGCGTGTGCGGGTGGTGCGCATCAAGTACGGACCGGGAGAGAAGTCGGTGATGCACAGCCACCCGGAATCGGTCGCGGTGTTCCTGACCGACGCCCATGCCAGGTTCACCTATCCGGACGGGCGGGCGGAGGACATCAACGCGAGTGCGGGAACCGTGCAGCACATGGACGCGTTCACCCACCTGCCGGAAAACGTCAGCAAGAACTCCTTTGAAGTGATCCAGATCGAGTTGAAGCGCTAGCCGGGCGAGCCCGTTTCTATGCCGACGAGAGCGGGGGCTTGCTCCCGCTCTTTATTTTGCCGCGCCTCTCGGTCCATCCCGGACACGCTTTTTTACAATCCAAACACAATCCGTTAGCATGAAATTGTTTTGATGGCCGAGGCCACAACCGTTGTCCGCCGGACTGCTCTTAACGCCGTCCATCGCCAGATGGGGGCGCGCATGGTGGAGTTCAACGGCTGGGAGATGCCGGTGGAGTATCCCGGGAGCGGCGGCATCGTCCAGGAACATCTGGCGGTCCGCACCGGGGCCGGTATTTTCGATGTCAGCCACATGGGCGACATCCGCATCAGCGGCCCGGAAGCGCTGGCGGCCACCCAGCACATCAGCATGAACGATGCCGCGCGGCTGCAGGTCGGCCAGGCGCAGTACTCGGCGCTCCTCTATCCCCAGGGAACCTTCGTGGACGACGTTATAGTGCACCGCCTGGGCGAGAGCGATTACTTGCTGGTGATCAACGCAGGCACGCGCGAGAAAGACTTCAACTGGGTGCGCGACAACACCCGCGGCTTCGACTGCCAGGCGCGCGATTTGAGCGACGATTTCACCCAGATTGCCATCCAGGGCCCCCGGGGCGTGGAGCTGCTGCAGAAGCTGACCGACACCGACCTGGCCACGGTAAAGTTTTACTGGTTCACCCACGGCCGGGTGTGCGGCCTGGATAACGTCCTGATCGCGCGCACCGGCTACACCGGCGAGGATGGTTTCGAAATCTACGTGCCCGCCGACGAACGCACCAGCGCGCGCGTGTGGAACCAGGTGCTGGAAGCCGGGCGCGAATTCGGGGCGCTGCCCTGCGGGCTGGGCGCGCGCAACACGCTGCGCCTGGAGGCCAAGCTGCCGCTCTACGGACACGAGATTTCCGAGACCATCAACGTCTGGGAAGCGGGTCTCGACCGCTTCTGCAAGATGGAAAAGGGCGACTTCATTGGACGCGAGGCGCTGGTCACGGCGCGCGCGGCAGGCTTGGCGCGCACCCTGGTGGGCCTGGAGATGACCGGGCGCGGCATCGCGCGCGACGGCTACCGCGTGCTGGACGAAAAGGGCAGCCCGATCGGCTCCGTGACCAGCGGGTCGCCGGCCCCTTTTCTGAAAAAGAATATTGCGTTGGCTTATGTGCCGCCCGACCGCGCCGAGGCCGGAACGCCGCTGCAGGTGGAAATTCGCGGCCTGGGCGTGAGCGCCAAGGTGGTGCCTACGCCTTTTTACAAGCGCCCCAAGAAAACCTAGCGAGGAGCGAGCAGGACGATGGCGTATCCCAAGGAGTTCCGCTATACCAAGGAGCATGAATGGATCAGGCCGGAGGGGGCGACGGCGAGCATCGGCATCACCAGCTACGCCCAGGAAAATCTGGGAGACATCGTTTTTGTCGAATTACCCAAGCCAGGCACGGAGATCACAGCCGGCAAAACCTTCGGCAGCGTAGAGTCGGTGAAGGCGGTGTCGGACCTGTTTGCGCCCGCCTCGGGAACCGTCACGGAAATCAATGAGGCCCTGAACACGTCTCCCGAGAAGGTGAATGCGGATGCGCACGCCGCCTGGATGGTGAAGATCCAGCTCAAGAATCCGGGCGAGTTGCAGGGCCTGCTCTCCGCCGAGGACTACGAAAAGTTCGTGAATGAGGAAAAGGGCTGACACTCGAGAAGTTTCCGCGCTGCCCGGCGGCGCAAGGCTGACTTCCGAATCTAAACATCCGCATGCGCTATTTACCCAAATCTGACGCCGACCGGCAGGCGATGCTGCGCGCCCTCGGCGTGGCTTCCATCCATGACCTGTTCGCGCCGATTCCGGCGGAATACCGCCTGCAGCGCGATCTGGCCATTCCCCGCCAGATGTCGGAAGCGGAGATCCTGGCCTGGTTCAAGCAGCGCTCGCGGGAAAATGGCGATGGCTTCAGCATCTTTCTGGGCGCCGGGGCTTACCACCATTTCCGCCCGGTGGTGATCGACACCCTGGTCTCGCGCGGCGAGTTTCTGACCGCCTATACCCCCTATCAGGCGGAAATCTCCCAGGGCACGCTGCAATCCATCTTCGAATTTCAAACCATGATCGCCGAGCTGACCGGCATGGAGGTAGCCAACGCCTCCATGTACGACGGCTCCACCGCCACCGCCGAGGCGGTGATGATGGCGGAACGCATCACCGGCAAGCGCGGCGCAGCCGTGGCGCGCACCGTGCATCCGGAGTATCGCGAGGTGCTCGAGACCTACGGCCGCCACCAGGGCATGCCGCTCGCGCCCGTCTCCTACGGGGAGGACGGGCGAGTGGACCGCGCGGCGCTGGAGAGCGCTCTCACCGGCGAAACCGCCTGCGTGCTCATCCAGTCCCCCAACTTCTTCGGCACCATCGAGGACGTGGAGGCCCTGGCCGAGATCGCGCATGCCCGCGGCGCTCTGCTGGTGGTGGCCATCTCCGAGGCAGTCTCCCTGGGTCTCGTGCGCCCGCCGGGCGAGGCCGACATCGTCGCCATGGAAGCGCAATCCTTCGGCGTTCCCCTGGGCTTTGGCGGACCCTACGCCGGCGTGATCGCCACCAAGGAAAGGTTCGTGCGCCAGATGCCGGGACGGCTGGTGGGCGCCACCCGCGACAAGCACGGCAAGCCCGGCTACGTTCTCACCCTGGCCACGCGCGAGCAGCACATCCGGCGCGAGAAGGCTACCTCCAACATCTGCACCAACCAGGCGCTCATCGCGCTCATGGCCACCATCTTCATGACCGTGTACGGGCGCGAAGGGTTGAAGGAACTGGCGCGGCACAACCTGGCGAAGGCGGCGTATGCCTCCCGGCAGTTCGGGCAGCACGGCAAGGTGCTGTTTGCCGGCGCGCCGCGCTTCCACGAGTTCGTGCTCCAGACCAGCGACGATCCCTACGCCATCAACAATCGGCTGCTCGAGCACGGCATCGTGGGCGGCTTTCCGCTCAGGAAGTTTTATCCCGAGCTGGGCCAGGCGGCGCTGTGGTGCTGCACCGAGACCACCCCGCGCGCCGCCATCGACAAGGTGGAAGAGGTGCTGGCCCATTCCGAGGCCCGGACGCGCAAGCCCGAGCCGGCGGAGGTGGCGCGATGAGTCCGGTCCGCAAAGCCTCGCGCCACGTCAACCAGAATGAAGGGCTGATTTTCGAGAAATCCTCGCCCGGCAAGCGCGCCTACCGATTGCCGCCGCTCGATGTTCCGGACGTGGATCCGGATCAGCTGCTGGGCGACGCCGCGCGCCCGGACCTGGGCGCGATGCCGGAGGTGAGCGAAATCGAGATCATCCGGCACTTCACCCGCCTCTCCACCTGGAACTACGCCATCGACCTGGGCATGTATCCTCTGGGCTCCTGCACTATGAAGTACAACCCGCGCGTGAATGAGGCGGTGGCGCGGTTTGAGGGGCTGGCCAACGGCCACCCCTACCAGCCGGAAAAGATTTCCCAGGGCGCGTTGCGCATCCTGCAATCCTTGCGCGAGTGCCTGCTCGAGATCACGGGCATGGATGCCATCACCCTGCAGCCCGCGGCCGGCGCGCATGGTGAACTGACCGGCATCCTGCTGGTCCGCGCCTACCTGGAGAAGCAGGGCGACCCGCGCAAGAAGATCCTGATCCCGGACTCGGCGCACGGCACGAATCCCGCCACTGCTGCCATCTGCGGCTACTCGGTCGAGAACCTCAAGTCCAACGCGCGCGGGATGGTGGATATTCCCTCGCTGGTGGCGCAGGTGAACCAGGACGTGGCTGCCCTCATGCTCACCAATCCCAACACCCTGGGCGTGTTCGAGCAGGAGATCCACAAGATTGCCGATGTGCTGCACGACAAGGGCGCGCTGCTCTACATGGACGGCGCCAACATGAACGCCCTGGTGGGAAAGGTGCGGCCGGGCGATTTCGGGGTAGACGTCATGCACCTGAACCTGCACAAGACCTTCTCCACCCCGCACGGCGGCGGCGGCCCGGGCTCAGGCCCCGTGGCCTGCAAAAACATCCTGGAGCCGTTTTTGCCCGTCCCCGTGGTGGTGACCAAGGCCGACGGCACGCTGGGCTTTGAGTACAACCGGCCGCACTCCATCGGCCGGGTGCGCGCCTTCTATGGAAATTTCGGCATGCACATCCGCGCCCTGGCCTACATCCTCGCCAATGGGCCGGACGGATTGCGGCAGACCACCGAGGACGCCGTGCTGAACGCCAACTACGTGCGCAAGGCGCTGGAGGGCACCTACGAGCTGCCCTACAAGACCCCCACTCTGCACGAGGTGGTGTTCAGCGACAAGCTGCAGGCGCGCAAGGGGGTGCGCACCGGCGACATCGCCAAGCGTCTCATCGACTACGGCTTCCATCCCTACACGGTGTCGTTCCCCCTGGTGGTGCCGGGAGCGCTGCTGATCGAGCCGACAGAGAGCGAATCGCGCGAGGAATTGGACTTGTTCGTTGAGGCCATGAAGGCGATCGCGGAAGAAGCGGAAAGGACCCCCGAGGTGGTGGTGGAAGCGCCGCACAGCACCCGCGTCTCCCGGCTGGACGAAGTGGCAGCGGCGCGCAAGCCGGTGCTGCGGTGGAAGCCGGCTGCGCCGGGTTCGCGGTAACCGCGCCGGCCGATCGCCGGCCCCTGATTATTTCTCTTCTTTGAAGTCCAGCGTCGCGCGGGTCGTCTCCCACTCCAGGCGCATGCGGCAGGTGTCCGGCGCGGTGCGATCGAACGCAATGGTGAAATTCTCCACCGGGGAAGGCAGCGACTGTTTCTTCATCTCGATCCGCGCCAGGTCCTGCTTCTCGTCATACACCGTGCCCCACTGGCCGGTTTGCTTGTTGACGATCAGCTTCCAGCTGTCTTCCGCGGGCAGACTGAAAAGGGTGTAGCTGCCGGCGGGCACGTTCACCTTGGCCGCGGTCAGGTCGGCATCGGTTTTGAACGACGTGGCTTCATTGGCGCCGGTGCGCCACACCTTGCCCAAGGGAACCACTCCACCGAAAATCTTGCGTCCCTTGGCCCGCGGGCTGCTGTAGTCCACGTGAATGCTTTTGCCGTCGGAGAATTTGCATTCGGCCGTAGCCGGCGGACTGGGACGATTGCTCTTCTCCGGCTGCGCCGTGGTCAGGACGGCGGCTCCCAGGACCAGCAACCACGCCCATATCGCGATTCGCTTTTGCATATCAGTCTCCTTGAGGCGAGCCCGCCCGCCCGTTGCAGTTCCACGCCGCGAACAGCGCGGAATCGGAACCTCGCGCGGAACAGTTTAGACGCAGAAGCCGCTAATTCGTTACGTAGCGGCCGGCCTCGATCAGGCGCTGGGCAACGGCCTGGCGCAGCGCAATGGTGTTGACAGGCTCGCGCTTGCTCAGGCGGCGCAAGATGGCGGCCTGCGCGCGCAGGGTGTCGCCTTCCGCCACCGCGGCCAGCACCTTGCGCGCGGCCGACTCCACGCGATCGGCGGCCGAGGCCAGGTACACACGCGTCATGGCCAGGGGCAGGGCAGCGGCCGCTTCGCCGCCGCGTGCCGCCAGCTTGGCCGTGCGCAGCACGGCGGAATCCATGGCGTAGGTTTCGATCACGATGTCGGCGATGGCGCCCATGATCTCCTGCTGGTCCTGGATATCCTGCATGTGCTTCTGCGAGGCTACTCCGGCCACAAACAGCGCAATCTTGCGGGCCTTTCCGACCAGCGCGCGTTCGGCGGCGAGCGGCCCGCCCGCTTCTTCCTCCTCTGGCGGCCCGGAGAGCACCTCCTCCATCAGGCGCTTGATGGCGGGCAGCATGGGCAACTGCCCGCTGCTGGCACGCTTTAAAAGAAAGCCGGTGATAATCAGCCGGTTGATTTCGTTCGTGCCCTCAAAAATGCGATTGATGCGCGCATCGCGGTAAGCCCGCTCCGCCGGGTACTCCTCAACGAAGCCGTAGCCGCCGTAGATCTGCACCGTTTCGTCCACCACGTAGTCAATCATCTCCGAGCCCCACACCTTCAGGATGGAGCATTCCACGGCGTACTCCTCAATCGCCTTGCGCATCTGGTGGGCGGCGTCGGCGGCGGATTTGTCCAGCCCGCTCAGCAACGCATCCATCATGCCCACCGTGCGGTACACCATGGACTCGCCCACGTAGATGTTGACTCCTATGTTGGCGATTTTTTCGCGCACCAGCCCGAAGTCGGCGATCACCTTGTGGAACGCCTTGCGTTGCCGGGCGTACGCGATGGCGTTTTCCAGCGAAATACGCGCGCCCCCCACGCACATGGCGCCCAGCTTGAAGCGCCCGATGTTCAGGATGTTGAAGGCGATGTGGTGTCCTTTGCCGATCTCCCCCAGGACGTTCTCCACCGGGACCTGGCAGTCGTTCAGGATGATGGGGCAAGTGGAGGAGCCGCGAATGCCCATCTTGTGTTCTTCCGCGCCGATGGAAAATCCGGGGAAGCCGCGCTCCACCAGGAAGGCGGTAAACTTTTCTCCGTCTACCTTGGCGAAGACAGTGAACAGGTCGGCGAAACCGGCGTTGGTGATCCACATCTTCTCGCCGTTCAGGACGTAGTGGCGGCGATCGGGCGCCAGTTCGGCGCGCGCCCGGCAGTTGAGCGCGTCGGAGCCCGAGGAAGCTTCGGAAAGCGCGTAGGCGCCCACAATCTCGCCGCTGGCCAGCTGCGGCAGATACTTGCGTTTCTGCTGCTCGGTCCCGAAGTAGACGATGGGCAGCGTCCCAATACCGGTGTGCCCGCCCCAGGTGGTGGCAAAACCCGCGTAGACCGCGATGCGGTCGCCGATGATGGCCGAGGTCACTTTGTCCATCTCCATCCCGCCGTAGGCTTCGGGAATATCCACCGAGCTGAGCCCCAGCTCGGCCGCCTTCTTCAGCAGTTGGCGCGAGCCCGCGAAATCCTTGTGCTCCATCTTCTCCACGCTGGGAAGGATTTCGTTGCGCGCGAACTCCTCGGTGGTTTGCAGGATGAGCTGGTGCTGCTCGTTGAAATCTTCCGGGGTGAAGATGTCGTCGGGACGGCGCTCTTCCAGCAGGAAGCTGCCGCCAGGATGTTGGTTTGCTGCGACTGCCGATGATAGGGCCATGAACGTGTGGGCTGGAGCAGGTCGAATGGGTGCCGGTTGTCTCCCTACGAATTGTACGCGTGCCCGGCGCGGCATGCCGGTTACCGCAGGGCAGTGAAAGCGGGGAGGCGAGAGACAGAAAAACGGGACGCCTGCCGTTCTAGATGTGGGGTGAGGATGGCAACGGTCAGGCGCCCCTATTAAGTTAAGAACATCGTAGCAGGGGGAGGGGCGCAGTCAAGAAAAATCAGCATTTGAACCGTTTCAACAAGTCGCGCTCGCAACCATGATGCGAGCCATGCGCGCAAGTGCATGCGTCACGCCGCGATGTGACAGGAAGCCGCAAGCCTCGGCTTGTGGGCCGCGGGCGCGCACGGACGCTTACAATTTTTGCGCTGCGTCCCGCGCGGACTTGGTCGTGGACGAAGGCAGAGCTTCGGGGTGGGCGTCCAGGTACTCCAGCGCCAGCTTCACCGCCTCGCGTTCTCCCTTGTAGGAGAGTTTTTCCGCGGCTTCGCTCAGCGGCATCCAGAAGGCGCGCACCACCTCGTGCCGCATGCTCTCGGCGATCGCGCCAATTCGGCCGCGCTCGAAGCGCAACAGGTAGAAGCTGACCACCTTGAACACGCGCTCGCCGTCACCCCAGCTGCGCACGTAGAAATAGCGCGTGTCCGTGAGCTTCGCGATGGAGGAAGCCGTGACCCCGGTTTCCTCCTGGACCTCGCGCACCGCGGCCTGTTCGGGCTGTTCCCCGGCGTCCACCAGCCCCTTGGGCAGGGCCAGCAGGCTGTCAATTCGCTTGCGCTTTGAGGTAGGGGAGGTTGCGGCATCGCGGCGCGGTTCGATGACCGCCACCCAAGGCTTCCCACGCATGGAGCGCAGCACCACGCCGCCCGCAGAGAATTCCCTAACCATGCGCCTAAGTTATCAGGAGCACGGGAGTTGCCCGCAACCCGGAAGTTGCCTGATGCACTCGGGAACGGCCGTAACCCGGCCGTGGTACCGAGGTCAGCGAACCGTCGAGGCAAGATCTGGCATCCTACTTGCCACGTGGTACTCACCCGGCGCACGCCGGGGAGGTGGGCCCTTGGGCACTTTGCGTCGGTTGCGCCGCTCGGTGGAGGCGTTTACACGCGAACTCCGTCACTCGGCTGTGATGCCCGCTCCCGCCGCCGCGCCCCGAATTGGAGTCGCCCTGGGAGGCGGCTTCGCCCGCGGTCTCGCCCATATCGGCGTCCTGAAAGTCCTGCAGGAAGAAGGCATCCCGGTGGACTTTGTCGCCGGAACCAGTGTGGGCTCGGTGATTGGCGCCGCCTACTGCAGCGGCATGGAACCGGAGGAACTGGCGCGGCGAGCGGGCCAGGTGAGATTTCGCGACTTTGCCCGCTGGACCATCTCGCGCTATGGCTTTGCCAGCAATGTTCGCCTGGCGAACTTCCTGCGGCGCGTGGTGCGGGTAGCGACCTTCGAGGAGCTGTCCGTGCCCCTGGCCGTGACCGCCACCGACTTCCTCAGCGGGGAAGCCGTGGCATTTCGCAGCGGCCCCATCATCGAACCGGTGCGCGCCAGTTGCGCGTATCCGGGCATGTTCTTGCCGGTGCAGATCGGCGGCCGGCTCTACGTGGATGGCATGCTGGCGCACACCGTTCCAGCGCAGCCGTTGCGGGACATGGGCGCCCAGCGCGTCCTCGGGGTTCACCTGCGCGCCCACTGGTGCGCGGCCAGCGGTCCGCGCCATCTTTTCGAGGTCATCGGGCAGTGCTTTTCCATCGCCCAGTCCCGCACCAGCGGCACCTGGCGCTCCGCCGCCGACCTCGTCATCGAGCCCGAGGTCAGCGGCTTTGCCTACGACGCTTTCGAGCGCGCCCCCGACCTGATTCGCGCGGGAGAAGCCGCGGCGCGGGAAGCTTTGCCCGGGATCAAGGCCTGGCTGCAGACGCCGGTTTCGCCCGCTGTCTCGCGGCCGGGGGCCGGCAGCCTCAATCCGGCCCAGGGATCGATCTCGCTCGCCGGCGACTAATCCCGTCCTGGCGCGCTGTTTTCGTTGACCGCCGCGCGCGCGGCTGGCTAAACTAGCGCCGTTTCCCACATTCTTCCCAGGACACAATCATTGAAAGCGGATCCTTCTCCCTGGAAACGGGTTGCCGCAGTTGAGTGGGTGTTGGCCGCGGGAGAGGGCCGGGGGACCGCGCTGCGCCCTCGCCACCCAGAATCCGGAGAGGCAGCCGGACGCAAGGCATCAAGCAAAACATCAAACGGCATCGCTACTGGTAAAGCCCCCAACGG
>JAMXLI010000064.1 GCA_024281115.1 Terriglobales bacterium | reverse complement strand
ACGCGGTGGCGGGCACCAGGGCGCGCATTCTGGACACGCGCAAGACCATCCCGGGACTGCGGGCCCTGGATAAGTACGCGGTGCGCTGCGGCGGCGGGATGAACCACCGGCTCGACCTTTCCGACGGCGTGCTCATCAAGCACAATCACATCGCCCTGGCCGGGGGCATCGCGCCCGCCCTGGAACAAGCGCTGCGCCACCGCCGTGGCGAACAACCGGTGGAGACGGAAGTACGCTCCCTCGCCGAACTGGAGGAAGCCCTGCAACACGGCGCCGAAGCGGTGCTCCTCGACAACATGTCGGTGGAGGACGTGCGCCAGGCGGTGGAGCGAGTGGCTCGGCACACGCGGCGCATGAACCTGGAGTGCTCGGGCGGCGTCACGCTGGAGAACGTGCGCGCCTACGCCGAAACCGGGGTGAACTATATTTCCGTCGGCCAGCTTACCCATTCCGCTCCCGCCGTGGACATGAGCCTGCGGGTCGTTCCGGCGTAGACCACGTAGGGACAGCCGCCCTCGGCTGTCCGGCTCAACAGGTTTGCGCAGGGACAGCCGCAGCTGCTTCGAAGTCGGGCTCGTAGGGATAGGGTGCCGTCCCTCCGGGACTCCGCCAGTCAAGCGTCCGGCTACCCAGGACTGCCGTCCTGGGCTCTAACGTCACGGCCCGCTGGGCCTCGGTTAGCGTTCGCGATAAATGTCTGGAGTACGACGATGGTGTTGCTGTAAATCAGGCGATGTTTCGCCAGCGCAGAAATGGCAACCCTGGAGCGGTTAGCCCCGCAGGGGCGAAATAAGTAAAGCCCAGGACGGAAGTCCTGGGTAGGGATGCCGAAAGGAACTCAAGTCCCGGAGGGACGGCACACCGGTTGCTGCTTATCACCGTCATTTTGATTTCGTCCTTCACTGCGTAATAATTGCGGCATCCTGCGAACCGCCAAAACTGCAACCTCTGTCGCCCACGCACCTACCGACGCGCGGCTGAGCCGGATTGTTCGCGTGCTGATGGATCACGCTACCGTCGTGGTCAGCGGAAACAAAATCGCCCAGGAGATCGGCACCACACGCTCCGAGGTGTGGCGCCTCGTGCAGCAGTTGCGCGGGCTGGGCGTGGACATTGCCGGCCACGCCGCCACCGGATACCGCCTGCGCAAAGTTCCCGACCTGCTGCTGGGCGAAACTCTGGCGCCGATGCTGCGCGGCACTATTTTCGGCAACCAGATTCACCATTACTTCAAGCTCGGCTCTACCAATGTTACCGCCATGGAAGCGGCCGCGCAGGGCGCCCCCGAAGGCAGCGTGTTTTTGGCCGAGGAACAGGTCGCGGGGCGCGGGCGCGGTACCCACGGCTGGCATTCGGCGCGTTCCCAGGGAATTTATTGTTCGGTGGTGCTGCGCCCGGCGCTTCCCCCGGCGGACGTGCTGGTGCTCACGCTGGCAACAGGCTTGGCGGCATGCGCAGCCGTGGAGCAAATGCTCGCGCACAGCGGGAGCAGAGAAAGGCCCGGTGCGGCAGAGCAGGTTGACTTGCGCTGGCCCAATGACCTGCTGCTGAATGGCAAAAAATTTGTCGGCATTCTGGCGGAATTGACCGCGGAAGCCACGCGGGTACGGCACATGGTGGTGGGCATCGGGGTCAATGTGAATCAGCCGGCCTTTCCCGCCGAACTGCGCGATTTGGCCACTTCCCTGCGCCGGGAGACGGGCAACTGCTGGTCGCGGGTAGAACTGGCCGCGGCTTTGTTAAAATCGCTCGACCGCGAGTATCGCGCTCTGCTGAAGCCCGGGCCCGGTGGCCGTGAATCGGTGCTGCGCCGTTTCCAGGAGCGTTCGTCGTACGCGCATGGCCGCCGTGTGCGCGTGGAGGAAGATGGCGGCTACGAGGGCGTCACCGCCGGCCTGGACGCGCGCGGTTTCTTGCAGGTGGAAACGCGCAACGGACTGCGCACGGTGCTTTCCGGCGGGGTAAGGGCGTTGGAATAGTGTAGCGCCGCCGTCTCGGCGGCTGTTCCGGACAGCCGGCAAGATGCGGGCGCTACGGTGCATACTCATGCTTCTCGTCCTCGATGTCGGCAACACCAACACGGTGCTGGGCGTGTTTGCGCGCAGTGAAAGCGCGAACGGCGAAGCAGCGAAATATGAGCGCCTGGTCGCCCACTGGCGAGTGGCCACCAACTGGACGCAGACGGTGGACGAATATGGCGTGCTGTTCCGGAACCTTTTTGCCGCGGCCGAGGTCGAGCCTAAATCCATACAGGGGATCGTAATCGCTTCCGTGGTTCCTTCCATGGACAGCACGCTGCGCGAAGTTTCGGAGCGTTACTTCCGGACCAAGCCGCTGTTCCTGGAGCCAGGCGTGCGCACTGGCATGCCGGTGCAGTATGAAAATCCTGCCGAGGTGGGCGCCGACCGCATCGCGAATGGTGTGGCCGCACTGGAAAAATATGGTGGCCCCTGCGTGGTGGTGGATTTCGGCACGGCTACAACTTTCGACGCCGTCTCCGCGAAAGGCGAATACCTGGGAGGCGTGATTTGCCCCGGCATCGGCATCTCGGCAGAGGCGCTGTTCTCGCGAACCGCCCGGCTGCCCCGCATTGACATTCGCAAGCCGGAGCGTGTGATCGGCACCAATACGGTGGGCAGCATCCAGGCCGGCCTGTATTACGGTTACCTCGCGCTGGTGGACGGTATCATCGAGCTGCTGCTGAAGGAAATGGGCAGCGAGACCAAGGTGGTGGCCACGGGCGGCCTGGCCGGCCTGTTTGGCACCGGCTCCAGGTACATCAGCGAGGTGGATGACCTGCTGACGCTGGAGGGCCTGCGCATTATCTGGGAGCGGAATCAGGCTGCCCGCAAGGCCGCGGGCAAATCGGCCGGCAGCCTCGGCAAGCCGCGCCATTAATATCCGCGGAAGATCTCGTGGAGAACTACTTCAACTATTTCACCGAGGTCGAAGAGCATTTCCATCGCCGCCGCGGTTCCACCCTGCTGCTCTCTACTCTGGACTGGGCGCTGATTGAAACCTGGAAGGATGCCGCAATTCCCCTCGAGGCGGTGCTGCGCGGCATTGATGCGACCTTCGACCGCTACGAAAATCGGCCAGCACGCCCGCGCAAGATTAACGGCCTGGCCTACTGCTCACAGGAGGTGCTGGCCGCGGCGGAAGAAATGAAAGAAGCGGCGGTGGGCGCGCACCGCGAGACAAAGGAGCCAGCAGGGCTGAATGCAGCCGAGATCAGCGCATTCCTGCGCCGAAACGCCGACGCTCTCGAAGAACTTATGAGTGGACGGCCCGACAGTCGGGGAACCGGCGCTATTAAGCGTTTGCCCGAACCAGCGCGGCCTGTGACAGAAGATGCCGCCAACGCTCTACGAAATTTGGCTGAAAGCCTCAGGACAGTGACGCCACGGTGGGAAGATCTGGAGCGCCGCCTTACCGTCATGGAAGAGAAGCTCTTTGCCGTGCTGCTGGCGGCCACGCCCGACGACGAACTTGTGGCCGTGCGCGCACAGGCTGACCGTGAGCTAGCTCCCTATCGCCGCAAAATGCCGGCCGCTCAAATTGAGCAGTTGCACAAGCAGTTCGTGCATAAGCGACTGATGGAGGAGTACGGTGTGCCGCGGCTGAGTTTGTTCTATATGTGAGGGAGCAGGATTTGTCGCTCCGATCCAGACTCTTACTGCACCTGATCATTACGTCTGTCATGTTGAGCGAGGGCGAATGCCCGAGTCGAAACACCCCTGCGCTACCGGGTGCTATGAACCGTCACCCGGAATTTCCGACTGATTCAGACCGAAGAGAGAACTCCTTGAAACGGTCGTAGGGTTTCGATAAGCGTAGGGGTCCTTCGACTCCGCCGACCGATTCGCAAGCGAATCAGCCGGCTGCGCTCAGGATGACAGGGAGAGGGGGTCCAATCGTCAATCGAAACTCGTCAATCAAAACCAATCATCAATCGTAAATCTCCAATCGCCAATTCCTCGCTGGGCCGCACGTCCAATTACAATCACTGCTTGGACCTGACCATTGAAAAACTGGTTTATGGCGGCGACGGGCTGGCGCGCCTGCCAACGGA
>JAMXLI010000063.1 GCA_024281115.1 Terriglobales bacterium | reverse complement strand
TCGTTGTGCAGCGGGACGACGATCGAGTATTTCGGCACAGAGCGAAATTATAGCGGAAGCGCGGCGCTACGCGCTCTGCGCCCGTTAACGGCGGCGGTGCCGGCCCGGGGGTGGACGCTGTGCCGACACTCCATGGCTCCGCGCCCCGGCACGCGTCCTAAAACAGGTGCCGGGGCGGGAGTTGCCGGGTCCCGAGGGTTCAATCTTTCTGCAGGCCCCTCACGTACTCGGTCAGGTTCACGAGGCGCTGCTGCATTTCGGCCTCATGGCCACCGCTGACGGCGCGGAACACGTCGCCCCAAACCGGCATGTCCTTGGAGCCGTGGGCGGGCACGCCCACTTCGCCCTTGATGGCGTTGAACACGTGATTATCGGGAAACTTGCCGCCATTCTTCTGGGCCAACTGGGTCAGGTTGGTGGGCATGGTCTTCATGGCGGGGGCCGCCGGGCCGTCGCCTTGGCCGTCGGCGCCATGGCAGGCAGCGCAATGGGCCGTGTACATTTGCTTGCCGTTGGCGGGCGAGGTGTAATGCGCGGGCACCTTCTTCACAGTCTGCGCGAAGGCGCACACGCTGAACAGCAGAATCACTGCGGCGCTGGTGCGAATCATGGGCTTCCTCCTCGGCCACCGGCCGCGCGGCTCTCACACACTGCGCCGGTTTCCGGGGCCAAGCCTAGCGTACGCAGCCGGGCCGGGTGCCCGCCGTAACTGGCGTCACAGTGACTTGTGACAACATTTCCAGGACGGGACTCGCCCGGGAGGGCCGCGCAGTCTCCGAGGACCGGAGCGGCGGCATCTAAACGCCCTGTCGTGGACGCGGATGTTGTCATCGTAGGAGCGGGAGCGGCGGGCCTGGCGGCGGCCGGACACCTGGCTGCCGCGGGTGTGCGCGTGGCCGTGCTGGAAGCGCGCGACCGCATCGGCGGACGCATCCTCACCCACGCCGATGTTGCCTGCGAAGCGCCCATCGAGCTGGGGGCTGAGTTCGTGCACGGGCGTCCGCCGGAAATCTTCGAGGTGGCGCGGCGCAATGGCCTGGAGCTCCGCGAAATCGAAGGCGAGCCATGGATGTCGCGCAGCGGGCGCCTGGTTCCGGCCGACAGCTTCTTCCAGGCCGAATCGAATGTCTTTGAACGCCTGCAAGGCTACGCCGGCCCAGACCTCAGCTTCCGGCAATTTCTGCAGGAGCACGGCCGCGACCTGCCGCCGGAGTCGCAACTGTGGGCGACGTCCTACGTGGAGGGCTTTCATGCGGCGCACGCCGACCGCATCAGCGCGCACTCCATCCGCGACGGCGAGAAGGCCGAAGAAGCCATTGACGGCGACCGCCAGTTCCGCATTGCCGGCGGCTACCAGAGGCTGGTGAACGCCTTGCGCGCGGAAATGGACCCGGCGAACGCTTCCCTTCATCTGGGACGGGTGGTGACAGAAGTGAATTGGGGCGGCGCGGGCGTGAAGGTGCAGGCGCGATCCAGCCAGGGCACCGCAACGTTTACGGCCAAGGCAGCGCTCATCACGCTGCCGCTGCCCCTGCTGCAGGCTGCGCCCGACGAACGCGGCGCGGCCCGCTTTGTCCCCGCTCTCCACGCCAAAAGCGCGGCACTGGCGCGGCTGGAAATGGGCCAGGTGGCCCGCATCGGGTTGCGCTTCCGCGAAGCCTTCTGGCGCGAGTTGCCGGCTGATGGCGGTCGAAGCCCGCGGCGCATGACTTTCCTGTTCGCGCCGCAGCGCGCGGTGCCGACGTGGTGGACGGCGCTGCCCTCGCCCGCGCCGCTGCTGACCGGCTGGGCGGCCGGACCGAGGGCGAAAGAATTGGCCGGGCAATCCGCCGAGCAGTTGGAAGCTACGGCCATCGCCTCACTGGCCGAGGCCGTTGGCCTGACGGCCGAGCACATAAACGGGCGGCTGGAGGCCTGCTACTCCCACGACTGGCAGACGGACCCGTTCGCGCGCGGCGCCTACAGCTACGTGCTGGCCGGGGGCGCGGAAGCGGCGCAAAAAGAACTGGCGCAACCGCTGGAAGGAAAGTTGTTTTTTGCCGGCGAGGCCACGCGTTCCGACGGACACCACGCCACCGTGCACGGAGCGATCGGAAGCGGGTGGCGCGCCGCCCGGGAACTGCTGGAGTGCTGGAGGCGGTGAGCTACGGCCGGCGCCAGGGTTACTTCATGCCCTTGCGCATGCGGCGCACTTCCATGAAGGTCAAGGCCGTGGTCACCGAGATCACCGAGCCAAACAGAATAAACATGATGGAATTCATATCCATGGGTAAGCCCTCCGCTGGGTCCGCTCTAGGGTAATGGTTAACAGCGGCGGGGTAAACATTACCGACGTAAGTTGAAGGGAATACCACTCCGGTTCAGACTCGCTCCGGGGGAGCATGTTTGGCGCCCGCCTCTTCAAGGGCGGCGCTTCCCGCCGGTGCAGCATGAAAAAACTGATCAATAGTTTGCGCGGCAAGCTCAAGGAGAACCAGGCCCCGGCGGCGGAAGCCAAGCCGGGAACGCAGGCGGCCAAGGCGGAACGGCGCGTGACCAAACGCCACGAGGCCAATCTTCCTGCCAAGATGGGATATGGCTTCAGCGGCATGAGTGAGCCCTCGCAGGTGAAGGACATCAACGAACGCGGGCTGTTTTTTTACTCGATCTTGCCCCTGGCGCACGGCTCCACGGTGGAGGTGGAGATGACGCTGCCCCCGGAGCTGACCCAGGGCAGCAAGCGGCGGGTGCGCTACACCGCCTCCGTGGTGCGGGTAGAAGAAAAGGCGGGCGGCGAGTTGTTCGGAATCGCCGCATCCATCAAACGCTGCGAAATTCTGCCCGAAGAAGCGCCCAAGAAGGAAGCGGCGCAGGCGGCTAAGGCCAGCCGCTAGTCCCCCCGCCCAGCGATTTCCCGCATAGACCCGGCGGCGGCTCTGGCGACGGCGAGCGATCCGCAGCGACTGCCTTAGAGGCGGGAGCTGTGCGTGCCTTCCCGCAAAATCGTCTGCGACTCCAGCATCGCCAGCCAGGCCAGCAGCTTTTTGCGGTTCGGTTCGGACATGCGCAAGAAGCGGACGCCGGCGGTGCCCAGGCGGTCGGTCCAAACCACTTCCGCGGTGACTTCCAGTCGCATGGGCTCGGTGCTGGGCAGGTCGAAGCGGAGCTGCACGGTGGTATGGGCGGGGACCATGGTGCGCACCGCCATGCCGCCCTCGCTGATGTTGAGGATGCGGCCTTTGATGCACCAGCCGGGCCCGCTGACCTCGACGGGCAGATCGCAGGCGAAGCGGAAGTAGCGGCGCTTCTCGCGCAGCATCATGGGCAGGGCGGCAGCCAGGTGCGACTCCAGGCGGGCGCGCTGCACCGGCTTGCCCACCACGAAGGTGGCGCCGCGCTCAAACAGCGAAGCGGGCGTGCTGACGCCGTTGGAAACGGCCAGAACGGCCGCCATGCGATTGCAGCGGCCCTGGCGGATGCCCTCCAGCAGCTCGCGCGCGCCGGCCACGTCGTCGCAGTCGAGCACGAAGCCGTCGAGATGGCGACGCGCGGCCATTTCGCCGGCGCTGGCGCTCTCGGTGCGGATTTCCACGCTGATGCCCAGCGGCGGAAACACCTCATCCACCAATTCCAGCAAGCCCTGGTCGCGGGTCAACAGCAGGCATTGAAGCTCGTTGGCCATGAATGTTTCGGGGCGGATGGAGGGTTAGGAGTGTCCGCCTGGGTAGCCTAGCAGACACCTTGAAGGCCACGGCATGACCAACGTGCATGGCTGTTGGTGCGGAGAAAGTGAGCGGAGGCGGGAGCGGCGCAGCGCAAAGCAAAAACGGAAAACTCCCACCATGCGCAAGCCGCGCATGGCGGGAGCTGACGCTTAGTGTTTGTGCTTCTTCTCCATCTGCTCTTCGGCCTTGCTCTCGTGGGTGTTGTCGTACTGCATGCCGGCCTGGGTTTCCGCCATGGCGGCCTTCAGGTGTTCCATGGCCTTCACGCGGTGGCCGCCCTTATCGTGCGAAGCTTTTTCCAGCTCGGCCTGGGCCTGGCGCATATGTTGAATGGCAGCTTCCATGTGCGGCTGCTTCTCGGCAAACAGGCGCGGCGTGAGCAAGCATCCCGCCAGGGCGACGGCAGGCAGAATTGTGCGAACGTTTTTCATTTCCTCTCCTTCAAGAAAGGGATTGGGGTAACGCCCGGAATTATCGCCATTTCCCTTCGCGAGACAAGCTATCAGCTTGGTTCCGGCGTGAGGGGCGCCGGCAGCGCCCCGCACCCGACTGCCGGCGAGTTCGATTATTGTCCCGGCTGCGCCGCGGCGGCGGCTCCCGCCTGCACCTCGGCAATGTAGACCCCATAGGGCTGCAGCTCGACCGTGGCCGCGCTGCCCGCTTCGGAAGGGCCGCCGGCGGAGGCCAGGGGGCGCAGAGTGGCGGAGGCGAAACCCTGGGGCGTCAGATCGAAGGCGACCTTCTGCGGCGCGCCCGACATGTTCAGCGCCACCAGCACGGCCGAGTTCTTGTACTGGCGCAAGTAGGAAAGCACGTTGGCATCCGCGGAATTCAGGGCCACGTACTTGCCCTCGCGCAGCGCCTCATTCGTATGGCGGAGGCCGAGCACGCGCCGGTAGAAGTTCAGGATGGAATTGGGATCCTTCAGTTCGCTGGCCACGTTCGTGTCTTTATAGCTGGGCGGCACCGGCAGCCACGGCTTTCCCTGGGTAAAGCCCGCGTTCGGATCGGCGCTCCACTGCATGGGAGTGCGCTCGCCGTCGCGTCCGATCTCCTTGGGCCAGCCGGTGCGCCCGATCGGGTCCTGCACGTCTTCCTTGCGCTTGGGATCGTTGTTCACCATCCCGATCTCCTCGCCGTAATACATGATGGGCGTGCCGCGCAGGGTGAGATACAGGCCGGCCAGCAATTTTGCGATCTGCTGATCGTGCTGACCGTCGCCGTAGCGGTTCAGCTGCCGGCGAATATCGTGGTTGCTGAACAGGAACACCGGCCAACCGTTGGCCTCGTCCACGCCGGCGATCTGTTTGCGGAACTCGGGCGCCGAGAGCTTATTGACCTCGGTGAAGAGGAAGTCCATCGGCATCTGCAGCTCGTTGCTGTGATCGCCGTAATACTGTTTGAGCTCGGCGATGTCCTTGGTCCAGGTCTCGCCGATGAGCACGGCGTCGTATTGGTCGGCTCCGGTGCGCAGCTTGCGCAGCACGTCGTGCACCTGCGGCAGCTTGGTGTTGTACTTGTTCTCCATGTTGGGATCGCCGTATTTGTTGCGGCCGGGAAGGACGGGGTTGTCGTGCAGGCCGGGGTCCTCAAACAGCGTGTCCACCGCGTCCAGGCGGAAGCCGGCGACACCGCGCTGGTACCAGAAGCGGGGGACGTCGAGCATGGCTTTCTCCACCGCCGGGTTGCGCCAGTTGAGGTCGGGCTGCTGAATGTAGAAGAAATGGTAGTAGTACTGCCTGGTCTTGGGATCGAACTGCCAGGCGCTGTGGCCGAAGGTGGAGAGCCAGTTGTTGGGCGGCTGGCCCGGCCCCTTGCCATCGCGCCACACGTACCAGTCGCGGTGCGGGGCGGTGCGCGAGGAGCGTGAATCGACGAACCAGGGATGCTGGTCGGAGGTGTGGTTCACGACGAAGTCGAGGATGATGCGAATGCCGCGCTTCTTCCCTTCCGCCACCAGTTGGTCAAAATCCGCCAGCGTGCCATAGCGCGGATCGATGTTCTCGTAATCGGAGACGTCGTAGCCGAAATCCACCTGGGGCGAGAGAAAGCAGGGCGTGATCCAGATAGCGTCCACGCCCAGGTCCTTGAGGTAGTCGAGCTTGGCGGTGATGCCGCGGATGTCGCCGGTGCCGTCGTTGTTGCTGTCGGCAAAGCTGCGCGGGTAGAGCTCGTAGAAGACGGCGTGCTGCCACCAGGCGTGTCCCTCGGCATCGGGCGCGGACTTCTGCGCGTACACGCCGGTGGAGAAGGTGGCGACGGCCAACAGCAACGCGCTCAAGAGTCGCAGAGGCATGAAGCACTCCTTTAGTGCACTGCGTGCACCGGATGAACTAACGGAGAAATTAGAGAACCTCGGCTGCTGGCTTCGCGCGGCGGCGGGTCGCGCCGGGCGGCGGCTGCGCCGGCGAAAACCAACTGGCTGCTGACCTGGTGGTATTGGCCGTCGGCGGGCTGCACGCGAATCCGCAGCAGCTTCTGGTCGCCGCCATGATCCACCAGTTCCGCGCCGCTGGCGCGGGCCAGGGCGGCGGCCCCGCGCAGCGGCAATTCATAGGTGGAACCGCCCAGGCCGGCCATGACCAGCGAAAGCGTGTTGCCGTCGGCGCTCCATTCCTGGGAAATCGTTTTCAGGCTGCGGCTCGCTGCGCCCAGCGGGGGCGCGGACCAGGGTACGACGATGCCGAAATCGTCCCGCACCTCCAGCTGGAGGTCGTTTGTT
>JAMXLI010000062.1 GCA_024281115.1 Terriglobales bacterium | reverse complement strand
GTTTGAAATGCGCCCTGCGTGACCGGGTAATCGAAGCTGGCAGTGGTTCCGGCTATATAAACCTCCCCAGAGGTGCTCACCGCAACTGCGAGGGGTTTATCGCCACCATCACCAAACTGGCCTGCGCTGTAATCCCCGGAACCCCCAATGTAAGTTGAATAAATCAGTGTGCCATCGGAGCGGAACTTCGCAACAAATGCGTTCCCGTTGCACGCTCCGTTATATTGCAGAACGCACGCCTGCTGATACGTTCCCGGGGTGACCGGAAAATCTGGTCCCGCAACGCCGGCCACGTAGAATGCTCCCGTCGCATCGACTGCAACCGCCGTTGCCTGTGCCCACGACGACGTGCCCACTAAGTATGTGGAATACGTCAGGACGGGATCGATCACGACAGGGCGAGAGTAGTCGTGCCCGACCAGCTTGAAAGAGACGGTGTTTCCAGCAAGAACATATTCTCCATTTATTCGGCGGCGGCTACCGTTCGCGAGCACATCGTATACAGTTGGTTTTTTAACCTTAACCCCACCTTGGGGTAACGCGATGTATACATCGCCAGTACTGTCGAGCTGCACCCATTGTCCACCCTCCAGCGAGAAGCGAATGCCTTCCGGTTTTGCGCCCGGCTGGAGCATCAGATCGTACTCGAACTCTCCTTCACGGCTGTAGTAGACGAGGTCAGTGCCCGGGTAGATGTGCTCGTACTTCACGCGGGCGTAATGCGGCACGTCGCGTTGCCATTTTGAGCTGTCCTTGCCCAGGAAGTAGTTGCTGGTGCTGGCTTGCAGATCGATGCCACTAACCGCAGCAGCAGGATTCGCACCCAGGAAGGTCAGGCGCACGACAGAAAGTTGCGGCGACGGCCCCATCGTCCGCTGCAGGGACAAGGTTGCGCCTTGAGAAGTCAGAAACAGAGTAGATAACCTACCGCGCGCAATAAATTTCACACCTGGTGGACTCTGGCCCTGGTTAGGTTCAAACGTCGGTGGCACTAAAGAGAACCTGGCCGTTTGCGAGGCACCCGCAACGAGAACTGATGCTGTTGCGAAGATCAGAAGAAGCGATACGAGCCGTACGAGCGTCAAAGCCGCACCTCTCAAAGAAGGCGGGCGACATTTCTGAACACGTCATCTGAGCACGTACCAGCAGGCCAAATCGCCCGTGGAATTATGACGGTAGGCCAATCCAGAGATCAACCATCAAGTTCTTGCACAAAGATTGCAAAGGTCTGCGCACTGCTTGGCTGGTGAAGCTGCGTGCGTCTAGGCGGGCCAAGTACCCGGGGCGCAAATTCCCTATTGCGCCAGCGAAGGACCCGGACCCGACAGCGCTGTTGACGAACAATCACGGAATTGTTGGAGGTGAAGGTTCTGATCGCGAAGGCCGGTCGGTCGTGGACAAAGACCCAGTTACTTGAAAGTGCTCCGAGCAAAGACGCCTCTAAGAGGGGGGCGCTCTAGATCCACACCCCCCCGGGGTTTGACCCGTCCCGGCGGGCCCCTTAAACTATGGGGGCAATCTCCCGTTTGCCCATCCTTGGAAGGAGTTCTCCACTGACGTCCCTGGGGCGAGGCTGTCTGGCCATTGCGCTGTGCGCCGCCTGCGCGGTCGGCGCCCCCGGACAGGTCACCTCGAAAGCCACGGTGGACACGAGCGAAATCCTGTTTACGGTGGCCACAGCCATCAACGCGTGCGGCTATGACCAGGACCTGGCAGGCTCGGCACCCCTGCGGGGGCAAGTTCGCAGTGAGGTGGGCAAAGCCATTCATACCGCGCCCCAGGCCGAGGAAGCCACCGCCAAGATGTGCCGTTTTTACCACGATCACCAGCAAGGCGACCCCGGGCGCGACCTGGCGCAATACGTTTCGCTGGCGCTCAACCTTAGCGGGCCGCCATCGTTCGCTGCCCTGACCAAAGAGGCCGACCTGCCTCCCGACGCGGCCTACGTGGCGGGGTTTCCGCCGCTGCTGGCCGAATTCGCCGCTGCCACCGGGCTGCATGCCATCTGGCAGCGCCATCAGCCGGAGTACGAAGGCCTGATCGAGCACTTTCACGATCCGGTGTCGCAGATGCTGCTGGCCACCGACGTGTACCTGCGCATGCCCTTCAGCGGCTACCTGGGACACAAGTTCACCATTTATCTGGAGCCGATGACCGCGCCGAGCCAAGCCAATGCGCGCAACTACGGCAACGACTACTACGTGGTGATTTCGCCGGTGGGAGACGCGCTGCGCATGGAACAGGTGCGGCACACGTACCTCCACTACATGCTCGATCCCCTCGCCACCAAGCGGGCATCCACGATGAAGCGGCTTTCGCCCCTGCTCGAGACAGTCAAAACCGCGCCCATGGACCAGAGTTTCAAGAGCAACATTGAGCTGTTGCTCACCGAGTCGCTCATCCAGGCGATTGAGGCGCGCACGCTGAATGGCGGCAAGGCCAGCGAAGTCCAGCGTCAGCACGCGGTGGAAACGTCCATGCAGCAGGGCTTTATCCTGACGCAGTACTTCTATTCCTGCCTGGCAAAATTCGAGAAAGAGCCAGCCGGGCTGAAAGACGCGTACCCCGACTGGCTGTACTACCTGAACCCCGACCAGGAGAAGAAGCGGGCCGAGCGGATCGAGTTTGCCTCCAGCGCCACGCCCGAAGTGGTCCGGGCGGCGCCGCGATCGACCCTGACCGAGCGGGCGGAGACCCGGCTGGTGGCTGGAGACCTGAACGGGGCCCGCGAGTTGGCGCAGGAGGCCTTGCAAAACCCCAAGGAAGACCAGGGTCGGGCGTATTTCATCCTGGCGCGCACGGCGACCATGAGCCGGGACATGGCGGGGGCGCGCAACTACTTCCAGAAGACGCTGGAGGTAGCGCACGAGCCGCGCCTGCTGGCCTGGTCGCATATCTACCTGGGAAGGATCCTGGACCTGCAGGAGGAAAGGGACGCAGCCGTGGGACACTACCGGGCAGCGCTCAGCGCCGACCCGGCGCCGGAGGTGAAAGCGGCCGCCGAGCGCGGCCTGAAGCAGCCCTACGAGCCCCCCGGACATCCTCAGGAGTGAGCAGGTTCGTACCAGAACGGCAGTTGCCGCTATTTTTGTGTACATTGAGCCCCCGGAACAGCGTTTTCGCTGGCCGCAGGTGCGAGGAGAGATGATGAAGAAAGCAATGTTGCTGGTCGCGGTATTGGGAATGGCGGGCTGGTTGTGCGGGCAAACTTACGGAAACGCTTCCCCGCAAGGACAGCAACCGGCGCCCGGCGCGGCAAACCAGGCGGGATCGCAAGGCCAGAGCGGCGCGCAGCCGGGCGGAGCCCAGGCCGGGGGCACGCAGGCTGGCGGCACGCAAGCCGGCGGGACCGAAGCGGCGCCCCAAGGCAAGCGTCCGCCGCAAGCCAAAACGCAGGAGGAGTTTAACGCCTACAAGGCTGCGGTTGCAGTCACCGACGCCGCCGGGAGCGAGAAAGCGGCGACCGATTTCGCCGCCAAGTTTCCCAATAGCGAGCTGCGCACCATGCTGTTCCGCAAGGCCATGCAGGACTACCAGTCCGCCAACAATGGGGAGAAGGCGATGGAGATGGCGAACAAGGTGATCGCCATTGATCCCGACGATCCGCAGGCGCTCATCCTGAAGGCGGAGGTGTTGTCGGAGAAGTCGCGTCCGACCGACCTTGACTATGCCGAGAAGTCCACGGAAGCGATGAATTCCGCCCAGCATGCCTTGCAGACCGTGGATACGGACCTCATGTTCGCCCCCGGGGCGCCCGCGGACCGGGTACAGGCTGCGAAAGATTGGCTGCGCTCGACTGCCTATGCAGTGATCGGGAACGTGGAGATGAGCAAAAAGGACTACCCGGCGGCAGAGCGCGATCTGAAGAAGGCGATTGAGCTGACCAAGAGCCAGCCCGATCCCGTGAACTATTTGCGGCTTTCAGTAGCGCTGGATAATCAGAATAAGTACCCGGAAGCGCTGCAAGCGGCGGCCAAGGCAGCGGAATTGGCGCCGGAAAACACGCAGGTTGGGCAGCTGGCGCGCCAGGAACAGAACCGGTTGAAGCAATTGAGCGGAGGCGCTGCCGCGGGGGAGGCCAACACCCAGCCCAAGCCGGCCACGCCACCGCCGACTTCGCCCCAGCCGGAAACGCCCCACCCATAACACGCTCCGCACCCGCTCCAGGGGAGGGCGGGCGCGGACTTTCTCATGAAGACGCCCGAATTCGCCAGCCTGGAAAGCCTGGAAAACTCGATTGGACACCATTTCCAGAGGCCTGAACTGCTGCGGCTGGCATTGATGCACAGCTCGCGGGCGCGCGAGATGGAGGCGGCGGAGGCGGCGCACGCGCCGGTGCGCGACAACGAACAACTGGAGTTCCTGGGGGACGCCGTCCTGGGATTCGTCACCAGCGACGAGTTGTACCGCCGCTTTCCGGGCTTCGCGGAAGGCCAATTTTCCAAGCTACGGGCGCACCTGGTGAGCAGCAGGCATCTGGCCCAGGTGGCGCAGCGGCTGCAGCTGGGGGAGTTCCTGGCCCTGGGCCGCGGCGAAGAGCGCTCGGGAGGACGCAGCAAGACGGCGCTGCTGGTCAATGCGCTGGAGGCGGTGGTCGCGGCCGTGTACCTGGATGGGGGCCTGGAGGCGGCACGGCAGTTCATCGTGCAATGCGTCCTGTCCCCGGAGTTGCAACAGTTGGAAATGCAAGGCGGCCCTGGTGTTCCCACCGGCGATTACAAGAGTACGCTGCAGGAGGCGGTTTACGCGACCGGGCACTGCCAGCCCCTGTACGCGCTGGTTAAAGAGGCTGGTCCCGAGCACCGCAAGACTTTCACGGTGGAGGTGCGGCTGCATCGGGGGGGATCCGCGACAGCCGACTTCGTGGCCCAAGCCATGGGCACGACGAAGAAGCGCGCGGAGCAGGACGCGGCGCGCCTGGCGGTCGAATACCTGCGCAGCCTGCCCGCCGCAAGCAGTTCCAAAGAGGCGACGGAACGGAGCCGCCCGGACCGATGACCGACGAGGCGCCCCAACCCGCAATCGAAGCGCAGGAGCCCCAGACAGGCGTCCTGTCGGCCCCGGCCCCTGCCCCAGCCGCGGAGGTCGCGCAAGCGCCCGTGGACGCGCCGCCCCCAAAGGCACCCGTGCCCCGCGCAGAGACGAAGCCGCGCGCGGCGGCGCTCACTTCCCTGCAGTCGCTGCTGGCTACGGTGGTGATTGCGATCTTCGTGATCACGTTCCTGGTGCAGGCATTCCAGATTCCCAGCGAGTCCATGGAGAACACGCTGCTGGTGGGCGACTACCTGCTGGTGGACAAGGCTCATTTTGCCGAGGGAGGGATCTGGAGCGCGATCCTGCCGTACGCGACCATCCACCGCGGCGACATCGTCGTTTTTCACTACCCGGTGGACCCCAGGCAGCATTTCGTCAAGCGGGTGATTGGCCTGCCGGGCGATCATCTGCGCATCGTTGACAAGCAGGTGCTGGTGAATGGCGTCCCGTTGCACGAGGCCTATACGCAATACAGCGCGCGAGCGCACGATGGCTTGCGCTACCGGTTTCCCAACCTGCAGTCGATCGATCCCAGCGTGGAAGCGGCCTGGTGGAAGGAACTGCCGCAACTGGTGAATCGTGGGGAGCTGGTGGTGCCGCGCGGCGAATATTTTGTGCTGGGTGACAACCGCGATCGAAGCCTGGACAGCCGCTATTGGGGATTCGTGCCGCGGGAGAACATTATCGGGCGCCCGCTGCTCATCTACTGGTCCGTGGAGGGCCTGGAAGGGGACGGGGCCGCGGGTGATAAACTGGCCCGTTTTGCTTATCTGGTGACCCATCCCCTGGAAAGCGCGCGCTGGAAGCGCACCTTCCGCGTGGTGAATTAGTCCGCGGTCGCCGGCAGGATAGAGCCCCATTGGCCAAACAAGCGGAACCCAAGAAGAAAGAGACCACAGTAGAGTTTCTCGCCTCGCTGGCCGTCGTGCTGGTGACCGGGCTATTCATTATCACCTTCATCGTGCAGGCCTTCGAGATTCCCTCCAGCTCGATGGAGAACACGCTGCTGATTGGCGATCACGTTTTTGTGAACCGCATCCTGTTCTCGCCGCGCACCCGGTGGATTGGCCCGCTGCTTCCCTACCGCGATGTGCGTGACGGCGACATCGTGGTGTTCCTCTCGCCGGCCGAGCCCGGCCTTTACGTGGTGAAACGGGTAATGGGCGTACCCGGCGACCGCATCCACCTGCGCGACGGGAAGGTCTATCGCAATGGCCAGCTCCTGAATGAGTCCTACACGGTGCACGACGGCAGCGAGAACCCCTATCGCGATGATTTTCCTGCGGTGGCGCCCTCGGAGGCGAACAACGTCACTCCCGAGTGGCACCTGGCTTTGGGCCAGCACATCCAGGGCGAGGACCTGGTGGTGCCTCCCAACAGCTATTTCGCCATGGGAGACAATCGCGACGTCAGCTACGACAGCCGTTACTGGGGTTTCATCCCGCGGGAAAACGTGATCGGCCGGCCGCTGTTCATCTACTGGTCGTTCGAGACCCCGGCCAATCAGTACATGAAGCGGGACATCGGAGACCGCGTGGGATTCATCGTTCATGTCGTGGTGCATTTCTTCGACATGACGCGCTGGCGGCGAATGTTCAGGATCGTGCGATGAGCGCGCGTTCCAGCCGGCGGCTGGCGGCGGGATTGGCGCTCCTGCTGCTGGTCGCGGTGGTCGCGCCACCCCTGATCAGCGTAGGGCGTTTCCGCGCGCAGATCACCACTTCATTGAGCCGCGCCCTGGGGCGGAATGTGGCGGCGGGAGCCATCCGGCTGCGGCTGCTGCCGCGCCCAGGATTGACCCTGGAACACTTCGTGGTAGACGAGGACGCCTCTTTCGGCGCCGAACCCATGCTGCGCGCCAGCGAGGTAGCAGCGGCCCTGCGCCTGAGTTCCTTGTGGCGAGGACGGCTGGAAATTGCCAGCCTCAGCCTGAAGGAGCCCAGCCTGAACCTGGTGCGCCGCGCCGACGGGCGCTGGAACCTGGAGACGCTGCTGGCCCGCAATGCCAGCATTCCTACCGCCCCCACCGCCAACCACAAGCCCGAAGCGCGGCCGCGCTTCCCCTACATCGAGGCCGATAATGGCCGAATTAACTTCAAAGTCGGCGCGGAGAAAAAAGTTTTCTGTTTCACCGACGCGGACTTCGCCTTATGGCTGGAGGCCGAGAACAAGTGGAGCCTGCGACTGGAAGCGCGGCCGGTCCGCACCGACGCCAACTTGAGCGACACCGGCCGCCTGAAGCTGACCGGATGGTTCGAGCGAGCCCCGTCGGTGCACGAGACGCCGTTCCGGCTCAACCTAGACCTGGAGGGTGCGCAACTCGGGCAACTCTCGCGCCTGGCCTACGGGCGGGACCGCGGCTGGCGCGGGACGCTCGACCTCTCCGCCCGCCTGGAAGGCACGCCGGCATCGTTCAGCGTCCGCTCCGATAGCACGCTGGACGGGTTCCGTCGCTACGACATCTTCTCCAAGGACCCGCTCAAGCTGGCGGTGCACTGTTCAGCGCAGTTCAGCACCAGCGATGCGTCGTGGAACGATGCGCTGTGCACCGCCCCCATCGCGGGAGGGCTGGTGACGGCCAGCGGTTCGGGGCGGGGAGTGCTGACGGTCCGCCAGTACGACGTGAAGTTCGTGGCCCAGCAGGTGCCCATGGCTGCGCTAGCTGCGGCTGCAAGACGCGCGAAGAAAGATCTTCCCGGCGACCTGACCGCAGCCGGCTACTTCAACGGCACATTCCTGGTCTCGAAAAGTGATTCCCCCATGATGCCCCACCCGGTGTGGGCTGGCGGGGGACAAACCCGCGATTTCACCCTGGTTTCGCGGGCTTCAGGCGGAAACCTGGAGCTGGGCGAGATTCCCTTCACCATACCGCGGGTGACGCTACCCCAACCCAGATCGCCGTTCACGCCGCGCAAGCCGCACCAGCATGAAGAAGCCCGGCCGGAGCTGCTGCAAATTGCCGTCGGGCCGTTCGCCCTGCGACTAGGCGGCGATTCGGCCACCGTGACCGGCAAGCTTTCCGGCTCCGGTTACGACCTTGACCTGAACGGCCAGGGGGACCTGGGAAGCCTGTTCCAGCTGGCGCGCAGCCTCGGCGTGCGCACCTTTCAGCCGAATGCAAAGGGCAGCGCCCGATTCCAGCTGGAAGTTGCGGGAAGCTGGAGCGGATTCGCAGCCCCCACGCTCACCGGCAGCGCCGAGCTGCGCGGCGTCTCGGCGGGTATGCATGGATTTTTCGCGCCGCTGGAAATCACCTCCGCCGACCTGACCCTCTCTCCCGAAGCGGTAAGCGTGCGCGCCCTAAACGCGAGCTTCGCCGAAACCGCCATGCGCCTCACCGGATCGCTCGACCTGCCCCGCCATTGCGGCGACGAGCGCCCCTGCGTCGCCCAGGTGGACTTGCATGCCGACGAATTATCCAGCTCCGAAGTCAACCAGCTGATGACCCCGAAGTTTCGCAAAAGCGCATGGTATTCGTGGCTGGAAAAAGGCGATGGGCCGCCTCTTGCCGCGGTGCGCGCGCAGGGCCGCTTTTCCATCGGGAGGGTAGCTCTGGGCAGCCTGACCGCGCACAACGTGCTCGGGCGCGTGGAGGTCGAACACGGCCGGTTCCGCTTCCACGAAGTGCGCGCGGAACTCTGGGGAGGCAAACACGCCGGCGAGTGGTTGGCGGACTTCACCGGCGCCGTCCCCTCCTTTGCCGGCAGCGGCACGGTGAAGCGCGCAGCGCTGGCGCAGATGGAGGCAGTGCTGGGAAACGATCTTGGCAGCGGAAATCTCTCGTTGCAATACAAACTGGCAGCAAATGGATGGACCAGCCGGGAGCTGGTCTCCGGCCTGCAGGCCACGGCGGAGCTGGAATTGCGTGACAGCACGCTGCGCCACATTGCGCTGGATGGCGGGGCCGGCCCTCTGCGAGTGCGCCACTTTTCCGGCCGGCTTGCGTTTAATCAGGGAGCGGTCCACATCGCTGCAGGCAAGTTGCTGGCCAGCGGTGGTCTCTACGACGTGAGCGGCACGGCAAAACCGGATCGCACGCTCGATATCCAGATGGTCCGGGACAGCGCGCACTCCTATACGATCAGCGGCACGATGGACGCGCCGCGGGTGCAGCCAAGGCCGCAGACAGAAGCATCCCTGAAGCCATGAAATCCTTTTCTTTGGCGCTGATTGTAGTGTCGCTCTCTCTCGGGCTGGAAGTGCAAATGGCCGCCGGATTCAACCTGGGCGGCCCGGCGGCGGGGAGCACGCAGGCGCTGGCCGATAGCATGCAGCGCAAGCTCGACTTCATGGCCGCTAATGGGCGCAAGGCCCACCCCGACAGCCGGCCCACCATCATCACGGAAGACGAGGCGAACGCGTATGTGGCGGCGGGACGGGTGCAATTGCCGGTAGGCGTGAAGTCGGTGAAGTTCTCCGCCGCCCCGGGCGTGATCACGGGAAATTCACGGGTGGACTTCGACCAACTGACCGCTTCGCAACGCAGTCCCAACCCTATGCTGGAAATGTTCAGCGGCGTGCATGACGTGCAGGTGGTGGCGCATGCCAGCGCTGCCGGTGGGCAGGGACACGTGGTGGTGGATACGGTTGCGCTCGACGGCACGGAGATTCCGCGCTTTGTTTTGCAGCTTTTTGTCCGCCATTACCTGGAATCCAAGTACCCCGGCGTGGGACTGGACAGTACTTTCCGCCTGGCGTCGCGCGTGGACAGCGCAGTGGTTGGCAGCCACAACGTGACCCTCGTGCAGCGATAAAAAGGCGCTCCGCTGCACTCTCCAGGGTTCACGGTTCTGCGGCAGCGCGAGCCTGCGCAGGAGCAGTGAACCGCAGCGCAGCTCCCAGCGCGATCCAGCACAGAAGCGCCACCCACTCGTAGGCCGAGAAATGCCCAGGCACGAAGGGCAGCAGCTTCATCAAAACCAGAGTTGTAGCAATCAGGATGCCGGCCGCGGCCACCAGCCGCTGGCCAGCGGAGGCGCGGATGCGATACCACGAGGCACACGCGGCCAGCCATCCCAGGGCGGCGGCGACCGAGCCGACTTCAGTAATCGGGACGAGGATGGCTTGCCCCAGCAACATCGCCAGAGCGGTAGCCAACGCGACCAGGCCCACAGCCACATAGGGAGTGCGATTCACCGCGTGAATGGCGCCGGTGCCCGGCGCGATAAGGCTGCGGCGTCCCAGGGCAAAAAGCAGCCTCGTGGCCGCCACGAAATTGGCATTGAAGCACTTGAGCAGCGCCAGCAGCGCCACGCCCAGGATGAAATTGACGATCCAGCGCGCGCCCACCGCGCGCTCAAAAGCCACGGCCGTCACAAAACTTTCTCCAATCAGCGACCGCCAGGGCGCGGCATAGGCCACGGCCGCTACCATCGCCGTGTAGAAGAGAATCCCTACCAGGATCGCCGCCCACATGGCACGCAGAAAGTCGCGCGCGCGGAATTCCTGCATCGCTTCTTCCGACGCTTTGCCCACCGCTTCGAAGCCGGTCATGAAGTAAGGCACGATTTGCAGAACCAGCAGGACCGAGAGGAAAGGCGAGTGGCTGAAGAGGGGCGGGAAGTTCGCCCGTGAGCCATGCGCGCCGCCTAGCCCCACAAAGAGAGCGCACAGGGCAAGGACGCTGAACGTGATCCAGTTCTGAAACGTGGCGCTGGAGCGGATGCCGCGGTAATTCAGCGCGCCTACAGCGACGATCAGCGCGAGGCCGAACGCCAGGTGCGGCAGGTACACGGGGCGGCCGCCCATGCGGTATAAGGCATAGCGATCGAGCGCCGGGAAGATGAAAGCCGCAATCTTCCCGATGGCGACCGCTTCCCAGGGGCACACGATGAAGTAGGCCAGCAACATCATCCAGCCGGTGGCGTAGCTGACGCGGGTGCTGGCGAAGGCGCGCGCGGTGTAGGCAACTTCGCCGGCTGCATCGGGCATGGCCGCCACCAGTTGCCCATACACGTAGCCGATCGGCAGAAGCAGCGCACCACCCAGCGCGAATCCGAGAAGGGCGCCCAGGGGACCGCCGCGGGCCAGCCAGTCGTCCATCACCACCAGCCAGCCCACGCCGATCATCGCGCCCCAGCCGAGGCTGAAGTAATCGGTAATACGCAGCTTGCGCGCGAGTTGGGTCATGGGACGGAGCCGGGCAGCCGGAACATCATGGCGGAGTAGAGGGCGCGCTGTACAGACGCAAATTTGTAATGGGGGGGAAGGGCTGGGCCGGAGAAGTTCGGGGTGAAGGCAGCCGCCCATCGGTCGCCCTTCTGGTGAAGCCGGGGGCAGGCGCCGGTCATCTGTATGCTATCTTGAGCGATTTGCAGGCCCGTCGGTGGGCCTGAGCGAGCGCATCCAAATGCCCCGATTCGAATACCGCAACCTGATGCCGCAACCCGGCGCCGAGCAGGCGTTTCTGCAGTGGATTGAGCGCCTGGACCGCGAGTTCGCCAATCCCGACCCCGTGCACCGTTCCGAAGTCGTGCGCGACACCCTGCACGAACTCTACCTGGGGCGGCCGCTGGAGGCAGGCGCGGCGCGCGGCACCTCGCTGCCCACGCAGGCTCTGCTGCATTCCTTTGATCCGCGCAACGCGACGCTCGAGCCGGAGTATTACGGCGACGTGGACGCCGTCAAATACGCGGAGCGCAAGCCCCTGATCTGGTTCTGGATGATGTTTGACCGGTCGCCGGTGGGCCTGAACCACTGGCTGGGGTTCCGGGTTCGCGCCCTGCTGGCGCGCCACATTTTCAAGAAGTGCGGCGCGAACGTCAAAATCTTCCACGGGGTGGAAGTTTCCTTCGGCTACAACCTGACGGTGGAAGACAACTGCGTCATTCACAAGTACGTGCTGCTCGACGACCGCGGCGAGATCGTCATCCGCGAGGGCACCTCAATTTCCGACTACGCCAACGTCTACTCGCACGCCCACGACCTGAACGACGGAATGATCGTCAGCAACCACCGCACTGAGATTGGGCCGCGCGCCCGTGTCACCTATCATGCCGTCGTGCTCAGCGGCGTCAGCGTGGGCGAGCATGGACTGGTAGGATCCATGGGCGTGGCTTCCAAGAACGTTGAGCCCTACCACATTGTGGCGGGAATTCCGGCGAAGACGGTGAAGGTGAAAAGCATCGCGCCCCAGGAGCTGCAACGCACAGCGGAAAAATAGGGCCCCGAGCTGCGCCGGGCCGGTCCCTGCCGCCAAACCGCCGCAACTGCGCGTGATACCATGAAAAATCAAGCCGAATGACGCTTCAGCACCTGCTCATTGCATTTCAAGTAATCGCATTTCTGTTTGCGATCAGCCTGCACGAGTCGGCGCATGCCTTCACAGCGTGGCGCTGTGGGGACCCCACGGCCAGGATGCTGGGGCGCGTTTCCCTCAATCCCCTGCGTCACATTGATCCGTTCGGCACCGTAATCCTGCCGCTGATCGCCATGCTCACGCACCTGCCGGTGATCGGCTGGGCGAAGCCGACCCCGGTGGATCCGCGCAATTTCCGGCGTCCCATGCGCGACGACATTCTCACCTCAGTGGCCGGCCCGGTCAGCAATTTCCTCGCTGCCAGCGCCGCGGTCGTGGTGATGGCGGTGATTTCCGTGAGCTCGGCGCAGGGACATGCGGTGGTCCAGAACCTGTCGCGCGGCTATCTCAGCGAAACCAATTCCGTGCTCATGCCGCTGAGCCTCCTGCTCTATGAAGGCATGCAGATCAACGTGCTGCTGGGCGTGTTCAATCTCATTCCGGTGCCGCCGCTCGACGGCAGCCACGTGGTGCGGCACATGCTCTCCGATTCGGCGCGCCAGGTTTATGACCGCGTGGGCCTGATCGGGCTGCTGCTGCTGGTGGTGGCCGGCGGGCGGCTGCTGAGCGCGCTCATGGCCCCGGTCCTGAATCTCTTCAATGCTGTGCTGATGAGCATTTGATGGCCTCCGCTCCCGCGGCAACGTCCAAGCCTCGCGTCCTGAGCGGCATGCGCTCGACCGGCAAGCTCCACCTCGGCAACTACGTGGGCGCGTTGCAGAACTGGGTCGGCATGCAGGACAGCTATGATTGCTTCTTCTTCATTGCCGATTGGCACGCGCTGACCACCGATTACTCCGACACTTCGCGGGTGAAGCAGAATTCCCTGGAGGTCATGCTGGACTGGCTGGCGGCGGGACTCGATCCGGAGCGCTCGACCCTGTTCATCCAGTCGCACGTTCCGCAACACGCTGAATTGCACCTGCTGTTCTCGATGATCACCCCCCTGGGATGGCTGGAGCGCGTGCCCACCTACAAGGAGCAACGTGAGAACATCAAGGACAAGGACCTGGGAACCTATGGATTTCTGGGCTACCCCTTGCTGCAGTCTGCCGACATCCTGATCTACAAGGCAGACTATGTTCCGGTGGGCGAAGACCAGGTGCCGCACGTGGAACTCACGCGCGAGGTGGCGCGCCGCTTCAATGGGATCTATCCGCGCACGGCGGAAGCCATCGGCCCCGAGGCCGACGAGGCGGCCCGGCGGCGTGTCTACATTTTCCCCGAGCCCAAGCCCCTGCTCACCCCCGCGGCCAAACTACCCGGCACCGATGGCCGCAAGATGTCGAAGTCCTATGGCAACACCATCCTGCTCACCGATCCCGAGCCGCTGGTTCGGCAGAAGCTGAAAACCATGGTCACGGACCCCGCGCGGGTGCGGCGGCACGATCCCGGGAATCCCGAGGTCTGCCCCGTGGGAGACCTGCACAAAATTTTTAGCGACAAAGCCACGATCGCGAAAGTTTGGGAGGGTTGCAAGACCGCGGGCATCGGGTGCATCGAGTGCAAGGGGTGGGCCGCGGATGCCCTGGTGCAGGTGCTCGCCCCCATCCAGGAGCGCCGCCGAAAATACGAGAACAATCCCAAGCTGGCTTGGGATATTCTGGAGGCCGGATCCCAGAAAGCTCGCACCCACGCGGAGGCCACCCTGCGCGACGTTCGCCAGGCCATGCACATGTCGCTGGCCTGGGAGGCGCCGGCGCGCGATGCCGCCGGCCAGTAGCCGGGCCAACGAGAGCGATTGCCATGCCCGATTCGCCCCAACCCGCCGCCCCCGCCAGCAAGCAGAGCGATTTCCCCTTCGCGGTGACCGTCGGGCAGGTGTACGACGGGCCGCTGGACCTGCTGCTCGACCTTATCCGCAAGCAGGACATTGACATCTACGACATTCCCATCGCCCGCATCACGGCGCAGTACCTGGCCTACGTGGAAAAGATGCGCGAGCTGGATGTAAATCTCGCCGCCGAGTTCATTTACATGACCGCGGTGCTCATCCACATCAAGTCGAAGATGCTGCTGCCGCGCGATCCCGACGCCCCTGCCGACGCGCAGGACGACCCGCGCACCGAGCTGGTGAACCGGCTGCTGGAGCACGAAAAATACAAGAGCGCGGCGCAGATGCTGTTTCAAAAGCAGCAGATTGAAGACGCCATGCTGTCGAACCCGGCGTTAAAGGAATTCGTGAACGACGAAGGCTCGGAGCCGGAGCTTGCGGCCGACGTCATTGACCTGGTCAGGACGTTCCAGCTTATCCTGGAGCGCGCCCGCGCCCGTCCCGTGCTCGATGTGCAGGAGGAGCAGGTCACGGTGTCGCAGATGATCGAGTTTCTGCACCGGCGCCTGGCGGTGGAGGAGCGCCCGCTTCGGCTGAAACATTTGCTGCGCACGCTGCACACGCGGCCGGCGCTGATCTGCATGTTCCTGGCATTGCTGGAACTGGTCCGGCTGCAGGCCATCCAGCTCAAGCAGGACCGGGTGTTTGGCGACATCCTGGTGCGCAAGCACTCGGAATTCGACCGGGTGATGCAGGAGCAAGTGGCTATCCGCGACGACTGGCGCTAGGGCCGGTCCAAGGGGCAGCGCCTGGCGGGAGGAAGTTACAAGCAACGATTTTCTTATGAGCCTAAAACCCCGAATTGAAGCCATCATCTACGCGGCCCAGGAACCAGTCAGCCTGGAACACATTGCCGGGCTGCTGAAGGACGACGTGGCGGCGGAATCCGCCGAATCCGTCAACGATACTCAAGCGAAAGCTCGGGTACGTGCGGCTCTCGAGGAACTCGTGGCGGAATACGCCGGCCCGCAGCGGGCAATGGAAATCCGCCAGATCGCCGGCGGGTATCGCATGGCCACCAAGCCCGAACATCATGACCTGGTGCGCGCGTTCGCCAAGAGCCTGAAGCCGCCGGTGCGGCTGTCGTTGCAGGCATTGGAAACGCTGGCAGTGATCGCTTACAAGCAGCCCATCACCGTGCCGGAAATCAGCGAGATTCGCGGCGTCGATTCCAGCGGCGTGATCGCCACGCTTCTGGACCGCCGGCTCATCACCACCGCCGGGCGCAAGCAGGTGATTGGACGGCCCATTCTTTACAAGACCACGAAGGAGTTCCTGCTGCGCTTCGGGCTGAGCGAACTGGGAGAACTGCCCAGCATGGAGGAGTTTGAAAAGCTCGCCGGCGGCTCCCTTGTGCAGGAAGACTTAGGCGGCGTGGCCGACGCGACCGGCGTTCCCGAGGTGGCCGAGGAAGAAGCGCCGGCCGAAACCGGGCCCGAGGCGGCGGCTTCCGAACCCGTGCCGGACCATTCGGAAGTGAGCTAAGCAGAGCCTGCCGTCGCAGAAGTCCGGGCGAAGCCCCGGCGGCGCCCCTGTGCCGAGAATGCGGACTGCAAAGGCTGGGCTGAGCTATTTCGCGCTGGTGTTTGGCGCGGGATTCATACTCGGCCCCATTCGTATTTTATGGGTGGTTCCCCGGCTCGGTGAGCGGTACGCCGAGCTGCTGGAAATGCCCATAATGTTCGCGATTACGGTAGGGGCGGCGCGCTGGACGGTGCGCCGATTCGCGGTTAGCCGTGGACGCGATCGCCTGCAAATGGGACTCCTGGCTCTTGCGCTGATACTGCTGGCGGAGTTCGCGCTGGTTCCCGTATTACGCGGCATTCCTTTGCGCGACTACCTGGCAACACGCGACCCTGTGGCAGGAGTTGCTTACTACGTGATGCTGGGCTTTTTCGCCTTGATGCCGGTGTTAAGGAGTTAACCTCCACAGGGCTTCGCCCAGGTTCCGGCTTCCGCTGAGCTGTGCCCACTTCGAGAATACCGATTAGACTGGACTTGCAGACTGCCCCTCCGCAGCTTGCCAAACCATGCTCGAGCGACTGCACAAAATTATTGCCGCGGCGGGGATCGCGTCACGGCGCAAAGCCGAAGCTCTCATCACCTCCGGCCAGGTTGCGGTGAATGGCAAGACCGTAACTGAATTAGGAAGCAAGGCTGACCCGGAGGTGGACCATATCCGCGTAGCCGGCAAGCTGCTGCGCGGTCCGGAGCGGCATGCCTACTTCGTGATGAACAAGCCCCGGGGCTACGTAACCACGCTTTCCGACCCGGAGGGCCGACCCACGGTCCTGGACCTACTGCAAGGCGTGCACACGCGCGTATATCCCGTGGGGCGACTCGACTATGCCAGCGAGGGCCTGTTGCTGTTGACCAACGATGGTTCGCTTGCCCACCGGCTTACGCGCGCCGCTTCCCACGTACCCAAGACCTACCACGTCAAGGTGAGCGGGAAGCCCGCCGCACACGCCATTGCAGCGCTGCGCGACGGAGTGGTGTTGCGGGAGAAAGGGGCGAGGCCCGTGAAGACCGCGCCTGCCCGGATCCACCTGCTGCGCGATGCCCCCAATCCCTGGTATGAGGTGACGCTGATCGAGGGGCGCAACCGGCAGATCCGCCGCATGTTCAAGGAAGTGGGCCACGACGTGGAGAAAATCAGGCGCGTGCGCTATGGGCCGCTGGAACTCGATCTGGAGCCGGGCCGATACCGCGCGTTGCGGCCGCGCGAGGTGGAAAAGCTGCGGCGGGCAGGCCAGCCCGGAGCGTCCAACACTGCGGACCAACCTCGGCGGAAACCTGCATCCAACCGTTCGCACGATGAGCGTCCTTAGCGATCGCATCCCGGAGTATTTGCGCAAGCTGCCCGGTTATACTCCGGGGAAACCGCGGCGGCAGGCGGAACGGGAGAGCGGCGTGCCCAGCATCAAGATGGCGTCGAACGAGAACCCTTTCGGGCCGTCGCCGCGCGCCCTGGCGGCGGCGCTGGAGGCTGCCGGCCAGATCAACTACTATCCCGACAATGATATTTCCGAGCTGCGGCTGAAGCTCGCCGAGCATCACGGCGTTGGCCCCGAGCATGTGTGCATCGGAAACGGCTCGACCGCGCTGCTCGACACGCTCGCCCGCACCCTGCTGACGACTGGGCTGAACGCCATCACCTGCCGCCTCTCGTTCATCATTTATCGCATTGCCACCCGGGCGGCCGGGGGCGATTTCATCGAAGTGCCCTTAGCCGAGCGCGGCTTTGACCTGGAGGCAATTGCCGCTCACATCGACGGCAACACTCGGATCGTCTACCTGGCCAACCCCAATAACCCCACGGGAACCATGTTCGATTCCGCGGCGCTGGAGCGCTTCCTGGAGCGGGTGCCGGATCACGTCCTGGTGGTGCTGGACGAAGCCTACTGCGATTTTGCGGCTGCCTTCGCCCGGGAAAGGGGCGTGGAATATCCGAACTCACTGCAATACGTGAAGCAGGGGCGGCACAACCTGATGGTGCTGCGCACCTTTTCCAAGGCGCACGGACTGGCGGGGTTGCGCGTCGGTTATGCGCTGGGCGATCCCCGGCTGGTGGAAATTCTGGCCCGCGTGCGCATCACTTTTTCGGTGACCAGCGTATCGCAAGCGGCTGCCATCGCCGCTCTGGACGATACCCAGCACATCGGCGCCGCGGTCGAAAACAACCTGCTGGGAGCGAGCCTGCTGGTGAAAGCGCTGAGCGAAATGGGGCTGCGAGTGGCGCCCACCTGGGCTAACTTTATTTTCGTGGAGTTGGGGCAGAGCGCGGAAGAGGTGGCCCAGCGGTTGCAGGCGGAGGGAATCATCGTGCGTCCGCTTACCGCGTGGGGCGCGCCCCAGGCGATGCGTGTGACGATTGGGACGCCGGCTCAGAACCAGATGTTTTTGTCCGCATTCCGCAAAATCGCGGCGGTCCCCACGCGCTAGCCGCGGGGTCCGGATCGCGCGTCTAGGCCAGCAGCGGCAGCCTGGCGGCGCCATACAACCCGGCATCGCTGCCCATCAGCGCACGGGTCACGATGGTCCTGCGCGCAGCGGTTCGGGGCTGCACTTCGCCCGCAGCCCCGGCGGCTGCTTGCGTTCTCTCCGGCGGCGCGGTGGCGGCATAAACCATGGAGCGGCGCGGCAGAGTGGAAAAAATGGCGGGCGCAAATGCCTCCCAGGCACTGGAAACGCCGCCGCCAATCACGTACATGGGAAGGTTCAGGCCGTTGATGATATCGGCCAGGACGATGCCCAGCGCTTCGCCCACGCGGCGAAAGATGTCGCGCGCCGGTTCATCGCCCTGAATGGCGAGGTTGTAGATGATCTTGGCGCTAAACTCCGGGTCGGACTCGGCAGCGCGCGCCAGTTGGGTAGCGGACCCGCCCGCGATCTCCTCGCGCGCCATGCGCACGATCGCGGTCGCCGAAGCATACTGCTCGACGCACCCCCGATTCCCGCAGTTGCAAGGATGGCCATCGGGATAGACGGTGAAGTGGCCGAATTCTGCGGCCATGCCGGTCATGCCATGGAAGATGCGGCCGCCCAGCACCAGCCCGCCTCCCACCCCGGTGCCCAAGGTGAGCATGCACATGTCGTCAAGGTCGCGGGCGGCTCCCAGCCACTTCTCGCCCAGGGCCGCGGCATTGGCATCATTCTCCAGGATCACCGTAGTCTTCAGCCGGCGTTCGATCTCGACGCGAACCGGGTAATCGGACTAGCCCGGCAGGTTGGGCGACTCGCGCAGCATGCCGGTTTCCATGTCAATGATGCCGGGTACACCGATGCCGATACCGGCGAGCCTTCCCTGCCCCCCAACTTTGGCGGCCATGCGCCGGATCGAGTCGGTCATCTGATCAATCACGTAGTCCCGCCCGCGCGCCACCTTGGTGCCCAACGTGGCTTTCTCCAGCAGGTGGCCTTGCTCGTCCACCGCGGCAATGCGCAGGTTCGTCCCGCCCAGATCAACGCCGATGGCGTATGCACTCATGCTTCTAATGTAAATGACCGCGCGAATTTGCGGTTGCGGAGTCGCGGGCACGCGTTCAGCCCGCGGGCAGGCGGTTCACTTCTGACAACGCGGGCAATAATGGCTGCTCCGCCCGGCGATTACCACGCGCTTGATGGCCGAACCGCACCTCCGGCACGGCTTGCCTTCGCGGCCGTAGACTCTGTGCTGGATCTGGAAGAATCCGGGTTCGCCGTCGGCGTCCACGTAATCGGAAATCGAGGAGCCGCCGGCGGCGATGGCGAGCGTGAGGACCTTCTGCAGGGCGGCGTAAAGCCGGCGCAACTCCGGGTACGTCAGCGTCGCCGCGCGATGCCGGGGGCGAATGCGGGCGCGCGCCAGCGCTTCGTCGGCGTAAATATTGCCGACTCCGCGCAGCAGCTTCTGGTTCAGCAATGCGCTCTTAATGGGCGTTTTGCGCCCGCGAAACAAGCCGGCAAACCGCTCGAAGCTGATGTCGAGCGGCTCCACCCCGGTCGCCTGAAAACCGTCGCGATGCACGCTGAGGCGGCCAAAGCGCCGCGGGTCCACGAAGCGCAGCTCACGTCCGGAACAAAGTTTCAAAACAGCGTGGGTGTGCGGCGCCAGGGCGACGGCCGGATCGCAGACGCGCAGCGAGCCGGTCATTCCCAGGTGGACTGTCCAGTGCGCATGGGTTCTCGCGCTTTGCGGACCCGCCTGGGGCGCTTCCAGGCGGAAAACGATGTGTTTGCCCATGCGCTGCACCGCGGCGATTCGCGCCCCCTCGAGCGCGCGCACAATCTGCTCCGGCGAGGACTTGAGCGGCTCCGGCTTGGAACCGAGCCACACCGATTCGATCACGTCGCCGGTCACGCGCGTGGCCAGTCCGCGCGCGATGGTTTCTACTTCGGGGAGCTCGGGCACAAAATCAGTTTACAGGGTGTTTGCCAGTCGGGTGGCGCGGAGCCGGAGGACGCTCAGGCAGGCGAAAGCGCCCGGATTGCCCGGCTTTCCGGCGCACGGTATCATGAAGCGTACACACCCTGTTGCACCGCATCCCTGTTATTCCAGGCCAGGCCGCAGATCGAGCGCGGCGCGGGCGCCCGGCGAAAAGCGACCGTAAGGTCCACGGAACGCGAAAACCGGACAATCTCCTCGGGAGCAGAGCTTGAACAAGAGCAAGACGGCAGTGGTAGTGGGCGCCCAATGGGGCGACGAAGGCAAAGGCAAGATCGTTGACGTTCTCTCCGAGAACTTCGACGTGGTGGCCCGCTACGCCGGCGGCCACAACGCCGGACACACCGTCGTCATCCAGGGCAAGAAGTTTATCCTGCAGCTGGTGCCGTGCGGCGTCCTGCGTCCCCGCTGCCGCGCCGTGATCGGCAACGGCGTGGTGCTCGATCCCATTGCGTTTTTGAGGGAAGTCGCCACCCTGCGGGAAGGCGGGCTGCACATCGCAGGGCCGGGCTCCCGGGAGGGCGAACCCAACCTTTACGTCAGCAACCGGGCGCACGTGATCATGCCTTACCACCGGCTGATCGAACTGGCCGCTGAAAATGCGCCGGGCCGCGTGAAGATCGGCACCACCTCGCGTGGAATCGGTCCCACTTACGAAGACAAGATGGGACGCCGGGGCCTGCGGGTGGCCGACCTGCTCGATCCCGTGCTGCTCAAGACGCACATTGCCAACGCGTGCCGCGAAAAAAACATGATCGCCCACGCGCTGTTCAATTCCGACCCCTTGGATGCCGACAAAATCTACGACGAGTACGCGCGCGCCGCCGAGCAAGTTGCGCCCTTCGTTTGCGATACCGCGGCGCTGCTGAACCAGGCGCTGGCGGCCGGGCAATCGGTCATGTTCGAGGGCGCC
>JAMXLI010000061.1 GCA_024281115.1 Terriglobales bacterium | reverse complement strand
CGCCGCGTCTCTTTTCTTTTGCAGCTGGCCAGTGCGATGATGGTCTCGGATGACGAAACGTAAGTCCAAAGGTGCGTACATGATCTCGGCCGTCGCCGAGATGTACGGCATCCATCCGCAGACCCTGCGCCTGTACGAGCGCGAAGGCTTGCTGAAGCCTTCCCGCACTGAAGGCAATACGCGGATGTATACCGATGAGGACCTGGAGCGGCTGGAATTCATCCTGTCGCTGGCGCGCGATTTGGGCGTCAACATCTCCGGCATGGCCATCATCCTGCAAATGCGCGAACGCATGGAGGAGATGCAGCGCCAGATCCAGGATTTTGTGACCTACATTCAGCAGGAAGTGCTGGCGCGCGCCACGGCAGCCACCGCCGATCCCTCTAAAGGCGCGATTGTTCCCGTGCGGCGCAATCTGGTCGCGCCGGTAGCGGAAAAGAAGAAATAACTCTGGCCGCCAGGTCTCCTTCAGAGGGTGCAGCTCCGCCTTGACCCCCCGGAAGCGACGGCCCTGCGCGAGTGCTAATCTAGCGCGTTTGGCCCCGGCCCTTGCCGCATGCTGCCCTTCAAGCTGGTTTACAGTCCGGGTTATTTTCTGCCCATCGGGGAACACGTTTTCCCCGCGGAGAAGTACCGGCTGGTCCATGAACGCCTGCTGGCGGAGGGCATCGCCAGCCCGGAAGATTTTCTTGCGCCCGCGCCCGCTTCCGACGACGACATTCTCCTGGTGCACACGCGCGACTACGTGCACAAACTAAAAACCGGCACCTTGAGCGCGAGCGAGCAATTGCAGATGGAAGTGCCGTACTCGCCCGAACTGGTGCGCGCCTTCTGGCTGGCCGCCGGGGGGTCGATCCTCGCTGCCCAGCGTGCGGTCGCCGAGGGGTGCGCCTTCAACCTGGGCGGCGGATTTCATCACGCGTTTCCCGGCCATGGCGAGGGGTTCTGCATGATCCACGACGTGGCCGTGGCCATCCGCCGCCTGCAAAAAGACCAGCAGATTGCGCGCGCCATGACGGTCGATTGCGACGTGCACCAGGGCAACGGCACGGCCGCCATTTTCGGCGGCCACCGCGCCAATCCCGGACGGCTGCCCTCGTGGTCCGGCGCCATGTTCGGCATGCACGCCGACGAACTCGCCCCACCCCCGGATGCCAGCGTCTTCACCATTTCGCTGCACCAGGAAAACAATTACCCGAGCTGGAAGCCGCCCTCTTCGATTGACGTTAACCTGCCCGACGCCACCACCGACGACGACTACCTGGGCTGGCTCGACAACGCGCTTAGTTCCGGGCTGCGCTCCTTTGCTCCCGACCTGCTGTGCTACATCGCCGGCGCTGATCCGTACAAAGAAGACCAGCTCGGGGGCCTGGCGCTCACCCTGGAGGGTTTGAAGCGCCGCGACGAGCTGGTGTTCCGCGTGGCCCGGGCGCGCAACATTCCAGTCATGGTGACATTTGCCGGAGGCTACGCCCGTAAGCTCGAGGACACAGTTACCATCCATTGCAACACCGTGGTCGCGGCGCACGAGGTTTTCGCTGCGAGCAGGCTTTGAAGCCACGCTGCCCCGTCCGGATTTTGCGTGACGACACTTCCATCGCCGCTGCCCCCAGCAAAGGCGACCAACTCCGGCCGCGCCTGCGTCGGCTGTTAAAATAGGCCTGCTCTTATGTTTGAGAATCTTTCCGAAAAACTGCAGCGCGCGTTTAAGAACCTGCGCGGGCAAGGCAAATTAACCGAGGAGAACATCTCCGAGGCGTTGCGCGAGCTGCGCCTGGCGCTGCTTGAGGCCGATGTCAACTTCAAGGTGGTCAAGGAGTTGCTCGACCACATCCGGGAGAAGGCGCTCGGCCAGGAGGTGATGACCGCGCTCTCCCCGGCCGAGCAGGTCATCAAGGTTGTGCGCGACGAACTGGTGGAGCTGTTGGGGCGGGACACGGCCAAGCTGAAGTTCGCCTCGCAGCCGCCTACCGTTGTGCTGATGGCGGGCCTTCAGGGATCGGGTAAGACCACCACCTCGGGCAAGCTGGCCCACTGGCTGAAGAAGGGCGGCCACCGGCCCATGCTGGTCAGCGTGGACGTTTACCGTCCGGCGGCGCGCGAGCAGCTGAAAGTGGTGGCGCAGGCGGTGAAGGCCAACCTCTACGAGGGAGAGGTCGCCGCGGCCGATACCGCCACGGTCGAGCGCCTGGCCCGGGAGGCCCGTCGCGAAGCCATCAATACGGGCAGCGATGTCCTCGTCGTGGATACGGCCGGCCGCCTGCACATTGACGAACAACTGATGGACGAGATGCAGTTGCTGAAGCGGCTGCTGAACCCGCCCGAGATCCTGTTCGTGGCCGACGCCATGACCGGCCAGGACGCGGTAAAGTCCGCCGACGAATTTCACAAGAAGCTGTCGCTCACCGGCGTGGTGCTGACCAAGATGGATGGCGACGCCCGGGGCGGCGCCGCGCTGTCCATCCGGCACGTCACCGGCCAGCCCATCAAGTTCATCGGCGTGGGCGAAAAATACGACGCCCTCGAGCCCTTTCACCCGGACCGTATTGTCAGCCGCATCCTGGGCATGGGCGACATCCTGTCGCTCATTGAGCGCGCCGAGGAGAACGTTGACAAGAAAAAAGCCGAGCAGTTCGCCAAGAAAGCTCTGACCGGCGACGGCTTCTCGCTGGAGGATTTTCGCGACCAGTTGCGGCAGGTGAAGAAGATGGGCTCGCTGCAGAGCCTGATCGGCATGCTGCCCCGTGTCGGCCCCTTCGCCAACCTGCAGAACGCGGCCGACAAGGTGGACGAGAAAGAAATTACGCGCGTGGAAGCCATTATCAATTCCATGACCGCCTACGAGCGCGAGCACCACGAGGCCATCAATGGCAGCCGGCGCAAGCGCATCGCGCGCGGCTCAGGCACCACCGTGCAGGAAGTCAATCACCTGCTGCGCCAGTACTCGCAGATGCGCAAGATGTTCAAGCAGATGGGGAAGGCCAGCTTCGCCCGGCGGTTGGCGGGCATGAAACTGCCGGGCATGTAACCTGATTTCATGGCACCGTGGCCCCGTTTCAATGGGGGCGTGAGCCTGCGGGAGCTCAGGCTATTCCCGCCAGATCGCCGGGATTCTGCCGTGTGGGCGTGGTCCGCCCTTAATTTCCGCTTGACAGCAAATTCAAGCGGCACCAACATAACTGCGGCCATACGTCCCATGCGCCGCCCGGCGTATAGACCGATGGCCGCGCTCCCGCTCCTCATTGGAACAATTCTAGTTCGGAGGCTCCATGCTCCCTGTCCGTGCTGCGCTTCTTTGGTGTTGCGGCGTGTGTTTGTGCGCCACGATTTGCTTCGCCGATGTGTCCCCCGCCCAACCCTCCGTCATGGAAAACCAGAATCGCACGTCGGCCGGACGCCTGGAGAATGGCGTACTGACCCTGCATCTTGAGCTCCGACGCGCTCTCTGGCGCCCTTACGGGCCGGATAGCCGGACCATAGAAGCGGACACTATCGGTGAAGAGGGGCGCGCGCCCCAGGCGCCCGCGCCGCTCATTCGGGTTCCGCAGGGCACCGAGATCCGCGCATCGGTTCACAATCTGCTGTCCGAAAAAGCGTATATCCACGGATTGCATCAGCATCCGGGAAAAGCGGACGATGTCGTTGAACTCGCGCCCGGCGCCACCCGGGAATTCCACTTCGCCGCCGGCGAGCCGGGTTCGTATGTCTACTGGGCCTCGACTGAAAAAGCCCCGGTACCTCTCGGGATCATGTCCGGCGCTTTGATCGTGGATCCCCCCGGAACCACCGTGGCCGACCGGGTGTTCGTGGTTCAGCTCTGGGACCGGAATCTTTACACCTCGAAATTTGAGGGAATACTTGCGGTCAACGGACGTTCCTGGCCCTATACAGAGCGCCTGCAGGCGCAACTGGGCAGCGCCGAGCACTGGCGGATCGTGAATGGCAGCCCCATCGAACATCCCATGCACTTGCACGGGTTCTACTTCCGTATTGACGGGGTCGGGGACGGCGAAAGCGAGCACCGCTACAGCGAGGCGGAGCGGCGCATGGCGGTGACCGAACTGGTGCCTCCCGCGCACAGCTTCGATATGACGTGGGTGCCGGAGCGCGCCGGAAGCTGGATCTTCCACTGCCACATTCTCGACCACATGATGAAAACCCCGATGGCGCCCTGGCTGTGGGGGCCGGACGGCCCGCCGCCCACGATGGCTTCGGTTCACGACGAGGATCCGATGGGGATGGGCATGGGAGCCCTGGTCCTGGGCATCAAAGTGACCGATCCCAAGCCCCACCTGGTTCCGGCCACTACCACCTCCGCCGTCGCCCAGCGCGATCTCTATGTGCGGGAACGTAAGCCGCGCGGCTACACGCCGGCAGGCCCGGGCTTTTACCTGCAGGGCGTGAGTAAAGAACCGGAGGCGGCGGGCCCGCCGCTGGTAATTACTCGCGGCGAAAGGACCGCGATCACCATCCATAACGAGATCAATGAGCCCACTGCCATCCACTGGCACGGCATCGAGATTGAGAGTTATTACGACGGGGTTCCGGGATGGAGCGGCACGGGGCAGCACACCACCCCTTACATTCCCGCCGGCGGATCCTTCACTGCGTACCTCACCCCGCCGCGCGCGGGGACCTTCATCTATCACACTCGCTGGCGCGACACCTCCCAGCTCACCAGCGGCCTTTATGGAGCGTTACTGGTGCTGGAGCCGGGAAAGACCTATGATCCGGCGACGGACAAGGTTTTCGTGCTGGGGCGCGGCGGCGTGAACGAGATGAAGGACCCGCTGCTGCTCAACGGCAGCCCGCAACCCGGGCTGCTGGTCCTGCTGAGCGGTCGGAAATACCGCCTCCGGTTCGTGAATATCACGCCCAACGACGCCCACATCAACATCTCCCTGCTCGCCGATGGTAAGCCGGTCAAGTGGCGGGCGGTCGCCAAGGACGGCGCCGACCTGCCCCCGCAGCAGGCAACTTCCCGCGACGCCATGCAGACCATCAGCGTGGGCGAGACCTACGATTTTGAGTTCTCTGCCGAAAATCCCGCCGACTACCTGTTGCGGTTCTGCTCCGAGGGACTGAGCGAGATGACGCAATCGGTTGCGGTGGTTCCCGCCGGATCTCCCTTCAGCGTTTTCGCTGCCAAACGCTGACCGCCAGGGTGTGAGAACATGGGAGTCGCCCTGCGTCGCTGGATGCAGGCGAAGTGGCGTGCCTGGCAATGTCAGACTCACCCACTTGCCGGGGATGGCCTATGAAGTGGCGCGGCCTTGAAGAATCCGAAGCGGCCCAACCGGCGTCAACCCTGGCGCTGGAACTGGAGTCGCGCAAGACTCTGGCCGCGCAGTACGTTCCCCTCGCGACCCAGGCGGTCAACCGCCGCACCGTGGAACAGCTGGCCGCGTCCGGAATTTTGGGCGGCGTTCTTCCCGTCGGCGCGGAGGCGCCCTCATTCGAGTTGCCTGACCAGGACGGCAACCCGGTCTCATCCTCCAGCTTGCTGGCCAGGGGCCGTCTGGTGGTCTGCTTTTTTCGCGGTCGCTGGTGTCCCTTTTGCGTGGCCCAGCTTGAGGCCATGGACCGCGTCACCCCGCATATTCAACATGCCGGCGCCTCCTTGATTGCCATTTCCCCGCAGACGCAGAAGCAGTCATTCTTCATGCGCGACCAGCACAAGCTGCGATTCCCATTACTGAGCGACGCGGGGAACCACGTGGCGCGGCAATTTGGCCTGGTCTACAAAGTTCCGGCGGAGCAGCAGGCAATCTATGCCGCCAGCTTCACCAACCTGCCGCTGCTCAACGGCGACCCGAGTTGGGAACTGCCGCTTCCGGCTACATTTATCCTCCGCCGGAATGGCCGCATCGCGTTCGCCAGCGCCGATCCCGACTACACGGTGCGCCCTGAGCCCGCTGAGGTTTTGCGGCAATTATCGGCGGTATGAAGAAGTTGTCTTAAGCGCGGCCAGGGACGTTTCGCCCTTCTGCGGTATCGGATACGGCGTGTTCTGAAAACCGAACAGACCGACTTTTACTTTGACAGGGTGCTGTCGCTCGCGATAGCTTCTCCGCCAAGGTCTGTGGGGTAACGACCGGACAGAGCTGTTGCGCGCCGGCGACCAGAGTTGCAAAATCCCGGTAAGCTACGGGATAATAATGGTTTCTTCAAACCTCCTGGTCTGCGTAAGAAAGGAATCGGTTGTGTTGATGATCCGTTTGGCGCGCACCGGCGCGCGCAAGCAGCCCTATTACCGGGTTGTTGTCATTGAGAAAGAACGCGCTCGCAACGGCAGAGCGCTGGAGGTCGTGGGCACCTATAACCCACGCACCAATCCCGCCAGCGTGGATCTGAAGCGCGAGCGTATTGAGCATTGGGTTTCCAAAGGCGCTAAGCTGTCCGACAGGGTTGGGAAGTTGCTGAGCAAGCCCGCCGGGGCGAGCACGCAACCTGCCGCCTGACGTCCTGAACCCAGGCCCTCCCCCACGATCCGGAGTCGGCAACCGACATGGCATCGGAAATTGCTGGGGATATGCGCGCACTCGTCGAGCAGATTGCCCGGGCGCTGGTGGATGAACCTGATCACGTCAGCGTCCAGGCTGTGGATGGAGAACAAACCGTCGTGCTGGAACTCCGGGTATCGCCCAACGACCTGGGGAAGGTGATCGGCAAGCAGGGCCGCACGGCGCGCTCCATTCGCACCATTTTGGGCGCCGCGGGCATGAAGCTGCACAAGCGGTTCACGTTGGAGATCCTGGAATAGCGGACGACTTCATCACCCTCGCCCGCGTCATCAAGGCGCAGGGCCGCCGCGGCGAGGTGGCGGCCGAACTTCACACCGATTTCCCAGAGCGCTTCGCGGACCGCCGCAAGCTTTTCGCCTTGGCGGAAAATGGGAGCCGCCGCGAGCTGCGCCTGGAAGAATTCTGGCCCCACCAGGGCCGGATGGTGTTCAAGTTCGCCGGCGTGGACAGCATCGGGCAAGCGGAAGAACTGGTGGGCTGCGAGCTGCAGGTGCCCCGCGCCCAGCGCATCCAGCTCGACCCCGGCGCTTTCTACGTAAGCGACCTGGTGGGCTGCGAGGCCTGGGACCATTCCCCGGCCATCCCGCGGTCCTTCGGAATTGTCGCCGACGTGCAGTTTGGCTCGGGGGAAGCGCCGCTCCTGGTAGTGCGCGGGCCGCGCGCCGAGCACCTGGTCCCCTTCGCCGCTGAGTACGTGGTCGCGGTGGACCTGCAGGGCAAGCGTCTGGACATGCGTCTGCCCGAGGGAATGCTGGCGCTCGATGCCCCGCTCTCCGACGAGGAAAAGCGCGACCAGCATCGCCCTGATCGCAACCGTTCCTAGCGACAGGCAATGGGGCGCGGCCGCTGCAGGATAAAGCTTGAATTTCGACATCATCACCATCTTCCCGGAGTTTTTTCGCGGGCCGCTCGATCACGGCATCCTGCGCCGCGCCCGGGAGTCGGGCCTGCTGCGGGTTCAGGTGCACGACTTGCGCGCTTTTGCGCGCGATCGCCATCGCACCGTGGATGATCGCCCCTTTGGTGGCGGCGAAGGCATGGTGCTGAAGCCGGAGCCTCTGTTCGAGTGTGTGGAGTCGCTCGCGATTGCGGCGCGCCAGGAGCGTCTCTCGGGCCACTCGGCCGCATCTGTGGTGTTGCTGTCGGCCCAGGGGCAGCGCTGCCGGCAGAGCGTAGCTGCTGAACTCAGCCAACTGCAGCAAATCGTGCTGATCTGCGGGCGCTACGAAGGCGTGGATGAGCGCGTCGCCGAGCACCTTGCCGACCGCGAAATCTCGGTGGGCGATTACATCCTCAGCGGGGGCGAGTTGGCGGCCGCCATTCTCGTGGACGTGGTGGCCCGCCTTCTGCCGGGAGTTCTGGGGAACGAGGCCTCGGCCCGCCAGGAATCCTTTACCGCAGGTCGTACCGACGCAGCGGCCCCGGACCCGCGCTTGCCTGCTTCCACCTGCGGCTCGGGCGGACTGCTGGATTATCCGCACTACACCCGGCCGGCGGAGTTTCGCGGCATCAGCGTGCCCGATGTGCTGGTTTCGGGGGACCACGAGCAGATCCGGCGCTGGCGCCGTCGCGCGGCCCTGGAGAAGACCTTGCGCAACCGCCCCGACCTGCTGGCCGTGAACGAACTGAGCGACGAAGACCGTGATCTGATCGCCCGCATTGCGGGCAAAAACATTTAAGTTAAAATAAAGGTTTGTCTTAGGAAGGAAGGCTCATGTCGAACCTCGTAATTGAAAAACTGCTGTCGAAAGCGCGGCGCTCGGACTTGCCGCAGTTCACCGCCGGAGATACGGTGCGGGTCCACGTGCGCATCAAGGAAGGCGACAAGGAACGGCTGCAGGCCTTTGAAGGCGTGGTCATTTCGCGCACCCGCGGGCCGCAGGCCAGCTTCACCGTGCGCAAGATCAGCTTCGGCCACGGGGTGGAGCGCATTTTCCCGCTGCACTCGCGCGTGATCGACAAAATCGACGTGCTGCGCTCGTCGCGCGTGCGCCGCGCCAAGCTTTATTACCTGCGCGCTCTGCGCGGAAAAGCCGCTCGCCTGCGCGAAAACGAATAGGTTCCGACGGGGAGGGACGCCTGTCTCTCCCCGTCCTTCCCTTCCCGTTAACCTCGTCCCCACTGGTTCTTACCTCGAGCTCCAAATTTGCCAACTCGGGCGCGACCGGAGCTATTCCGTTTTCCACACTTGCCAGCGCGCTGCCGTCTCGTACATGATGCTGCCCAGCCTTGCCCCCTAAACGCGGAACCCAGTCCGGCCCTCTCTCCAAAGCGGCGCTGAAGATGCGTCTGCTCAAACGCCTGCGCTGCACCACCCGCTTCGAGAAAAGGGCCTGGGCGGCGGGAGCCAGGCTGGTGGCGGGCGTGGATGAGGTCGGCCGCGGCTCCTTGTTCGGGCCGGTGGTGGCCGCGGCGGTCATTCTGGATCCCAGCTATCGCATCCGCGGCCTGCGTGATTCCAAGCTGCTGAAGCCGGAGCGCCGGGAGGTCCTGGCCCAACGCATTCGCGAGCACGCCCTGGCCCTTGCCATTGCCGCCGTGGATTCCGCCCGCATCGACCAGATCAACATCTACCACGCTTCGGTGGAAGCCATGTGCGAGGCGGTAGCGCAACTGGCGCCGGCGCCCGATCACCTGCTGATTGATGCGCTCCGGATCCCCTTCGAATGCGCGCAAACCAAGATCATCCATGGCGACGCTCTCTCCGCCTCCATCGCCGCCGCCTCGATCATTGCCAAGGTGGAGCGCGACCGCATGGTAGCCGAGTGGGACCCGGTGTTTCCCGCCTACGGGCTGGCGTCCAACAAGGGCTACAGCACGCCCCGTCACATCGCGAACCTGCGGAAGTACGGTCCCTCGCCGCTGCATCGCCAGTCTTTCGCGCCGGTATGGATGGCCCCCTCCCCGCAAGAGGTGTTGGAGTTCATGCTGTCGGGGACGGAAGAGGCGTCCGACGTTGAGCTCGCCCTGGAAGCATCCGTGGGCGTCTGAGCCGCAGCCGATTCGGGATCTGCTCCCGCTTTATGCCGATCGCATCGAACTGAATCCGTAACCGCCCGACGTAATCGGAATATCTTCATGCTTCGGCTGCTCTGCGTCACCGCCCATCCCGACGATGAAGCCGGCGCCTTCGGCGGCACGCTCGCCTTGTACAGCAGCCGCGGCGTCGCAACCTATATCCTCTGCCTCACGGCTGGGGAAGCGGCCTCCAATCGCGGCCAAGCGCGCAACA
>JAMXLI010000060.1 GCA_024281115.1 Terriglobales bacterium | reverse complement strand
ATCTACGCTCTCGACGATCACCGGCTCGATTTCCGGAGACTCGGCTGAGGAAGGGCTGCGGTATTCCAGCAAGCCGGGATTCATCAGCATGCCATCTTTCCAGATCATCTCTTCTTCCAGAGCCTGGCCGAGACCCATCCACACGGAGCCGATAATTTGCCCCTCGACGGCTACGGGATTCAGGGCGCGCCCACAATCGTGCGCCGCCCATACTTTGTGGACGGTGACCTCGCCCGTTTCTTCATCCACGCTTACCTCGGCGACCTGCGCTGAGTAGGAATAGGCGGGCGAAGGCCCGACGCCCGAGCCCTTGAACTTGCCGCCTCGCGCCTCCGGCGGCGGCGCGTACGAACCGGTGCCGGTGAGAGCGCCATGGAAATCGATGGCGGCGACCACCGCCTCCTCGAAGCTCATCCAGTCGCGGGGAGCTTCTTCCTTGCGCTTTTGCTGCAGCGAGCCCCGCAGGATCTGCCCTTCGACGTGGCCGCTCACTGAAGGACCGCGCGGCGCGTCCCGGGTTTCGAGGATTTCCGCCGCGCCTGGTTGGCCGTCACTCGCAGGGGGCGGCGCGGAGCCACGCTTTAAAACCTTGTCCCCGCTGAATACCAGTTCTTCCGGCGCACAGTTCATCCGGCGGGCGGCCGCCTGGGCGATCTGCTTGCGGACTTCGGCAGCGGCGCGCAAGGTGGCATTGCCGGCCATGAACGTCACCCGGCTGGAATAAGAACCGATATCAATGGGCGTGAGATCGGTGTCGGCGGCGATTACGCGCACGCGCGAAAGCGCGCAGCCCAGGGTTTCGGCGGCGATTTGCGCGGTCATGGTGTCCGAACCCTGGCCGATTTCCGAGGCGCCGGTATAGACCACTACGCCGCCGTCGCGGTCTACCTTCATGTTGACGGTGGAATGCGGCATGTCGGAGCGGATAATGGAGTTGGCCGCGCCGCTCACATAATGGCTGCAGGCCATGCCCAGACCGCGCCCCCGGCCCAGCTTGCCGCGGCGCTCCTGCCAACGCGATCGCGCCGCCACTTGCTCAATGCACTCCGGCAGCCCATAGCTCTGCACGCGCAGTCCGTTCACGGTAATGCAGGGCGGCTGCAGCAGGTTGCGGCGGCGTACCTCGCGCGGATCGAGGTGGAGGCGGGCGCAAATTTCGTCGAGCTGCGACTCGAACGCAAAACGCACGTTTACCGTGCCGTGGCCCCGCATCGCGCCGCAAGCTGGCTTGTTGGTGAGCACGCGGTAGCCGTCATAGGCGACATTGGGAATGTCGTACAGCGCGCCCAGCAGCGCCCCGGAGTAAAGAATGGTGACGGGACCGTACGAACAGTAGGCGCCACCGTCCTGCACCACGCGCGCGCGCACCGCGACCAGCCGGCCGTCGTTTTTCACCCCTGTTTTCAAATCAATGATGGTGCGTGGGCGTCCACGATGGGCCCAGAAAACCTCTTCGCGGGTGTACGTGATCTTGACCGGCGCCCGGGCGGCACGGGCCGCCACCGCGGCAATAATCTCCAGCGGAATGACCTCGCTTTTACCACCAAAGCCGCCGCCGACCAGCGGCTTGATGACGCGGATCTGCGCCATCGGCATGTCGAGCACCAGCGACAGCTTGTGTTGCAGATAGTAGGGCACCTGCGTGGAAGACCACACGGTCAGCCGCCCGGGCTTGCCGGTTTGCGCATCGGGCTCGAAGGCGGCCAGGGTGCAATGCGGCTCCATGGCCGCGTGCGTAACTTCGTTGGCGATGTAACGGGCCTCGGCTATGTAGTCCGATTCCGCAAATCCTTTGTCGGGGTCCCTGAAGGCATGGTGGTATTCCTTTTCGATGTTGTGCGGCCGGCCCTCGTGGATGAAGTCGCGCTGGGCGCGCATGGAATCTTCCGGATCGAACCAGGCGGGCAAAGGCTCGTATTCAACTTCAATCAGCTCCAACGCCTGCTCGGCGATGGCTTCGCTGGTGGCCGCCACGCAGGCCACGTTGTCGCCCACATAGCGAACTTTGTCCACGGCGAGCGCGGTCTCGTCATGACCGATGGGCAGGATGCCGTAAGTGTTCGGCGCATCCTTGCCGGTGACCACCGCCACCACGCCCTCCAAAGCCAGGGCCTTTGAGGCATCGATGCGCGCGATCCGCGCGTGCGGCAGCGGCGAATGCAGGATCTTGCCGATCAGCATGCCGGGCAGAGACAGATCGTCGGCATACCTGCCCGCGCCGGTGGTTTTCTCCGCCGCGTCAATCATGGCGACGCGCCGGCCGATGATGGAAAAGTCGCTCATACGATTGCTGGCCTGGATACGTGGGCCGCGGACGCCGAAGCGAGCGCCGGGAAGCCGCGCCTCAAGGCTTCGCCTCCGCTTTCTCCATCCCCTGTTTCTCCGCCTGGATCGCGGCCTTAATCGCCTGGTACATCTGCGAGTAGCCGGTGCACCGGCACAGATTTCCGCTCAGGGCCGCGCGGATGTCGTCTTCCCGGGGATTCTGGTCCACTGCAAGCAGGTGCTTGACGGTCATGATGAAGCCGGGAGTGCAGAAGCCGCACTGCGCCCCGCCCCAGTCCCCATACGCCTTCTGAATAGCGGCCAGGCTGCCGTGCTCGCTCACGCCTTCCACCGTGGTGATCTCCTGCTCCTGGCAGCTGGCGGCCAGCAGCGTGCAAGCCAGCATGGGAATGCCATCCACTTGCACCGTGCAGTCGCCGCAGGAGGAGGCGTCGCAGCCGCGCTTGGAGCCGGTGAGGCGCAGGTCCTCCCGCAGCACGTCGAGCAGCAGCTTACTGGGCTCAACCGCCAGTTCTTGGGCGCGGCCGTTAACACGAAGTTGGATGAGCTCTTTTTTCATCAAGAAATTCGCATTTGGCACTTGGCAATTGGCATTTGGTCTTGGAGAGCTGACCAGCTCTCTGGCTGGCTAGCCTGCAAACTCGTGGCTGGCCAAATGCCAAGTGCTAACGGCTGCTGCTTCAATACCCATAATCCGTCGCCGCCGCGTAGGCGTGCTGCTTCACGCCCGGCGCCTCCACCCGCGCTCCTCCCAGCAGTTCCACATACTGTTCGCAATCGGCAACGCCGTGCACCCAGCGTCCAAGCCAGGCATCGCTTTCGGCCGGAGTCTTGGTTTGCTGGTGGTACTCGCGGAAGAAAGCATCATCGCGTTTGTAGTAGCCCTGTACCGGCGAAGGGTGCGCACCATACGGACATTCCACCACCGCGCTGACCAGAAACCCGGGAATCACGGTGCGGTTGGGATCGCTGGCGATCACCTCGGGATCCACAATTTCCTCGGCCACCACGATTACGTGTTTCGCCGCGCGCACCGCCTCCAGCATCACGCCGAAGCTGCCCCAGCTGTGGGCGTTGCCCCCGGCATCGGCGCGCTGCGCGTGCACGATGGTCACGTCGGGATTGATGGCCCGCACCGCCAGCAACGGCTCCTTGCCCTCGAACGGCGAAAAGATGCCGTAGAAGAAATGATTTCCTTTGGGCACATCCGAGCCCATGGCCGTGCGCGTGGGGATAAAAGGCACACCCATCGCGCCCGCCTGCAGCGCCAGCGCGATGGAAAAGTTGGTCATGTTGAAGACCTTGACGGCGCCGCTTTCTGCTGCCCGGCGGAAGTTGTAGGCCGAGCCCATCATCACGTTGCCCACCCAGGCGGCCACGATTTCGCTGACACAACCGCCCGCAATCATCTGGTCGAACAGAATGTCGGAGATCGGCCCAATCAGCCGCAGCCCGCGCTTCTTCTGGCGGATGATCTCGTGCCCCGTCGCGAAGGGAATGTTCTGCTCCATCTGCAGGCCGAAGGCGACACTGGCGCCGTCGGGGACGAATGAGGCAACAGCCTCGCGCATTGTGGTCAGTTTCGACATCAGCTTTCAGCACTCAGCAATCAGCAGTCAGCGAGCAAACACTCACAAAGGAGGGCTGCGTGGCACCGGGGACGCGGTCACCGCATATTGCGACCGGTCTAGACATGCTCCAACCCAGCTCTCTGGACAA
>JAMXLI010000059.1 GCA_024281115.1 Terriglobales bacterium | reverse complement strand
CAGAGTGCCGTTGCTGTTGATAAAAGTACCGGCGGTCGGACAGTTCGGGTTGGCTGGCGACGGATGGGCCGGGTCGCAATTGGGCATGATCCACGGCTTCAGGCAACTGGTGGAAAACGGCGTAGTCGAGCCCGACGGGTTGAAGGCTTCGGCGGTTGCAGTAGCGGCCACCGTCAGCGGGCCCCAACTGCCTCCACCCACCAGGGCCCGCAACGGGCCCGCGAAGAAAGCGTTCAGCGTGCGGTGCACCCGCACCTGCACCAGGGGGTTGGTGGCCGCGCTGGCCGGAAAGGTCACGTCGGCATCGGCGATGCTGGCCAGCTGTCCAAAAACCTTGTTCTGCCCTCCGACGGCCTTTGCCTGGTTGCGCACCTGCTGCTGCACGGTCGCGCTGGAGCACGAGTTCGCCGTGCCCGACGATGAAGTGCAGCCCGAACTGGAGAATACCGTGGCCCCAGCCAGCGCGCCGGCGTCGGCCGCGCGCTGCGCCTCCGTGCGCGCCACGTAAAAGATGGAAACGTCCACCGCCAGCGCCGTCATGGCCAGCAACACGACCATGGAAACGCACGCCAGCAGCAGGGTCTGGCCGCGCTCCTTGTCCGAATTTTGCCTTCCGGGCATGCTTGCCTCCGTCACTGTCAGGCCACGTTCTGCATCGTGGCGACAGCCGTAATGGAGAATGTGCTGCCGTAGCTCGCGCCGGGCGCCACCAGGTTGATCACGCGGTGGAACAGCAGGAAGTGCGCGGGATAGGTGACGGTCACGCGCGTGGTCAGCGCGTTTACGCCGTTCACCGCGACCGGGTTCGCCCGCTCCACCTTGATGGTCAGGCTGTCGGGACAGCTGCTGGCCGTGAATGTCCAGGTAAACGCGGCGGTGTTGCTGCCGGCGCTCAGCGTGCACCCGCGCACAACTTTCGCGTTCTGCAGATAAGCAAATACGCTCTGCCCGATGGCTTTGACGTCGGCGGTGGGAGCGGCTCCCGCGCCGTTCTGCGCAAGTTGCTGGAACTGCTGTTGCGAGCCGATGCGCGCACCCTCGCGCGCCGAGTTGGCGATCTTGTCGCGCTCCGTGAAGACGCTTCCGAAATCGAAGCCGGCGGCGGTAAAGACGAGCAGGAGGGGCAGAATCAAGGCCAGCTCAACGATCTGCGATCCGCGTTCGCCGTGCCGCTGTCCTGAGATGCCACTGTGCACGTTCATGGTTACTGCTCCTGGAACATCTGCGCGTTAGCCTTCAAGGTCAACTGCGGTAGACCCACCACCTTGCCGGAGGCTGAAGTATTCATGGAGACCGGGAACTCTACCGGGTAGCCGAAGCTGACGACGATGCCGAACTGCGCGGTTCCCGTGGTGCTGCCATTGTCGAGCTGCACGCCGCGGCAGATGGTGATATGCGAGGTGCCGTCGGTAGCGCACGAGCCGGGCGGCGTCGTACCTGGCCAGGCGTATGCCGTGACCCGGGAAGGCTTCAGGCCATCCACCTGCAACGTGTTCTGCACCCGGGTAATGACTTCGGCGTCGGTGGGTGGAGTGTTGGCAGGCGAGCAGGTGGCGCAGCTGGGCGCCACGGCAAAGCGCGCGCCCTCGCGCGCCGCGCGCGTGATGGTTTCGTAGCGGTTGTAAGCCATGCCGAACCAGATCAGCGCCAGCAGGATGCCCATAAAAATGGGCAATACGAACGCAAACTCCACAATTTCCACGCCGCGCTGCCCCCGGCGGGCCCTGTGCGAAACTTCGATTTTGTTTGCCAATGCGGTGGTCCTGGGATGCGCTAGTTCCGGCTTCGAGCAGGAAAAGGGAGGGTCGCCCGAGGCCAGACCGAACCTGAGTAGCTCAAGTGTAACGTTAGGGGAATGATGGAAACTATGGCACTTGCGTGCCATTTACGCCGCAGTGAACCCAGAATGTAAACAGTCGCCTAGCTCTTGCGGTCCTGCGCGTAGGCCACCGGGCTGGGCAGGGGATCGAGATCTCGCCCGTGAAAGATGGCGTCGAATTCTCGCAGCAAATCCTGATGAATCAGCGAGTTAGACGCAAGCGTCTCGCGGCTGTCAATGCGGAATGCACCGCCGTCGAAGCCGCTCACGCGCCCACCCGCTTCCTCGACCAGCAGCACGCCCGCAGCCGTGTCCCAGGGGTTCAGGTTGAACTCCCAGAAGCCGTCGAAGCGACCGCTGGCCACATTGGCCAGGTCAAGCGCCGCCGAACCCGCCCGCCGCACCCCGTGCGTCCGCAGTGTAAGTTGGTGATAGAAGTGGATATTAGGGTTCTTGTGGCGTTTATGGCTGGGGAAGCCGGTCGCCACCAGGCACTCGGCTAAGTTTGCCGTCTTTGAAACCGACGCACGCTGGCCGTTGAGAAAGGCGCCGCTTCCCTTCTCGGCGCTGAACATTTCGTCGCGCGTGGGATCGTAAACGACGCCGGCGATGCGCTCGTCCCGATATTCGAGCGCCAGCGAGACGCAGAACACGGGATAGCTGTGGGCGAAATTGGTGGTGCCGTCCAGCGGATCCACGTACCAGCGATAATCGCTGCCCTGCTCGGAGCGGGTGCCTTCCTCCCCCAGGATGTTGTGCGCGGGCCAGCGCTCCCGAATGCGGCGCACGATCAGCTCTTCGGAGGCGCGATCGGCTACCGTGACCAGGTCCACATCGCCCTTGTACTCGATCTTGACGCGACGCCGGAAATGCTCCATGAGGATGGCGCCGGACTCGCGCGCGATGTTTTCCATGGCCGGAACCCAGTCGCGCTCGGCCATCACGGCTTCCGGCGGCCCAGGTCCTCGGCGATGTACATGATCTGGTGCTTGAAGATGAACAGGTTAGGCGCGTTGTCGCGGGTCACGCGCACCATGTTGCGGTCGTAGTACTCGATCCAGCCTTTCACCACTTCGCCGTCGAGCAGCTTGATCGTGACCGGCTTCTGCTTCTCCCCCAAGGCTTTCAGGTAGGCGGCTTCTTCGAAAGTTTCTTCCGGCGGCGGTGTTTTGCCCTTGCGCGAGGGCCCGCGCGACAGCCCAGGGATGCGGAATGACATGCGGGCTATTTTACACAAGCAAGCGCTATTCCGATTTGGCGGTGTAGTAGCCGGCGCGGTGGCGCACGGCCAGGTGGGCGCCGGCCGGCCCATTCACCCGCACCTCAATCCGGCGGTAGTCGGAATCGGAGAACTGCTCCGCGGGGTAGTAGGCCAGCAGGTACTGCGTGCGCAACTCATCGCCGATCTGCTCAAAGGCGCGGTCAAGCTGGGGCAAGGAGCTGGCATAGAAATACTTGCCGCCGGTGTCGTTCGAGATCTGGATCAAGGCATGCTCGCCACCAGTATCGCGGCCGGCGCTGGCTGCCACGGGCACGATGATGATGCTGTACACGATGGCTTCCGATTCCTGCGCGGCACGCAGCGCGGAGGCGTAATCCACCTTGCTGGCGGTATCGCCGCCGTCAGTGATCACCACCATCACCTTACGTCCCTGGCGCGCCTCCAGGGCCCGCGCCCCCAGGTACACGGCGTCGTACATGGCCGTCGCCGCCCCCGACCGGATGCGCTCGATGCCGGCGTCAATGCGGGTGAGATTCGAGGTAAAAGGCACCAGTTCGCTGACAATTTCGCTGAACTGGTACAGCGCGAGCGCGTCCGCAGGCCGCAGGATGGCATGGCTGAAGCGGCGCGCCGAATCGAGCTCCAGTTTCAGGTCCTTGCGCGTGCTCAGGCTGGTGTCAATGGCCAGCACAATGGACAATGGCAGGCGGGATTCGCGCGCGAACACCGCCACTTTCTGCGGCTTGCCATCCTCGTAAACCGTGAAGTCGGGCTGCTTCAATCCACCGACGGGACGCCCTTCGCCGTCAATTACGGTGGCATACACGTTCACCAGTTGAACATTGACCCGGAAGGTAGGCTGCTGCTCTTCCTCGGACTGCTGGGGGTGGGACTTGGCCTTATCCCACGCCGGCAGGGACGGAGATGCCGACTGCCCCGGCGCCAGCAGCGCGAGGGCGGCGACCAGGATCAACGGTTGCCATAGCCACGGGATGAGAGCGGCGCGCCGCATTCATCTGCCCGGGTCCCGCGGGGCGGCCGGCCGCAGCACCTCTTCCGGAAAAGGCTCGCCGTCAGCCCAAACCGCTCCGTCCTCAAAGTGCTCCTTCTTCCAGATTGGGACGGTGCGCTTAAGCGTATCAATGAGCCAGCGGCAGGCGTCGAAGGCGGGGGCACGGTGCGCCGAGGCAACCGCCACCAGCACGCTGGTTTCGCCAATCTGCAAGCGACCCAGGCGGTGGACCAGCGCGACCTGGCGCACGGCAAATTTCTGCCGCGCTTCCTTGGCCAATTCCTGCATCTTGGCCAGCGCCATGGGCTCGTAGGCCTCGTAATCGAGGTAGAGCGTGCGGCGGTTCCGGCTATGATCGCGCACAATACCCTCGAAGACCGCCAGCGCGCCATCCTCAGGCTGTTGCATTGCGCTCATCAGTTCAGCGGTGCGGATGGTCTCCCGCACAATAGAGGCCGCCGGCGGGCTTGAATGGCCGCCGCTCACCGGGGGCAGCAGGGCCACTTCGTCCTGGTCGTGCAAACACGAGTCCGGGCTGGCATACTCGCGGTTCAGGGAAATGGCCAGGGATTGGCGGAATGCCTGCAGGCGCGGGGCTTCAGATTCATAGTGCTGCAGCAAGTCCGCCAGGGTCGCGCCTTCAGGCAGGCCCAGGAGATCGCTGGACCGGCCGGCAATATCCTTCAGGATTCCGAAGAACAGCACGCGCACCTGCATTGCGAACAGTGTATCCGCTTTGCCCAACCCTGCGGGCATGCTGAACCCGCGCTGATCCTCGGGAGTGGCTCCACAAGCGCGCAGACGGCACGCCTCGGGCACAAAGAAAAAGGCCGGCCGCGCGGGCCGGCCTCAGGAGAGCCTGGGTCGTCAGGCCGGGCTGTTGACCAGAACCTTCTCGCGCTCCTCCGCATCCTGGCGCAGCTCGCGCGGGGTGGAAGGCAGGGCGAGATCGAGCACCTCGTCGATCGTCTTCACATAATGAACGTTGAGGCCTTCCAGTTGCTCGGGGGTGAGGTCTTCGGCCACGTTGGCCCGGTTCTCTGCCGGGAGGATGACGTCGCGCACGCCCGCGCGGCGCGCGGCCAGCACTTTTTCCTTCACCCCGCCGATCGGCAGTACGTTGCCGCTCAGCGTGATTTCGCCCGTCATGGCGGTCAAGGGGCGCACGCTGCGGTCGGTGAGCAACGAAACCAGCGCCGTCACCATGGTGATCCCGGCGGACGGGCCATCCTTGGGAATGGCGCCCGCAGGCACATGGATGTGCAGGTCGTTGTTGCTGAAGAAATCGGGCGAGATGCCCAGTTGCTCGGCATTTGACCGTACCCAGGTGAGCGCCGCCTGCATCGATTCCTGCATCACCTGGCCAATCTGGCCGGTCATGGTGAAGCCGCCCTTACCCTTCATCTTATTGGCCTCGATGAAGAGCACATCGCCGCCGGTCGGCGTCCAGGCCAGCCCAACAGCAACGCCCGTTCGCTTGGTGCGCTCGGCAATTTCACCTTCGACGCGGATCTTGATACCACCCAGAAAGTCTTCAATCACCTCGCGGGTCACCACCAGCTTGTCGTTTTTTCCCTCGGCAATGCGGCGGGCCTGCTTGCGGCAGATGGTGCCGATGTTGCGCTCCAGGTTGCGCACCCCGGCTTCCCGCGTGTAGTGCCGGATGACGAAGCGGATGGAATCCTCGGGAAACTCGATCTGCTCCGCGCTGATGCCATTTTCATCGATCTGCCGCGGCACCAGGTACTGAAACGCGATGTGGACCTTCTCCTCCTCGGTGTAACCCTGGAGTTCAATGATCTCCATGCGATCGCGCAGCGGATCGGCGATCGGGTCCAGCATGTTCGCCGTGGTGATGAAGAGCACCTTCGACAGATCGAAGGGGACGTCGAGATAATTGTCGCGGAAGGTTGCGTTCTGTTCGGGATCGAGCGCCTCGAGCAGCGCCGCCGCCGGGTCACCGCGGAAATCCCGGCCCACCTTGTCAATCTCGTCCAGCATGAACACCGGATCGTTGGAGTCGGCGCGGCGAATGCCCTGGATGATCTGTCCAGGGAGCGCACCGATGTAGGTGCGGCGATGCCCGCGAATCTCCGCCTGGTCGTGCACCCCGCCCAGCGACAGGCGTACGAACTTCCGCCCCAGGGCGCGGGCAATGGACTTGCCCAGCGAGGTTTTGCCCACTCCCGGCGGTCCCACGAAGCACAGGATGGGACCCTTCATGTTGGGCTTCAGCCGGCGGACCGAAAGATAATCCAGGATGCGGTCCTTCACCTTCTTCAGGTCGTAGTGATCCTCGTCGAGAATCTCCCGCGCCTTCGTAATATCCACTTCGCTGCCGGATGACTTCGCCCACGGCAGCACCGCCAGCCACTCGATGTAGTTCCGCGTCAGCCCATAATCCGCCGCCATCGGCGACATGCGGCTCAGCCGCGTCAGTTCCTTAAGCGCTT
>JAMXLI010000058.1 GCA_024281115.1 Terriglobales bacterium | reverse complement strand
GGCTTGTTGGGGAAATCGCGGGCCATCACCGAGAAAGGCACGAACACCTTGTTGACATCGAAGCCGTCGTAGCTGGAATCCTGGTCCTTGGCCTTCATCACCCCGATCACCTGGAAGGGGACATCGTTCAGGTAAATGGTTTCGCCCACCGGATCGCGGCCGGGGAAGAGCTGCTTTTTCATTTCCGTGCCCAGGAAGGCCACGCGGCGCGCCTGGTTCTCGTCCTCCCAGCTATAGAAGCGGCCGGAAGCCACGTCCAGGCTGCGCACATCCCCGAAGGGCGGCAGCGAGCCGGTCACGATGACGGCAGCGGCGTTGAAGGCGCTGTGGATGCGCACATCCCTGGTTTCGAGTTCGGGCAGCACGTTCTGGCAATCGGTGGCCTCGGCCTGCAGCACCAGGTGATCGGTGTTCAAATACTGGATTTCGTGCCCGGCCCGGGTGCCTCCCGCCTGCATGCTGGTGGTGCCGGCAAAAACGATCATCACGTCCTTGCCCAGCGTCTGCGCAACCTTGGCCTGGCCCACACGCAGGCCCTCGCCCGCCGCTACCATGAGCACGATCGAAACCACACCCCAGGCAATGCCGAACATGGTGAGCGCGGTGCGCAGTTTGTGCGCCCAGATGGTGCGGAACACGTCGGAGATGAGGTCGCGCAGGACCATGTGGCTGTAAGACGGCCCGCCGCTGCGATGGTGAGCAGCCCTGGCAAGAGATACGCAAACAATCGGGGTGCGGTTCCGTGGGCCGGGCCGTGCGGAGTTCCGCGGTGAGAGGTGGTTTGACTCTCCGGGCCGCCCCCATTTAGCTTTCCCTCTCTGTCAAAAAGGGAGCTTAACCGAATGCGCATGCGCACCGCGGCGGCCATCCTGGCCGCAGTTTGCGTCTCAATCGTTATTCTGGCGCAGGAAGACAAGCCGGGAGCGCCTCCGAAATACGACGTGCCGGCGCACTACACCAAGTACGAGTACCGGATCCCGGCGCGCGACGGAGCTCGCCTTTTTACAGCCGTGTATGTGCCTAAGGATGCGGGCCCGGCTAACCCCTATCCCATGCTGATGCTGCGGACCCCATACGGCATCGCGCCCTACGGGGAGGACCACTATCCCCACCTTCTGGGCCCCGCAGAAGAGTTCGAGAAGGCGGGCTTCATTTTCGTGTACCAGGACGTGCGCGGGCGCTACATGTCAGAAGGTAAATGGAAGGAGATGACGCCCCATATTGATCAGCCCAAGTCGGCGCAGGATGTGGATGAGAGCACGGACACGTTTGACACGGTGGACTGGTTGCTGAAGCATGTTCCGTATAACAACGGCCGCGTCGGGTTGTGGGGCATCTCGTATCCCGGTTTTTATACGCTGGCCAGCATTGTTGACACCCATCCCGCAATCAAGGCGGCGTCGCCCCAGGCGCCCGTCACGGATTTGTATCTGGGCGACGATGCCTACCACGGCGGCGCATTCATGCTGGCCGCAAACTTCAGTTTCTATGCTTTTTTTAAGCCGCAGCTGGAACCGGCTCCGCCGCCGCGGTATCCCCACCTGGTGGACCTGGGTAGCGACGACGGCTACGAGTTCTTCCTGAGCATGGGCTCGCTCGCGAATATGGGGCGCACGTTCTTTCAAGGGCAGAACCCGCTATGGGACGACCAGGTCAATCACACCACCTACGACGAGTATTGGAAGAGCCGCGCCATCACGCCCCATCTTCACAATATTCATTGCGCCGTTTTGACTGTCGGGGGCTGGTTCGATGCCGAGGATCTTGCCGGACCCTTGCGCGTGTACCGCACGCTGGCGAAGAACGGCCGCGCTCCGTTCAATGGCCTGGTCATGGGGCCGTGGGTGCACGGCGGGTGGGACCGCTTCCGCGGCGCGCGCATCGGGAACGTAGGCTTCGCCAGCAATACGTCAGAATACTTCCACTCCAGGATCGAGCTTCCGTTTTTTCAGCGCTACTTGCGAAACGAAGACCAGCCCAAGCAGCCGGGCGCCTACGTGTTCGAGACCGGAAGCAACGTTTGGAGGCAGTACGATTCCTGGCCGCCCCCCCGGGCGGAGGCGCGGGTGCTCTATTTCCGCGCCGGTGGGAAACTGTCGTTCGCTGCGCCGCCCGAAGGTGACAATGCATTCGACGAGTACGTGAGCAATCCGAACCGGCCGGTCCCGTTCATCGCATATACGGCTATGGACGTGCCGCAGGAATATATGGTGTCAGACCAGAGATTCGCTTCGCGGCGAACCGACGTGCTGGTGTACCAGACTGATCCGCTGCAGGAGGATGTCACGGTAGCGGGCCCGGTAGCACCGCAATTGCATGTTTCCACCTCGGGAACGGACTCCGACTGGGTGGTCAAGCTGGTGGATGTTTATCCGCCGAACTTCTCCGAGGAGCAGCCGGAGGAGAAGCGCCCGGACGATGTCCCGCCGCCGGCCGACACCATGAACGGTTACCAGCAGCTGGTCCGGGGCGAGCCTTTCCGCGGCAAGTTCCGCCACAGCTTTGAAAAGCCCGAACCCTTCACTCCCGGCAGGGTGGAGCAGGTGGATTTCACCATGCCTGATGTGAACCATACTTTCCGGCGAGGGCATCGCATTCTAGTGCAGGTGCAGAGTTCGTGGTTTCCGCTGGTGGACCGGAATCCGCAGAGCTTCGTGGATATTCCCAACGCCAAGCCGGCGGACTTCCAGGCAGCCACCGAACGGGTCTACCACTCCCGTGAACATCCCTCGGGCCTGGCGGTGCAGGTCCTGCCCGCAGCGACAGGTGGGCCGGCGCACTAAGCGCGACGGCGGCTTTCGCGCGCTGGTCTGGTCTGCGAAAATAGAAGCACGAATGATTCAACTCTCCGCGGCGGGAAAGCGTTTCGGCGGCAAAATCCTCTTTGAAGAGCTGAACTGGCTGGTCACGCCCGAAGCGCGGGTAGGCCTGGTCGGAGCGAACGGCACCGGCAAGACCACTCTCCTCAAGGTGCTGGCCGGCCTGGAGTCGCTGGATTATGGCTCCCTCAGCCGCACCAAGGGCATTAGCGCCGGGTATTTGCCCCAGGACGGCCTGACCTTTGCCGGACGCACCGTCTTCCAGGAGTGCCTCTCGGTTTTTGACGACGTGCTCGCCATGGAACGCGAGATGGAAACCCTGGCCGCGCGCATGGGCGAGGTGGACCATACCGGCGCCGAGTATGCGGCCATTGCCGACCGCTTCCACCATTTGCAGAGCGCATTCCAGGCGCGCGACGGCTACTCGCTCGAAGCCCAGGTGGGCGCCGTGCTGGGCGGGCTGGGTTTCGGCAAGGAGGACTGGACGCGCCGCATTGAGGAGTTCAGCGGGGGATGGCAGATGCGCGTCGCCATGGCCAAGCTGCTCCTGCGCAAGCCCAACCTCCTGCTCCTCGACGAGCCCACCAACCACCTCGACCTGGAGGCGCGCAACTGGCTGGAGGAGTATCTCTCCGAATATCCGCACGCCTACGTGCTGATCTCCCACGACCGCTACTTTCTCGATGTGACCGTGGACCAGATTGCCGAGATATGGAACAAGCGGGTGACTTTTTATACCGGCAATTACGAGAAGTTTGTCGCGGAAAAGGAGCAGCGCCAGGGACAACTGGAGGCGGCGTACCGCAACCAGCGCGAACGCATTGAGCAGCTCGAGGTCTTCATTAATCGCTTTCGCTACCAGGCTACCAAGGCCAAGCAGGTGCAGAGCCGGATCAAGGAACTGGAACGGATGGAGCGGATCGAGGTCCCGCCCGGCGAGAAAGCCATTCACTTCAAGTTTCCCCAGCCCGAGCGCAGCGGGCGCACGGTGGCGGAGTTCAAGAACGTCGCCAAGCATTACGGGCCCAAGCAAGTATTCCGCAACGTCAGCTTTACCATCGAGCGCGGCGACCGGGTGGCGCTCGTGGGGGTAAACGGCGCCGGCAAGTCCACCCTGATCAAGCTGCTGGCCGGCCTGGAGCCGCTGACCGCCGGCGAGAACCGGCTGGGCCACAACGTCAAGCCAGACTACTTCGCCCAGGACCAGTACAAGGAACTCGATCCCCAGGCGCGCATGCTCGATGACCTGTGGAACATCGCGCCGCAATCCAACCAGACCGAATTGCGCAGTCTGCTGGGATGCTTTCTGTTTTCCGAGGACGACGTGTTCAAGCGCTTGGGGGTGCTCTCGGGGGGCGAGCGCAACCGCTATGCCCTGGCCCGCATGCTGCTGCGCCCTTCCAACTTCCTCCTGCTCGACGAGCCCACCAACCACCTCGATCTGCGCGCCAAGGACATGCTGCTGGACGCGCTGGCAAAATTCACCGGCACGGTGGTGTTCGTATCGCACGATCGTTATTTCATCGACAAGCTGGCCAGCCGCGTCTTCGAGATTGGAGGAGGCGAGGTCCACATCTATCCTGGAAACTACGAGGACTACCTGTGGCGCAAGCAGCGGGGCGACGCCGGGGAACCGGAACTGACCGCACCGGCGGTGGCGGGCGGAAACGGCCATGCGCCGGCCACGGTGACGGCCGCGTCCAGGAAGAAAGTTAACCCCTACAAGCTGCGCGAAATGGAAGACCGGCGTCAGCAGCTGGAGCAGGAGATCGCGCGCGCCGAGGCCGATGTCGCCGAGTACGAGCGCTCAGCGCAGATTTTCGTCAGTGCCGAGGAAAGCCTGCGGTTGAACGGACTGCTCGAGCGGCGCCGGGCGGAACTGGCCGGGCTGATCACCGCCTGGGAAGAAGTCTCGCAATCCCTCGAGTCAGTGAAATAGGCCGCGAGGACCTTTCCCCGCAACCGGTTTACGCGCTCCGGGCGGCGAGCTTCTGGTACAACTGGGATTTGAGCTGGCAGACAATGCTGTCTCTTTTTGCGGCCGGAGCGGTCGGCGGCGCGCTCAACGCGGTCGCCGGCGGAGGCAGCTTCATCGCGTTCCCCGCCCTGCTGTTTTCCGGCGTGGCGCCGGTGCAGGCCAATGCCACCAACACCCTGGCTCTGTGGGCAGGCACCACGGCGAGCGGCGGCGCTTACCGCAAGCGCCTCGACGTAGCTCGCGGCGTTCTTGCGCCCCTGGTGCTCGCCAGCATTGCCGGCGGAGTGCTGGGCGCGCTGCTGCTGCTGCGCACCCCGGCGCCTACGTTCCTGCGCGTGCTGCCCTGGCTGATGCTGGCGGCGGTGCTGTTGTTTGTCGCGGGCGACCGCGTCGCCGGCCTGCATTCCGGGCACCTCGCCCGCTCCACCTCCGGCGGCGCGCTGGTGCTGGCCTGCATCTTTGAGCTGCTGGTAGCGGTGTATGGCGGATACTTCGGTGGCGGCCTAGGCATTATGAACCTGGCCATGCTGGCCGTCCTCGGCATGACCGATATCCACGCCATGAACGCGCTCAAGGTGGTGCTGGGAGCGGTCATCAACGGGGTGGCCACCGTGACTTTCATCGCCGCGCGCTCCATCGCCTGGCCGCAAGCCCTGGTGACCACAGCCGGAGCGGTGCTGGGCGGTTTTGTTGCCGCGCATTACGCGCAGCGGCTGCCCAAAAGCTGGGTCAGGGCATTCGTCATCTTTGTGGGCGCGGCCATGACGTCATATTTTTTCCTCCGCGCTTACGCCTAGCTGCCCGAAAACCTAAGGAAGTCCCCTGCCGGCACCCATCCCCTCGCCGCTCATGTAGACTGCCGGTTCCGTATGGCAGGGCGCATAGCGTTATTCCTCCTGATCGCGGCCTCGTGCGCAGCAGCTCCGCCGGAAGGCGTGCCTCGCGAACTGGCGCGGGAGCGCGCTGCTGCCATCCGTCATGTGCGCTACGGCCTGGCGTTGACTCTCGTCGCCGGCGCCGAAAGCACGAGCGGGCGTGAAGAGCTGATCTTCGACCTGGATGCGCCGCGGCCGCTGCTGCTGGATTACCGCGACGGCAGCGCGACCCGCATTGCGGTGAATGGCAGCGCAGTGCCGGTGACCGCCGAAAACGGGCACCTCCTGCTTCCGGCGGCGAATCTGCGCGCTGGGGAAAACCGAATCACCATTGAGTTCACGTCGGCGATCGCGCTGGCAGGCAAGCCGCTGACCCGCTACCAGGACCGCGATGACGGCAGCGAATACATTTACACCTTGTTCGTGCCCATGGACGCGAGCATGGCCTTTCCCTGCTTCGATCAGCCGGACCTGAAGGGCAGGTTCCGGCTGGAGATCACCGCGCCACGCAGCTGGACGGTTGTCTCCAACACGACTCCGGAGACGTCGTCCCCCGCCGGCGGCGATCAGCAGCACACGGTTTTTGGCGAAACGCCTCCCATCAGCACTTATCTGTTTGCTTTCGCTGCCGGCCCCTTCCGCAAGCTTGAGCGCGCCGGCATGCCCGCCATGTACTTCCGCCGGGCGAAGCTTGCCGCCGCCCAAAAGGAAGCTCCCGCCCTGCAGGAGACCACCGCGCGCGGTATTGCATATCTCGCCGGCTACTTTGCCCAGCCTTTTCCCTTCTCCAAGTACGACATGGTGGTCATTCCGGGGCTGGCCTATGGCGGCATGGAGCATGCCGGCGCGACTTTCCTGCGCGAAGAGTCGGTGCTGTTTCGCGCCGCACCGACCCGCACCGACCTCTTCAACCGCGACATCCTGCTGCTGCACGAGCTCACGCACCAATGGTTTGGCGACCTCACTACCATGCGCTGGTTCGACGACCTGTGGCTGAAGGAGGGCTTCGCCGAATACATGGCGTTCCAGGTCATGGCCGAATTGAAGCCCGCAGAAAATGCCTGGAAGAGGTTTTATGAGTTCCTGAAGCCGGAAGCCTATGCCATTGATGCCACCCAGGGCACCACGCCGATCTACCAGGACGTACCCAATCTGAAGGATGCCAAGTCCGCCTACGGCGCCATTGTTTACGCCAAGGCGCCGGGCATATTGAAGCAACTGGCTTACCTGACCGGCGAAAATGCCTTTCGCGACGGCTTGCGCGTTTACTTGCAGGAACACCGCTATGCCAATGCCGAATGGGGCGACCTGGTACGCGCCTTCGAGCGCACCTCCGGCCAAAAGCTGGACCGCTGGGCGGAGATGTGGATCCGGCATCGCGGCATGCCCCAGGTGGACGTCAGCTGGAATTGCGAACGCGGACGCCTGGCGCGTCTTACGCTCCGCCAGCAGGATGTACTCGCCGAAGGCGGCGTCTGGCCGCTGGTCACGCAGCTCCGGCTGGCGTACGAAGGTCGCCCTCCCGTCCGCCTCAAAGCGCGGCTCGATGGCCAGCAGGCGGAGGTTCCCGAGGTGGCGGGCAAGCCCTGCCCCGCATTTGTGTTCGCCAACGATCAGGACCATGCGTATGGCAGATTTCTTCTCGACCGGCGCAGCCGCGCGGCCGTCTTGCAGCGCATGGGCACCCTGCGCGACTTATTCCTGCGCACCCTGCTGTGGGGTTCCTTATGGGAGGCAGTGCGCGTGGCCGACATGGCGCCCGCGGCTTACCTCCGCACCAGCACGAAACTGCTGTCCGGGGAAAGCGACGAGTCGCTCACCCAGAGCATTCTGGGCAATGCCACAACCGCGCTGCACCATTACATGGACGCGACATCGCGCCGGCAGTTCGTACCCGGACTGGAACAAACCGCTGCCCGCCTCATGGTCAGCTCGCGTGATGAGGGTGTGCGGATCACCTGGTTTCGCGGTTTGCGCCGGGTGGCGGAGACGCCCTTCGGCCGCGGCCGCCTCAAGGACATGCTGGCCGGGAAAATCTCCGTGCCGGGCGTAGCGCTGCGCCCGCTGGACCGCTGGAGCATGGTCGCGGCGCTGATCGCGCTGCGCGATCCCGAGGCCGACGCCATCTTCCGCGCAGAACAGCAACGCGACCACGGCGGAGACGCACCCAAGTATGCCTACATGGCGGAAGCGGCCCGGCCCGACGCAGCCAGTAAGCGCAGGTACTTCGACGACTACCTGCACAATCCCGCGCGCCCTGAAGATTGGGTGGAGGAGAGCCTGGGCCCGTTCAACTACTGGAACCAGTCGGAACTGACCGCTGCTTACCTCAAGCCCGCCCTGGACGCTTTGCCCCAGGTGAAGCGCGAGCGCAAGATCTTCTTCCTGCTGCGCTGGCTGGAGGCTTTTATTGGCGGGCAAAACTCCGCCGCCTCCGACCAGCTTGTCCATGATTTTCTGCGCCAGACGGAACTTGATCGAGACCTGCGCCTCAAGGTGCTCCAGGTAGTGGATGAACTGGACCGAACGGTAGCGATCCGCCGAAAGTATGGGGCCGGCACGCCGTAGCGGCTGACCACGCCGTAGCGGGATGGTCCCCCCAGCCTGATTGCGCGGGGCTGCGTCTCCCTCACACTTGCGACCGGGCTGGATCCTGCACTCTGCCTTTCCACTCCCCGCCGCGCCCCCGCCAGAACTTCCAGGCGGAATGCAAGGTTGCGCCCATGTAGAAGACGGCGGCCAGCGGAAGGGTGAGCGCCCACAATGGATTCAGCCGGTAGGTTCGCACCATGGCGAGGAAAGAAAGAGTCATCAGCGCGTATGCGGCACCGCCCAGTACGCGGGGAGCGGCGTAGGGCGAAAAGAGAAGAGCCAGTGGCGCCACATAGGTAACGCTCAAAGCGGCCAGGGCCAGCAGCAAGAGCAGCGCGGAATGGCGCAACTGGCTGAAGGCCGTCCGCGAGATCATGCTCCCGATGTGCGCGAACGACTCGTAGGGCCGGATACTGACGGCGCTGTGCGTCAAGCCGAGCCACACCCTGCCCCCCGAGCGCTTCACGGCGGCAGCCAGCGTGCAATCGTCAATGATGGCGTCGCGAACAGGATGTAGCCCGCCCATGCGCTCCAGGTACGCGGCGCGCAGCAGCATGCAGCCTCCCGCCGCTCCGGCGGTGGACCGGCGCGGGTCCGCGATCCAGGCGGGCGGATACAGCTGGAAAAAAAAGTACACGAAGGGTGGGATGAGGAGTTTCTCCGCCACGCTGGCGCAATGCAACTCCACCATGAAGGACGCGAGATCGTAAGCGCCGGCGCGAGCAATTTCCGCCAGCCTGGCGACGTTGCCGGGCGCGTGCACAATGTCGGCATCGGTGAACAGGAAGAAATCCGGCGCGAGGGCGCGGGCACGCTCGCTTCCCTGCTGCAGGGCCCACACTTTGCCTCGCCAGCCCGCGGGCGGAGGCGGGCATGGCAGGATGGTCAGTCGCGCGCCGTTCTCCACTTTCCGGGCGGCTTCGGCGGCTACCAGAGCAGTGCCATCGGAGCTGCCATCGTCCACCAGGAAAATGTGAAGGTCGCCGAATCCGGTCTGCGTCAGCAGCGAGGTCAGGCTCCGGGCAATGACATCGGCCTCGTTACGGGCCGGAACAATGATCGCGATCCGCTCGGGCCGGCATGGCGCGACAGCAACCTCCGTCGGGATGCGTTCCAGCCAGTAACGTCCGCGGGCCAGAAGCAGGTAACTCCATGCCCCCACGGAAACTGCACCCACCGATAAGGCCAGGAAGTACATCGTGGCCAGTGTACGACGGCGCACACCCAGGTGCGGTTTAAGCGTTTTGGTGACTAAGGTTTGGGACGATTTATGTTTTGCTGCTGGTCTTCGGGCTTAGACTAGGTACCGAAAGCACTCCTGTTCGCAGCTACGGAGGGTGTATGCCTGTCACGATAGTGTGCGACGGATGCGGCAAAGAGCTACGCCCATCTTTGTATCTGAGCGGTCACGCAGCCTCGATCAGCCCGACTGAAAATCATGTCACCCTGGGCTACAGCCGGGAAGGCATGATTGTCATTTCTTGCTCGGAGGCGTGCCGCGCCATCATCAACGCGCAGTATTCCGCCGGTGCAGTGGTCGATCCGGTCACGGGCAAACTCGTGCTGGAAAACGTCAGCAACGGCCGGTTGAACTAGCGGCGTCGCCCCATCACTCTTCGTGCAGGAAACTGTAGCCCGCGATGGCAACGCCAATCTGCGGGAAGGGCGGCTTGCGCCGCGACATCGTGCTCCGCGCCACATACCCGCGGCAGAAAACGCGGCTTTGCGGCTGGCCGGTGATCTCCATCGGCATTTCGAACACCATCTCCACGTCGGCGTCGTCGGGGAGGAGTTGTGCAGCCTCGAACATGATGCCGGATTGGCTCACGTTCTGTACCACCCCCGAGAACCACGCCTCCGTTCCTGACTGGCGGTACATGATGGGAATCTGCACGCGCAAGCGGCGCGCGCGCGGCACCCACTTGGATTGCCGGGCGGGAGCGGACTCCACCCCTGCGCAGTTCGATTCCAGGGGATGGCGGCGGCTCATGGTCTCCCAATCGTATTCATATTCCACGCCGCAGCGCACGCAGGTCTGATAGTAGGTGTGGTCGTCGCGCTTGCGTGGCCAACAGAACTGGTGTGAACAAGCCCGGGATGCCAGCGACTTCAACAAACTTGCACTCATGGATGGCCCTGCACCTCGACCGGAACAGAATTACGGCCATCCTAGCGGGGGAGATGGCCATGAGATAGATAACCGGGGTAACTTTGGGCGGACAGGTTCAACCTGCTTCGCAACAGTGCGTTAGTTCGACACGTTGCGCACGCGTTACTTCCGACAACCTGCGGTGATTACGAGAGTCAGGCCGCTGTGGCTATCGAAATGCCCGCTCTCATTCCGGGCGCTGGCATCTTTCCAGGATTCTGCCGGGCGCGGACTCAGCCTCCTCCTTGGCAAACTCCGCTCCGCAGATGGCATCCCCTTCTAGGGAGCAACCTGATGATTCTGCTGCAAGGAAACAGGCATTCCGCCGCCGCAACAACGGACGTCCTCATACCTGGTACGACCGAGCCTATACCCTGGTACTCGCGCACGGAACCGCCCAACCCGATCCCAGGTTTTCCCGGGCAGCGGCCAGAACCGGACCCCGATCCCGGCCCGGAAAGTCCGTCGCCACCTGTGCCCGACAGTACGCCCGGACCCGACGTATTCCCCACCCCAAGCCCCGGACAAGTGCCCGCGATCTAGCGCTTGGGAGCGGCTGGGAGCCGGGCGCGCCGCATCAGGCGTTGGAAAGCGGTGGCGAAGCCAGCGGCAGCTCTGCGGCGGGCGCCGCGACGGACTCCGCCGGAGCGGCAAACCTGGACTGATACCACCCCACTTCGCCGCCACGCTGCCACAGCCGCGTTCCCAGCAACACCAGCATCCAGAGTTGGCCCAGCAAAAACGTGACCGCCACCAGATGGCCGGGCACAAGCGTCCAAAGCAGAAGAATAAGAGCGGAGGCGATCCAGGCCACAACGCTCGGCGCCAGATAAACGACGAGCAGGCTGCCCAGGCTGCTCCAGGTCAGGCGGAGCGCCCGTCCGGCGGCGCGGAACGAGGAGCGCTCGCCGCTGACCACGGCATGCACCTGCGCCATGTCAAACCAGAGACGTACGCAGATGGCCAGCAAGAATAGGCACGCGAAGCCGACGACATCCACCCAGAAACCGAGCGTCTCGCGTGGCGAATCGCTCGACAGCTGCCCCGACCACTTGCGGATGGCGGCCGCCAAAGCCGCGATCGGCAACAGCACAATCAGCATCATCAGCAGCAGGCGGACAAAGCGCCAAAAGAATGCGCCCGACGCCTGGAAGAATTCACCACTGGCGAGCTTGTGGCCGGAGGCGTATTCCTGCAGGATGCCCCCGGTCATGAACAGCATGAAAAGGAAGAACAACCCGCCGGCGAGCGGAAACGAGGAAAACGCGGAGCCAAACCCGATCTGGGGAAGCGAAGTCAGTTCGATGTAGCGCGCCAGGTTGAAGCCGTGCAGCAGCTGGTCGGCGGCCAGGCTGTGGTCGAGGACTGCGCGCCAGCGCGCGTTCAGCGGTCCGCTCGCCAGCCATGCCAGCGCCAGGTTGACCAGCCACACCCACCACAGAATGCGTTGCCGCCGCCACAGCAATCCCCAGCCCGATCGCACCGCCGCGTTTGCCATCTGCTTCTCCGGAACCTCGCCCACCGCCATCAGGCCAGCCACGCCAGGCACTGCGCCAGCCATTGCAAGAGAATCACGTAATAGGTCTGCAGCTTGTGCCGCGCTCCGGCATGCTCTTCCCTGCTGTAGCTGTTATTGAACAGATCCTTGTCGAGGCGGACCTGGTATTCCGGATCCACCTGCGCCCACTCGATCCTGGCTTTCTTCTCGTACTGGAAGCGGACCCAACGATCGCGGCCGTCCCAGTGCTCGCGCGCGCTTTCGCCGTTGTCGAACTTCACCGCCACCTCGACCGGAAAGATGAAGTCGCCTTTGCGGTGGACCACAAAGCTGTCGCGATACAGGGTCTGCCCCTTCTTCTCTTCCGCCCCCTTTTCATACCAGTTCACGGGAATGGAGCGCAGGTCGCGCACCTCGTAGTCCAGCACCTGAGTTCCATACACGGCCTGGTCGAAGTACCAGCGCAGGTTCTGGCCCGAAACATCTTCCACGGTCTTCAGGAAGTCTTCCCGGGTGGGATGGGTGAAGCGGTAGCGCATGAAGTAGGTGTGCAGGGCGTTGCGCAATGTTTCTTCCCCAATCACCTTTTCCAGGGTCAGCAGGACGGTGGCGGTTTTTCCGTAGGTGACGCCGCCGTAGGCATTCGCCGACATAAATTCCCATGCTTTGCGGACCATAGGATCGTCATCGGCCACCGGCAGGTACTGCATGCGTTGCACGCCATCGTCGCTCAAGGTGACTCCTGCCATTTGCAGGGCGGAAGTATGTCGGCCGTAAAGGGAATCCAGAATCTTCACTTCGGTGTAGCTGTTGATGCCCTCGTCGAGCCAGGCGTCTTCGAATTCATTGGTGGCCACCATGCCGTACCAGTACTGGTGGCCAAATTCGTGCTCGGTTACCAGTTCCGGAAAACGCAATCCCTGCGGCATCCACCAGGTGGTGTCCGCCGTGAAAAGCGTGGGGTACTCCATCCCGCCCGCCTGCAAGGCGCCATGCGGCGGGTCAACCAAGGTGATCTGCTTGTAAGGATATGGCCCGTACCAGCGATCGAAGCGGTCGAGCGTGCCCTTGAGCACGGCGCGGTACCGGGGCGCGCTGGACATGTGCCCCGGCTGCACCAGCATCCGCATCTTCACCGGCCCCATGCTGCCCTGGTAGGTGTCGGTGACTACCTGGTATTCCGGCTCGATGGTCCATGCGAAATCGTGAATGTCCTCCCCCCAGAAGCGCACGAGTTTGCTGCCGTCCGCCTGGTTGACGCTGGACACCTCCACCCCGCTCGCGCCCACTACTTCGTTTTGCGGCATCCTGAGCTGGACGTCGAAGGTTCCGAAATCGGCGAAAAATTCCGTGTTGCGGTGGAACTGGTGGCAGTTCCATGCGCCCTGCCACCAGACCCCGATTTTGGGAAACCATTGCGCGCCCATGAGGAAGTCGCGCTTATAACCGGTGCGCGCCACTACCTCGGGGAACTGATCGTGAAACGCGATACGGAAGCGCACCTGCTGTCCGGGCGCAATCGGCCGCGGCAGCTTCACCTGGAACACGGTTCGATCGTCACGGTTTCCGTCGTCAGGCGCCACGAAGGCGATCTGGGAAGTGAGATCGCCCACGCCTTCGACCTCCAGTTTCTTCACCTCGATCGCGCCATGATATTTCTCCTTCCATTCCAGCTCCGGGTCGGTCAGTTTGGATTCGCGGGCAAACGTGGACTGCGGTTTAAACGCATTCAGATACAGGTGAAACGGGAAGGTGTCTTGCGGCCGGCCGGTCAGGTTGCTCCAGGTTAACGTTTCGCTGGCGTCGAGCGTATGACGCTGGGCATCAATTCGCGCATCGATCACATAGGCAACCACACGCTGAGAAAGCGGCCGGTCCGCGAATGTGGCCCGTGGCATGGTTTGGGCAGCCGCCGCTGAAACTATCGCCACCGCCAGCATCAGCCGCCCCCCAACTCTCGCCCTCATAAGTGTTTCTCCCGGATGTGGTGAACCGCGAAGCATATACCAGCCGCGCCTTGCGAGGACAACTCTTCGCCTGGATTGGCCTGCGCGGTACGCCTGCGGGATACAATCGGGCGCGTGCTTCGCCCCCGATCTTACCTATGGCTGCTGGCGCTGGTTACGTGTCTGGGCGCATGGCGCTGGGTGCGCGTGGTCTTTATTCCCTCGAACACGGCGCAGGCGCGGGCCCGGGGACGCCCTATCGGCAACAATTCGGATCTTTACCCGCGCTGGCTCGGCGCGCGTGAACTGCTGCTGAATCATCGCGACCCCTACTCCGATGAGGTCAGCCGCGAAATCCAACTCGGATACTACGGCCGCGTCCTCG
>JAMXLI010000057.1 GCA_024281115.1 Terriglobales bacterium | reverse complement strand
GATTGTTCTTGCCCATGGGTTCTCCGAACGTGGGAAGTAGATGCCCGCCAATCAACCAGGGTTTGACCCGCTTTGCGCGCCGAAGCAAAGGGACAGCAAAGAACCTTTGAGTGGGCCAGGACAGGCGGCAAGCCTATGTTTGGAGGAAGAGTTCCGGCTGCCGGCCCCAGCTCACGATTGAACACCGTGGCTGTCGCTAGATGACGCTTGCGCGTTCGCCGGGACAGGGTTGAGCCTTAGCTTAGGGCTAGTGTCCCGTCGCATAGGCGTGCCGAACATGCTCTCCCCAACCAACACGATCACGTACAAGAACCGGATCCTGGCCTCCCTGCCGCCCTCCGAGATCAAGGGCCTGGTCTCCCATTTGTCTCCCGTGCCCCTGAAGCTGCGGGAAGTGCTGGCCGACGGGCGGGCAAACAGTGCCTACTTCCTGGAGGAAGGCCTGGCCTCGGCGGTAATCACGCAGCAGAACGGGGACACGACGGAAGTGGGCGTAATCGGCATTGACGGGTTGGTGGGAATTCCCATTCTGCTGGGCGTGGAGGGCACGCCGGGAAGAACGTTCATGCAGGTGGAGGGCTCCGGCTACCGCATCCCGGCCGAACGTCTACGCGAAGCTTTTGAGCAGCCGGGGGAGCTGAGAACGCGTTTGCAAAAATATATCCTCGGCTTCCTGGTCCAGTCTTCGCACAATTCCGCCTGCAATCGTCACCACGAAATTGCCCAGAGGCTGGCACGTTGGCTGCTGACGTGTCACGACCGTTTGCAGTCGAATCGCATGCCTCTCACCCACGAATTTTTGGGCAACATGCTGGGCGCCCCTCGGGCGACTGTTACCCTGGCGGCAGGGCAGTTGCACAAGGCCGGCTTCATTGAATACAACCGCGGCCACGTGACCATCACCCGGCGGGCAGAGTTGGAGCACGCAGCTTGCGAGTGCTACCGCATCGTGCGGGACGAGTTTCGGCGCCTGGAATTGCTGTAGAAGACCTCCACCGGGCCGGGTACTCCCTTCCTTCGAAGAAATTCTGCTACAAGAAAGGCAACCGCACGGGGGCTTCCGAAAAGCGGGCAAACCTGGCTGCAGAACGGGAATCGGCCGAGAGGTCGCGCCCTCAGGCGAAACGGTGCTCCAGAGCTTCGAGCTCGGCGCGCAAGCGCGCCAGGCCGGCATCCAACTCCGCCTCGGCGTCGGGCCCCAGCGGAACTTCATGCCGGCGCGCTAGAAAAGTCTCATAGGCGCGTCGCGCATTCTGCAAGTTGCGGCTGGACACCTGGGGATCCAGCGCCGTTCTTGCCGCCCGCGCGAAAGTCATACCGGCCAGCAACTCCGCTTGCAGAGACTGCCGCGCTCCCTCTACGACAACCCTGAAAGTGTTGGACAGAACATTAGCCACGATTAGGTTAGTTGCCAAAATGAAATTAGAAGACCTAGTTTTTATAAATACCACAAGCACTGAGAGATAGAGGTTTTTTGGGTGATCTCTGTTCCTTGGTCGGGCACCGTACCAAGGGCGTATAATGGCGGCACCGGGGGTGGAACTTGTTGCTTTCAGGGTGGAAAGACATATCAAGCCACCTGCATTGCTCGACGCGCACCGCCCAGCGTTGGCAAGTTCTGGGCTTACCCGTCCACCGGCCCCGTCGCAGTAATGGCACCCGCGGCATAGTAACCGCCTTTTCCGATGAAGTGGACGCCTGGCTGAGGCGATTTCCCGGGGGCAACCCGGACAGCCCGGCACATTCTCTGGCTGCGGGGCGATCGCCCGATCTGCTGGAGCGCGCCAGGCGAGTGAAGGAATGCTTCCGACTGTCGGTGGAGGAGAGCCGGCGCATGCGGGAACAATCGCGCATTCTGCGCGAGCACCTACGGGCAGGGGTAAGCGCGTTTTGCGCCGGCCTGAACCACTCCATGGTGGAAATGCAGCACCTTGCCACTCGGCCGGACGGGCCCGCCAATTTTGCCCGGGTTGATGTTCCTGCCTTGAGCCTGCACACTATTCGAAACAGCGTTCTGTAATGGCCCCCCCCCGGGATTTGCAAGGGAGGCGGAGGAATCCCCACAGGGTGAGCCACTCGAACCTGGGTAAGCTTCTTTGATTGTGAGCATTGCCACTTCGCCGTAGAGAGAATATTGTTTCCTTCCGTGCGCCGGGTTGACCCGAGAAAAAGGCATCCAGTCAACTCCTCGGTGCGGCAGCGTCAAGCAACGGGAAAGCGAATCCATGGCAAAAAAACCAAAACAGACTCCCAAGAAATCCCGCAAACCTGCCGCGGATCGACCTGCGGGAGCGCCGAAAGGGTCGAAAGGCGCCGAAGACCAGTTTTGCATCGTGGGCGTGGGCGCTTCGGCGGGCGGTCTGGAAGCGTTCACGGCACTGCTGAAAGCTTTGCCGCCGGATCCGGGAATGGCGCTGGTGTTCGTCCCCCATCTTGATCCCACGCACGAGAGCGCGATGACGGAGTTGCTGTCGCGCGCCACCCGATTGCGCGTGATCGACGTGCAGGACGGCCTCCGGGTCAAGCCCAACTGCGTGTACGTGTTGCCCCCCAATACCGTGATCACGATTACGGGGAGAGTGCTACGCCTCGCTAAGCGGGACCCAGGCGCTCCCCACATGCCGGTAGACACCTTCTTCCGCTCGTTGGCCCAGGACAGCGGGCGGAACGCCATCGGGGTCATTCTGTCGGGCACCGCGTCGGACGGGACCCTGGGCGCCGCCGCTATCAAGGGCGAAGGGGGCATCACCTTTGCGCAGGATTCGCGCACCGCGAAATATGACGGCATGCCCAACAGCGCCGTGGCGGCGGGCAGCATTGACTTCATTTTGCCTCCGGAAGGAATCGCGGCCGAGCTCGGCCGCATCCGTTTTCATCCCTATGTGGCCGATCCGCAATTGGAGGTGAAGGAAGAGCCGTTCGCCGACCAGGACGGCGAGCTCCTGCAGCTGTTCCGCATGCTTAAGCAGGTGAGCAAGATTGATTTTTCGGAATACAAGCCGGCCACCATCCGGCGGCGAATCTTGCGGCGCATGGCGCTGAAACAGATTGAAGACATTGCCGAATACGTAAAGTTGTTGCAGAAAAAACCCAGCGAGGTGGACGCTCTTTACCAGGACATCCTGATTAACGTCACCAGTTTTTTCCGCGACCCCGAGGTATTCGACAAGCTGAAGGACTCGATTTATCCCGAGATCGTGGGCAAGCGGATGCCGGGAGACCCGGTGCGTATCTGGGTGCCCGGGTGCTCCACCGGGGAGGAGGTGTACTCGCACGCCATGGCGCTGCTGGAGTACTCGGCGCAAATACGGTCGGAGATTTCAATCCAGATTTTCGGCACGGATTTGAGCGAAAGCGCCATCCGCAAAGCGCGATTGGGCATTTATCCCGACAGCATCAGCGCCCACGTGTCGGCCGCCCGGCTGCGGCGCTTTTTCCTCAAGACCGAGGGGGGGTACCAGATCAGCAAGGCGGTGCGCGACATGTGCGTATTTGCCATCCAGAACGTGTTCAACGATCCGCCGTTTTCGCACATCGACCTGGTGAGCTGCCGCAACGTGCTGATTTACCTGAGCCCGGCGCTGCAGAAGCGGGTGATCCCCATTTTCCATTACGCCTTGAACCCCACTGGCTTCCTGATGGTGGGAAACACCGAGGGCCTGGTGGGCACGGGCGCGGAGCTGTTCGAACTGGCCGACAAGAAGCACAAGATTTATCGCAAGCGGCCGGTGGCCACTCCGGTCGCGTTCGGTATTTCGCCGCGGCAGCTCGATCCCTACCGGGAGCGCGCGGAACCGGCGACGCCGAAAGAGCCGGAAGCGATGGTGCATACCCCCATCGAACTGCAGCGCGAGGCGGACAGGCTGCTGCTGACCAAGTATGTGCCCGCTTCCGTGCTGGTGAATGAAAGGCTGGACGTCCTGCAAACCCGGGGAGGGATCAACCGCTACCTGGAGCTGCCGACCGGGCGGGCCACGCTCAACCTGCTCAAGATGGCGAAGGCGGGACTGTTCTTCGAACTACAGAAGGCGCTGGAGGAGGTCAGGAAGACCAGTGCCGCGGTGCGCAAGAAAAAAGTGCCGGTCGAGAGGAACGGCGGCGTGCTGGCAGTGGACCTGGAAGTGATTCCCTTCCAGACGCCGTTGCAGTCGCAACACGGATACCTGATCGTGTTTAACGAAAGCGATTCCGCTGCGCCGGCCCCGGCGGCGGCGCCTCCTGCCCCGGCCAGTGTAAAAACAGCGGCCGCACAGGAGCAAATCGCCCAGTTGAAGCAGGAACTTTCAGAGACCAAGGAATATTTGCAGTCCATCATCGAGGCGCTCGAAGCCAGCAACGAGGAGCTGCAGTCCGCGAACGAAGAAATCCAGTCGGGGAATGAAGAGCTGCAGAGCACGAACGAGGAATTGCAGACTTCCAAGGAAGAACTGGAGTCGGCCAACGAGGAGCTGAACACGGTGAACGAGGAGATGCAGCACCGCAATCATCAGCTCACGCAACTCAACAACGACCTCAGCAATCTGCTGGCCAGCATTAACATTCCCATCGTGATGCTGGATGCGGACCTGAGCGTGCGGCGCTATACCGCGCCCGCCGAAGAACTGCTGGGGCTGACGCCCACCGATTTGGGGCGGCCCATCCGGCGCGTACCCCAGAAACTGACCCTGGCCGAACTGGAAGAGATGATGCTGGGTGTGATTCGCGACGTGGTCCCGCGGCAACGCGACTTGGAGATCGGCGAGACCTGGCACCGGCTGCGGGTGACGCCCTACCGCACGGTGGACAACAAAATCGACGGGGTGGTGGTGACACTGATGGACTTGGGCGAGTTTAAGCCGGCTAAAAGAGGAAAAGCCAATAACGAGAAAACCGTCAAACCGAACTGACAATTTTGCGCGGCGACGCAACCTTCCTGGTGAGGCCCGTAATCGAAAAAGGACGAGGCCAGCCTCCGTTGAATTCTGCGTCGGCAAGACACGCGCACGACATCATTGTGATTGGCGGTTCATCCGGAGCCATTGACGCGCTGCAACAGATTGTCGCCGCTTTCCCCGCCGAGTTCGCGGCGGCCGTCTTCGTGGTTGTGCATCTGCCGACGGATGCCCACAGCTACCTGCCCAGCATCCTGACGCGCGCCGGCGCGCTCACCGCGCTGAATCCGACCGACGGACATCCCGTGCGCCCGGGCCACATTTACGTGGCCGCTCCCGATCACCACATCACCCTGGCTGCAGGGCGGGTGCACATGCAGCGCGGACCGCGCGAAAACCGGCACCGGCCCGCCATTGATCCCCTGTTTCGCAGCGCCGCCCGGGCCTATGGGCAGAGAGTCGTGGGCGTGATCTTGAGCGGGCACCTGGACGACGGATCGGCCGGCTTATACGCGGTGCGGAAGCGAGGCGGGCTGGGAATCGTGCAGGATCCGGGAGACGCCCAGGCCGCCGAGATGCCGGAATCCGCCCGGCGATATGCCGGCGCCGATTTCGTGCTGCCCGCGGGCGAAATTGGTCCCAAGCTGGTGGAATTGATCAACACGCCGGAGGAAAGCGTCGTGAGTCGGAAAACAAAAAATGGCGGCAGGGCGCGCGCCGAACGCGACCGGGAGCATGCCGCTTATCCCGAGGAGGGCAAAGGCCAGCCGTCGGTCTTCGCTTGTCCGGAATGCCACGGGGTACTGTGGGAGCTGCAAGAAGGCAAATTGCTTCGTTTCGAGTGCCGCGTTGGCCACAGCTACACGGCCGCCGCTCTGGGCGAAGAAATGAAGACGGCCACCGACAATGCGCTGTGGGCGGCGGTGCGGGCGCTGGAGGAGAAGGCCGCCATGGGGCGGCGGCTGGCGGAGTCCGCCTCCGGGCCGAAGAACTTCGTCCAGCGTCTGCAAGATCAGGCGCAAGCCGACGCCTCCCATGCCGAGGCCATTCGCGACATGATCTTTCGCGCGGAGAGCGAGGAGCCCGCGGAAGAGGTGCCCGCGGAAGAGGGTCCCGGTCGCCGGCGTCCAGCGCGGCATGGTCTTGCACGCGCTTCAGAAGCTCACTCGTAATCCGAACTGTAGCTGGCGGTTCGCTCCCTGCTCGAACGTCCCCGACCCGCGCTGCCGGAAATTCGTCCGGTTGGCGCTGGTGGTGCCGTTGATATGTCCCGCCGTGCCGGTGAGATCGCCGGCCAGCACGTTGCTGGGCGGATCATAATTGGTGCGGTTGAAGACGTTGAAGACGTCCATCATCGGCTCGATTTCGAAGCGCTCGCTGAAGTTGTGGTGCCACGAAACTCGAAGGTCGGCCGTGAACAGAGGGTCGATGCCGACCGCGCCGGCGGGCGCCGGGGAGAGCGTAGGCATGACCGCGCCCAGCTGTTGCAGCTGCGCGGCGGTGAACAGGCCGGAGCTGACCAGCGTCTGTCCTGCGGGGGTGAGCTGTCCGGCGAACTTGGCGTTGTAAGCGCCGATGGCCTGGTTCAGGTCGGAGGGACCGGAGAGCGAGCGCCCGTAGGAGCCCGGGCCGGGCGCCGTCGGCAATAAGTCGCTGGTGGTGCCGTCGCCGGTGAAGTCGCTACAGAAAATTTCCGCGGCCGCGCCGTCACATCCGCCGAAAGCCACGGGTAGAAGCGGATTCTGCGGCAGTTTGCTGTACCAGTGCGTGATGGTGCTGAACCTGAATCCCGCTGGCACCTCGGTGATGGTGGAGATGTTCAACAAGTGCCGCCGGTCGAGGCTGAATGGCCCGCGAAAGTTCTGGGGATTGATGTTGTCCCACTCACCAGGAAAGTTGCCCTGGTCAGCGGCGCTTAACGAGCTGCCGGGTTTTACGTCGCCGGTTTTGCGCGAAAGCGTGTAGGTGGCGGTCACAAAATTCGACCGCATCCAGCGGAAGGGCAGAAGGCTGGCCTGTCCGAAGCGGCCCTCCAGCCGCAGGTTCATGGCGTCATATTCGGAGCTGGAGATCGGCTCCAGGAAGTCGAGGACTCCGAAGTTGGGATTGATGCCGCGAAAGGCGAAGCCCTGGAAGCCGGGACCGGCGCCCAGTCCATGGGCGCCGTAGTCCCGGATCTGCGCGCCGGCGGCAATCGCGCAGCTGATGGCGCCTGGGGAAGCAGTCGCCGGGCAGCCGAACCCGGCATTGGTGGCGGCAATTGCGCTCACCGCCACCTGGGAATCGAAATATTGCGCACCCCCCGCTCCGATGCGATTCAAATCCACGAAGGCAGGGAACTTGTAATCGCGCGAGTGGACGTACTCGGCGCCGACCACCACGCCCGGCTTCAACTCGTGCTGCACGCCTACAGTCGCCTGGAAGGTGCGCGGCGTACTGGTTTTCTGTCCCCAGGACAAGGTGAAGTCCTTCACGTAGGAAATCTCGCGCAGCAGGTCGAAATTCGTGGGCTGATTCGGATTCTGCGCCGCCACGGCCGACGCCGCCTGGTAGAGCAGGCTGAGGTTGTTGAACTGGGTGGAGACGGCGCTGATAGGCTGGGTGAAAAGCGGCGCAAGAATGGGCGAGTCGGTGCCTCCGGGGAAACCGAATTGCGCCGCGAGCGGGTCGCCGGCTGTGAACGGGTTGCCGGTCCGCGGGTCCACCAGGGGAACGCCAGGGGCGAGGAAGGCGAACTCCAGCCCGATGCCCGCCGGCATAAAGGGCACGCGGTCGGTGCCCCCGATGTCCACCGTGGTCTCCAGGTACTGCACGCCAGCGGCAGCGCGGATCACGGTCTTGCCATTGCCTCGCGGATCCCACGCCAATCCAACCTGCGGAGAGAAGTTATCCCGGGCCGGCTGCCGTTTCCTCGATAAGCCCGGCTGGAACTGTTCAAGCAAGGGGCTCCGCTTGATGTCGGGATTGATGATGTCGCTCATGTAGAACCAGCGCAGCCCGTAGTTCAGCGTCAGGTTTCGGCGCAACTTGAAGATGTCGTGGAAATACAGCGCCGGCCGCGTCTGGAAGGTGCCGCCGTGGGGCAGGTTGAGCACAGGTTTTTCCGACAAGTAGCCTTGGGCGTTCCCCAGCAGGGCATAGATGACGGGGAAATCCAGCGGGTTCGTGGACGTGGAGAGCGCGCTGGAGGTGTTCAGCTGCGGGCCGTTGATGAGGAGGGGAAAGTCGCCGAGCGTGAGCCAGTGGACAAAGTCGAAACCGAAGCGCGAGGTGTGTTTGCCCCACAGGTACGCGCCGTCGTACTTAGCCTGCCAGGTGCGCTGCCCTTCGAGCTGATTGGTGAGCAGGTTGGGGCCGATGGCCAGGGTAGAGCCGCCATCAATCACCAGGGAGAAAGGCCTGCCCAGCGCGTCCACGGGGGTAGGAATCACCGAGCTGTTGCTGATCTGCTCGTTGAAAGCGACATGGCCGAAGCGGAACTCGTGCGTCCAGTTGCCTCCGGCGTAGGTGAGACCGGCGGCGACGATGTTGGACTGGGTGCGATTATTGAAGCCGTCCAGCAGCGAGCCGCCCAGCAGGGGCGCGCCCACCACGCCCGAGTTCTTGGTATAGCTGAACCGGCCGAAGGCGCTCCAGCGGGGCGTGAGGGTGGCGTCCAGCCGCGTCATGGCGAAGTTGTCGCGGAACGGTTTGGCGAAAAATGTGTGGTACTGGGGAAAACCCGGAGGATCGCCGACAAAGGAATCGTCGGTCTTGGTGCGCTCCGCGTCCAGGAAAAAGAAGAGGCGGTCGCGCACGATGGGCCCGCCGAAGCGGCCGCCGAACTGGTTGCGTTCAAAGGGCGCCTTGATGCCCCCGATAGCGGCCCCGAGGGAGTCGCTGCGGAAAAATTCGTACGCCGAGCCGTGATAGCCGTTGCTGCCGCGCCGCGAGATGATATTCACGGCTCCGCCCGTGGCCACGCTCTGCGAGGGGTCCAGCGTGGCCTGCGCCACCTGGAATTCCTGGATCCCGTCCAGGCTGATGTTAGCCACCGAGCCGCCGACGCTGTAGTCCTCGACGGAGAGGCCGTCCCACTGCATCTGCGTCTCGCGTCCGCCGCGTCCCTGGATGGAAATGATGCTGAAGTTGTTCTTGGTGGGATCGATGTCGCCGCCGTCGCGGATCTGTACTCCCGGCTGTACCTGCGCCAGGTCGGCAACGTTGCGACCAATGATCGCGAGCTGCTCGATCTGCTGCTGGTTCACCACGCCTTCCACCTGCGTCGTGTTGGTGTCCACGGCAATCTCGCTGGCCGAGACGTCGGTCACTTCCGTGACCTGTCCCACTTGCAGCTTGAACTCGATGGGCGTCACCACCCCCAGGCGCACCACCAGGTGGCTGGCGCGCGCGTTGTTGAATCCCGGCGCGCTCACCTCCACCGTGTAGTTGCCGGGCTGAAGCTCAATGGCGCGAAACAGGCCGGCCGAGTCGGTGGCGGTCTTGCGCGCGACCCCGGTGGACTCATCGGTGACGGTCACCTGGGCATTGGGCAGGACCGCGCCGGTCGCGTCCAGCACGGTGCCCTCGATGTTGCCGGTGGAATGTTGCGCGAAACCCGCGTGAGGCAACGCCAACACGAGCAGAAATGAGCACAGATGCAGAAACCGGGCGAGCTTCATAATTCCTCCGTCGGCCGGAACGCAGGGCCGGTATCCTTATGGAAATCCGACAACAGCGGCGAGCGCAGCACCGGGCCACCGGGTGGAGCGTGCCCATTTCCGCCGTGCCCATGGGGAGCGGCAACCTGCTGCCGCGGCAATGGGTACGGCCGCAACCCGGCAGACTCCGGATCCGGGCGTGAGGGCGAAGCGGCGCCGCTCGCGTGCCACGCTGAACGCGAATACTTGACCGCCAGCAGCCGATTGGCAAGAAGAATTTCAGGAGCGCTCATCTTGCCCGTCTCGACCCCTACGCTCCAGTGGGCGGCGAAGGCGGAGATTACGGCAAGGCGGACCCGTGAGGAAGCGGCGTTCAGCACACCTTCGCGTGCCAGGGAAGTCACCGGGGAACGGCGGCTGCGGGTCTTCTCCCAACGGACATTGCCCGGGTCGCCGGGCCCGTCGAGCACACGGCCCAGCGTCTCCAGGTCGGCGTCCAGCAATAAGGTGGCATGGACCAGCACGGAATCATGTCCCAGCCAGGAGGCCGCCCCGCTGATCTTCCGGTTGGCCACCAACACCTCGCGTGGTGAAGCCTGCGGCTGCAGGCCCATGGACCGCAGCGCGCTGGCGAGGGGCGTGAGCACCAGCGAATACACCTGCGGAACGCGGGCCAGCGCGGGTTGGCAGGACAGCGGAAAACTGTTCCGCGGCAAAATGAGAGAGATGTTCAAATTGCCGGCATCGTGGTAGACCGCTCCGCCGCCGGTAAACCGGCGATAGATGGGGACCCGCGCGGCCGCACAGTGCGCCAGGCTGACTTCGGCCTCGCGCACCTGGTAACGACCCAGCACCACGCAGCGCGAGTTCTGCCAGAGGCGCAACGTCGGTAGTCGCGCCGCGCGCGCGATGGCTTCTTCGCGGGCGAGGTTGAGCGGGGGAAAGCCACCGGGCTCGTCGAGCAGGCGCCAGGCTGGTTGAGCGGGTTCGTGGGTGCTGGTCACAGCAAGCCTTCTGCGCCACGCGGCTGAGGTTTGGCGGCGGCACGCACGTCGGCCTCTACAATGCGGCCGCCTGGACCGCTGCCGCGCAGTTCCGCCAGATTCACGCCAAGTTCGCGGGCCAGGCGTCGGGCCGCGGGGGACGCTGCCGGTCCCGCAGGGACGGTGGATGCGCTTTCCCGAGAGGCTGCAGGCCTGGCGGTCATCGCTGCCGGCTGAGCCGAATTGTCGTCAATCACAGCCAAGACCGCCCCTTGAGCCACCACTCCGCCCGGAACAACGCGCAGTTCAGCGATGCGGCCATCCTGCAATGCGTGAACTTCGCTGCTGGTCTTCTCCACCTGCACTTCCGCCAGCAAATCTCCGCGTTGGACCACGGAACCGGTTTCGACAAACCAGGCTACGAGCACGCCCTCCTCAACCTGGTCCGACAAGCGCGGCATCAGCACGTCGTGAGTCATGTCGTCGTCCCCGTGCCCACGCGGACAGAGCTGTTTCGGGGCTTCATCGCAGCAGTTCTCGTACGGCAGCCACAATCTTTTGACGGCTGGGCAGCACAAAATCCTCGAGCGGCTTGCTGAACGGGATGGAAACATCCGGCACCGCCAGCCTTTTCGGCGGCGCATCGAGGTAGTCGAATGCTCCTTCCATCGCGGTGGTAATCACTTCTCCGGTCATGCCGTAGCTGCGGTAGTCCTCGTCCACCACAAGTAAACGCCGGGTCTTTTTCACCGAGTTGACGATGGCATCGCGATCGAGGGGAACCAGGGAACGCAAATCGAGCACCTCGACGTCAATGCCGTCCTTCTCCAGGTCGTCAGCGGCATCGAGGGCGCGATGCACCATGAGCGAGGCGGTCACGATGGTGACGTCCGCGCCCTCGCGTTTGATGTCGGCCTGGCCGATGGGAATGGTGTAGGACTCTTGGGGAACATCGCCGGTGGCGCGGGGGTTGTACTCCATCCATCCCAGCCCCATGATCCCCTTGTGAAAGAAGTAGACGACGGGGTTGTTGTCACGGATGGCGGAGATCATCAGTCCCTTGGCGTCGTACGGGGTGGAGGGCACGACGATCTTCATGCCCGGCAAGTGCGCGAAGGTCGCGTACAGCACCTGCGAATGGGCCACGCTGTCGGAGTAGCCGCCTCCGATCGCCGTGGTAATCACCAGGGGAACATTCACCTCGCCGCCGGTCTTGTAATGCAGCTTGGCGATGTGGTGGTAGATCTGGTCCATGCACACGCCGAAGAAATCCACGAACATCAGCTCGACGATGGGACGCATGCCGGCGACGGCCGCGCCCAGTCCGGCCCCGATGAAGGCCGTTTCCGAAATGGGCGTGTCCATCACCCGGTCCGGGCCAAACCGGTCCAGCAGGCCGGCGGTCGCGCCGAAGATCCCGCCGTACAGGGCGACGTCTTCTCCCATCACGAAGACGGTGGGATCGCGTTCCATTTCCTGGGCGATCGCCTCCGCGATGGCCTTGGACGTGGTCAACTTGCGTTTGGGAATGGTCGCGGTCACTGCCATCGCTTGCCCCCTTTACTTCGCAAAGACGTGTTCCAACGCCGCTTCCGGCTTGGGATAAGGGGACGAACGGGCATAGGCGATCGCCTCCTCCATCTCGCGGCGCGCGTCAGCCGTCATCCTTTGCGCCTCTCCCTCGGTGAGCACGCCTTCGGCGATGAGGCGCTGCTTGTAGCCGGTGAAGCAGTCGCGGCCCTTCACCGCCTCCAGTTCTTCCTGCGTGCGATAGGCTTGCGCATCGCCCTCAAAATGCCCCGCCAGCCGGTCGGTCTGGATCTCGATGAGGGAGGGACCCTCTCCGCGCCGCGCTCGCGCAATGGCTTCGCCGCACACATCGTAGATCTTGTCGGGATCGTTCTCGGCAATGAAGGCGCCGGGAATCCCATACGCCGCCGCCCGCATGCTGTTATCGGGCACCGGGGTGGAAACGCGCTTGTGCACGCTCACTCCCCAGGCATTGTCCTCGCAGACAAACACGACGGGCAGCTTCCACAATGCCGCCAGGTTGACCGCTTCGTGAAACGCGCCCTGGTTGGTGGTGCCTTCCCCGAAAACGGATACAGCAATGTCATCGCGGTGCTGCTTCTTGAATGCCAGCGCGAAACCGACCGCGGTCGGCATGCCGCCGCCAATCGTCCCCGACGACCCGAAGCGGTTGTCCTTATCGAAAAGGTGCATGTGCCCGCCGCGGCCGTGGCCCAGCCCGGTGTCCTTGCCAAAGATCTCGGCCGTCATCTTCTTGACGTTCAGGCCCTTGGCCAGCGCGAGGTGATGCTGGCGGTGCGGCCCGCAGAGCGCGTCGGAGCGGCGCAGGTGGGCGCATATGCCCACTGCCACCGGCTCCTGTCCGCAGGAAAGGTGAAGTTCTCCCGGCAACGGACCGGCGGCGATGTTGAATACCGGCGTTTTGCCTTCCAGGTAGGCTTTCTGCAGCAAGAGCTCAAACGTGCGGATACGCACGATCTGCCGGTACATTTCCTGGCGCGCTGCGCTGCCTGGCCTCATGGCTCTCCTCCCCTTTTTCTCTCCTGCTGCTGAACGCTCCGGAACCCCTCGCGAGATTCCGGAGCGGCGCACCCGGGTCGCCCTGATCGACAGAATCCCGCTGTCTTCAGGGCAAGGTCTGTGGTTTCGGCCAGGGTGCAACCTTAATCCGTCCCACGGTTTCGCCGTTGGGGACCACTGCGCCCGGCTGCACCCTGCCATGGCAGGTCGCACAACTCGTCCGCTCCGGTCGCGGCAGTGCCGGCAAAGCCGGGAGTCCACGCACATACTTGACAAGGTTCTGCACTTGCTC
>JAMXLI010000056.1 GCA_024281115.1 Terriglobales bacterium | reverse complement strand
GGGCATCTACTTCCCACGTTCGGAGAACCCATGGGCAAGAACAATCGGATGGCCGATCCATCCCGGCTCGACCCCCACGAAACCGACGACAAGCAGTTGCTCCGGGTCGTCATTGAGACCCCGAAGGGCAGCCGCAACAAGTTTGCCTTCGACCAGGAGCAGCACATTTTTGAACTCAAGAAGGTGCTGCCCTCGGGGATGACTTTTCCCTACGACTTTGGGTTTGTGCCCTCTACCCGGGCCGACGATGGCGATCCCGTGGACGTTCTGGTTCTGATGGATGAGCCCGCGTTTCCGGGCTGCGTTCTCTCTTGCCGTCTGATCGGCGTCATAGAAGGCGAACAGCAGGATGGGAAAAAGAAAGAACGCAACGACCGGATCATCGCTGTACAGAAGGACGCGCATAGCTGGGCGGACGTGAGGACGGTTGACGACCTTGGTAAGCAGTTCTGCCGCGAACTGGAACAGTTTTTTGTGAACTATCACCAGCTTTCGGGGCAGAAGTACCGGGTACTGGGAATGAAAGGGCCCGCGAAGGCGCGCAAGCTGGTCGAGGAGTCGTTGCAATAGGCCTGGGCCGAGTGCGTTGGCGCCCGGGGACCCGCCCCCATACGGAAAGGCTGCATACGCCGGAAAGCCAGGAAGTTTTCGTTTTTCCTGCCGATTCGCCTGCCTCTGCCGGAGGTCCGCCGCTGCGCCCTTACTACGGGGCGTGCCTGGCTCGCCACCAGCCCTGGTTTGACCTTGGCGGAGCGCCGCACCTATAATTTCCTATCCGTATCCGGGAATTGCTGTGGCAGGCGTGCAGCCGGCGCCGAGGATGTATCCAGCGGGAAGTATTTCCGCGCTTGCCTAATCTGCGTCCTCGCAACGTTCCCGAGAAGCGATTTCCAAGGAGTTCACCAATTCCATGAAAAACAACCTGACACGATTTACCTGGGCTGTGGCCTTCATCCTGTCGGTCACGGCGCTGGCGCAAACCGGCAAGGCCGCGCCTACCGATCCCCCGGCCACGGCCGCCGCGTCCACGGTGCCGACCGCCGGCACGGTGAAGATCGGCATCATCAGCATGCAGCAGGCCATCCTGGCCAGCAACGAAGGCCGCCGCGACTTTGAGGCCCTGAGCAAGAAGTTTGAGCCTAAGCAGGCGGAGCTCAAGGGCCAGAACGACGAAGTGGAGAACCTGAAGAAGCAGCTCAACACCCAGGGCGACAAGCCCAACGAGCAGGCGCGCGCCACGCTGGTCAAGAACATCGAAAGCAAGCAGAAATCGCTGCAACGCTCGCTGGAAGACGCGCAGAGCGATTTCCAGCAGCAGCAGAACGAGATCCTGAACCGCGTGGGCGGCAAGATGCTCGAAGTGCTCGACAAGTACGCCAAGGACAACAATTTCGCGCTGATCCTCGACGTTTCCAACCAAAACAGCCCGGTGCTGTGGGCGGGCGCTTCCACCGACGTGACCAAGGCCATTGTGGACCAATACAACACCGTCTCCGGCGTCCCAGCTCCTCCCTCCGGAGCCGCGGCTCCGCGTCCGGCGGCGGGACGGCCGGCAATTGCGCCGCGCACGCCTGCCGCGAAACCCGCAACCGGAGCACCGGCGGGTACCACGCCTCCCAAGCAGTAGCAGCGTTTTTTCTTCCCCCCAAGCCGCGCTCGGCAGCGCGGCTTTCGTTTTTCTTGCCCCATCGCGTTCTGCCCGGTGTCTCTACAGTTGAAAGATGGTGACGCCATGCCTGCGCTCTTTCAACCGATCACGTATCCGGCCGCCCGCCGGCCCTGGGCCACGGCAGTTTCCTTCCTGGTGCAGGCATCTGGAGTTGCCGCCCTCCTGCTGGCCCCCATGCTGCGCACCGCAGCTGTGCCGGCGCTGCGCCTGGCCCAACCCCTGCCTCGAGCCACTCGCCTTGCCCAGCCAGCTTCCCAGTGGCGCGCTGCAGCGCCCACGGCCGCCGCCTCATCCGCGATGGTTTCCTATGCCGGGCCCATCCGGCAGCCGCGCTCGATCCCGCGAGGAATGCCGCCGAACGAAGCCACACCGCCGGTCAGCCCAGGACCTCCGGGCATTGGTACGCCCAGCGTGGACACAGGCGTGCCCGCGGCGTTGTTGAGTGAACAGGCCCATCTCATGCACTTGCCTATCAGGATCCCCGCGGCACCGACGACCCTGAGAGTTTCGCAAGGCGTAATGCAAGGTTATCTCGTGGAGCGGGTTCAACCCGAGTATCCGACCTTAGCGCGGCAAGCGCGCGTGCAAGGCACAGTGGTCCTGGAAGCCACCATCAGCAAGACCGGCCACATAGAAAATGTACGGGTGACGAGCGGACATCCGCTGTTGTCGGCTGCCGCGGTCGAGGCCGTCCAACGCTGGCGGTATCGTCCTTACATGCTGAATGGCGAGGCCGTCGAGGTCAGCACCAGCATCACCGTCGTTTTTACCCTGGATGGCGGCTGAGCCGCGCGCGTCCGGCAGCGCGCCGGGTTAGGTACACTGGTGCGTGGCCATGGAGCCTTCTTCGGACGCCGTTCACCCGCGTCCCGCGCATGATGTGCGCCTGCGCTGGCTGCCCGCGTTCCGCAGCGGCGAGATCTGGGCCTATTTCGGCCCCGCCTTTGTCGCCAGCATCGCCTACATCGACCCCGGCAACTTCGCCACCAACATTCAGGGAGGCACGGAGTTCGGCTACGAGCTTCTTTGGGTGCTGCTGTGGTCGAATGCCATGGCCATCCTGGTGCAGTTCCTGTCGGCCAAGCTGGGCATCGCGACCGGACGCACGCTGCCGCAGAATTGCCGGCTGCATTTTTCGCGCCCGGTCACCTACGGGCTGTGGGTGGCGGCCGAGCTGGCCGCTCTGGCCACCGACCTGGCGGAATTCCTGGGCGCCGCCCTCGGTTTCTACCTGCTGTTCAACATCAACATGCTGCTGGCGGCCGCACTCACCGGCGTTTGCGTGTTCCTGATCCTGGCCACCGAACTGTACGGATTTCGCCGCCTCGAGCAGGTCATCATGGCCTTCGTGGTCGGAATCGGCGGCTGTTACGCCATTGAAATCTTTCTCGCCAAGCCGGAATGGGGACTGGTGGTTCGCCACGTGGTGGTCCCGCACCTCAGCTCGGGCAGCGTCTACATCGCGGTGGGAATGCTCGGCGCCACCGTCATGCCGCACGTCGTGTACCTGCACTCGGCGCTGGTGCAGCACCGGGTAAAAGAAAACTTCAAGTGCCCGACCGGCGACTGGCTGCAGCGGCTGCGCCACGTGCGCTACGAACTGATTGACGTTCTGGCCGCCATGAATGGCGCCTGGCTGGTGAATTCCGCCATGATCATCATGGCGGCGGCGGTGTTCGCCCGCAGCGGGCGCACCGTGATGTCGATCGAGCAGGCGCACGAAACTCTCCGGCCGCTGCTGGGGGGCCTTTCGGCGGGCGCTTTCGCCGTGGCCTTGCTGCTTTCCGGGCTCTCCTCGTCCACCGTGGGGACCATGGCCGGGCAGGTGATCCTGGAAGGTTTCCTGGACATCAAGTTTCCCATTTTCTTGCGGCGTTTTATCACCATGGTGCCCGCCTTCATCGTGATCGGCGTCGGTCTGGACCCGCTCAAGATCCTGGTGCTCTCGCAAGTGGTGCTGAGTCTTGCCCTGCCTTTTGCTTTGCTGCCGCTCATCCTGCTCACCCGCCGCTTCGACGTGATGGGAGACCTGACCAACAATCCGCGCACGAACTTTTTGGCTTATGTGAGCACGGCGGTGATCCTGGCGCTCAACGCGCTGCTGCTGTACCAAAGTTTCGGCGGAAAGTTTTAGACTGGTGAAGGGGAAGCGCGCGGCGGAGCGCAACCCGCCAGAAGAAGGGATTCGCCCGATCCAACGTTTCGCTCAAGCCGGGAAAGGACCTCGTCATGCCCGAGAATAGTTTCAACAGCCGCTCCAGCCTGCGCGTGGGGACCCAGGAATACGAAATTTACCGGCTGGACGCGCTCGACCAGCAGGGCATTGCCACGCGGCACCTGCCTTACGCGCTGCGCATTCTGCTGGAGAACCTGCTGCGCACCGAGGACGGGGTGAGCGTGAAAGCCGGCGACATTCGGGCGCTGGCCTCGTGGAGCGCGCATGGCCGCCCGGACCGGGAAATCGCCTTCACCCCCAGCCGCGTGCTGATGCAGGACTTCACGGGCGTCCCCGCGGTGGTGGATCTGGCCGCCATGCGCGATGCTATGCAGCAATTGGGAGGCGACCCTGCGCTCATCAATCCTCTGCAGCCGGCCGAACTGGTGATCGATCACTCCGTGCAGGTGGATGAGTACGGCAGTGCCGCGGCTTTCAAGATCAATGCTGAGCTGGAATTCCAGCGCAACCGCGAGCGCTACGCTTTTCTGCGCTGGGGACAGACTGCATTCCGCAACATGGCCATCGTTCCGCCTGATACCGGGATCGTGCACCAGGTCAACCTGGAATACCTGGCGCGCGTGGTCTTCGTGCAGCGCAACGGAAAGGCGGTGGCGTATCCGGATACGCTGGTGGGCACCGACTCTCACACCACCATGATTAATGGCCTGGGTGTGCTGGGCTGGGGTGTCGGCGGCATCGAGGCCGAGGCGGCCATGCTGGGGCAGCCCGTCTCCATGCTCATCCCGTCGGTGGTGGGCGTGCGGCTCACCGGGAAGCTGCGCGAAGGTTCTACCGCGACGGACCTGGTGCTGACCATCACCGAGATGCTGCGCCGGCACGGCGTGGTCGGCAAGTTCGTCGAGTACTACGGGCCAGGCCTGGCAGAGTTGCCTCTGGCCGACCGCGCCACCATCGCTAACATGGCGCCCGAATACGGCGCGACCTGCGGCATTTTTCCCGTGGACAACGAAACTCTGCGCTACCTGCGCCTGACGGGGCGCAGCGACGAACTGGTGGCGCTGGTGGAGGCGTACTGCCGTGCGCAAGGCCTGTTCCATGATGCCCACACGGCCGAGGCGGAGTACAGCGAGAAGCTGAGTTTGGATCTGGGCACCGTGGAGCCCAGCCTGGCCGGCCCCCGTCGTCCGCAGGACCGCGTACCGCTCAGCAGCGCGCGCTCCTCCTTCGAAGAGGCGCTGCCCTCCCTGCTGAAGCCCTCCAAAGGGGCTTCCAAGCCGGCGGCGGCGTCCGCCTCGTTGCGCGTGCTCGCACAGAACCAGAACCGCTGGGAGGCGGAAGGCGGCAATCCGGCCGCGGTTGGGGTGGAAGATCCGGAAGCCCCCGCTGCGGAGCACCATCCGGAGATCAATATCAAACGCGACCTGCGCAACGGCAGCGTGGTAATCGCCGCTATCACCAGTTGCACGAACACATCGAATCCCTTCGTCATGATCGCCGCCGGGCTGGTGGCGAAGAAGGCAGCCGAGCGCGGATTGAAGGTGCCCGCCTGGGTCAAAACCTCGCTCGCGCCCGGTTCTAAGGTGGTGCGCGATTACCTGGAAGTCTCCGGCTTGCAGCCTTACCTGGATCAGCTCGGCTTCAATGTGGTGGGCTACGGCTGCACTACCTGTATCGGGAATTCCGGGCCCTTGCCCGAGGAAGTTTCCGCCGCGATCGAGGAAAACAACCTGGTGGTGGCCTCGGTGCTTTCGGGGAACCGCAACTTCGAAGGCCGGATCAACTCCGAGGTTCGGGCCAATTACCTCATGTCTCCGCCTCTGGTGGTCGCCTTTGCGCTGGCCGGACGAATCGATTTGGACCTGCGCCACGATCCCATCGGCAAAGACCGCGGCGGGCGGCCCGTGTTCCTGGCCGACATCTGGCCTTCGCAGAAAGAAGTGGACAGCACCGTCCATCGGGCGATCGAGGCGGGCATGTTCCAGCGCAGCTATGCCGACGTGTTTGCCGGCGACAAGGCGTGGCAATCATTACGCGTTCCCCAGGGCCAGACCTATGACTGGGAGCCGGATTCCACCTACATCCGGCGCGCCCCGTACTTTGAGCAGATGAGCCGTGAGCCCGGGCAGGTGGAGGACATCCGAGGCGCCCGCGTGCTGGCCAGCCTGGGACACAGCGTCACCACCGACCACATTTCCCCGGCGGGCTCCATCAAACCAGACAGTCCGGCGGGCAAGTACCTGGTGGAACACGGCGTGGGCGTGAAGGACTTCAACTCCTACGGGTCGCGGCGCGGCAACCACGAGGTAATGGTGCGAGGCACCTTCGCCAATGTGCGCTTGCGCAATAAGCTTGTGCCCAACTTGGAGGGCGGCTTCACTCGCCATCTGCCCGACGGCGCGGAGATGACCATTTTTGAAGCCTCAGAACGCTATCTTGCCCAAGGCGTGCCGCTGATCATTCTCGCCGGCAAGGAGTACGGCTCCGGATCGTCGCGCGACTGGGCGGCGAAGGGGCCGCGGCTGCTCGGAGTACGGGCCGTCATTGCGGAAAGCTACGAGCGCATCCACCGCTCCAACCTGGTCGGAATGGGCGTGCTGCCGCTGCAATTCGCGGCGGGCGAAGACGCGGCGACGCTCGGACTCACTGGCGAGGAGGTGTATGACATCACGGGACTTCGCGCCATCCTGGACACGTTTGCGCCCGAGCGCCGCGTAACCGTCCGCGCCCAGCTCGCCCAGGGCAATTTCAAGGAATTCCAAGCTCATGTGCGGATTGATACGCCGCAGGAGGCGCTCTATTACCGGCATGGCGGCATTCTGCAGTATGTGCTGCGCCAGTTGCTGAGCGGGCGAGCCAGAGCAGGCGCGGCGCGGAATTAGCGTCGGCGCCGCTCCCTCAAGGCCATGGAATCAATGGTTTAGGTGGATTGCCGGGGCGTCGCACGTACTTAGGTGCAAAGTATCGGCTGGATGAGGTAAGATAAGGCCGCGTTTGATCCGAAGCGGTATTGTAAGCAGTAACTGCTCTCCAGCACCTGCCTGCACCACCCTGCTGATCTCCGCAAACTCACACAAAGGAACAAAGCAACACCATGGAAACAGGAACAGTAAAGTGGTTCAACGACGCCAAGGGCTATGGTTTCATAAGCCGCCAGAACGGCGAGGATGTGTTTGTGCACTTCTCGGCTATTCAGGCGAGCGGCTTCCGGAGCCTGCAGGAAGGTCAGCAGGTGCAGTTCGACGTCGTCAAGGGCCCCAAGGGCTGGCAGGCAGAGAACGTGCGGCCCCTGTAATCTGGATCAGGAGCAGGAGAGGGCGGCCACTGGCCGCCCTTTTTGTTTGCACGAGATAACTATCCGCTAGATGCCGACTGCTTCATAGCCGCTGGGCTCGTGGAAGCGCCTGCGCCGTGGGAAGTAGTAAGGCTGGCGCATTCGGTTCAGGCGGCGCCGGCGCAACATCACGCCGCCAGCAACCCCGGCCCCGGCGACGCCTAAAACCAGGCCTGCGCCTACCAGTAGTTTTCCGGGATGCAGAACGGGACGGGCCGCCCTCCCGGCCGCTACCATCAGCCTTCCCCCAGGACCCGCGGCGCGCCCGAAGTCGCGGAGGGCTTTCGTTCCTCCACGCTCCAGCGCGCGATGGGCGTGCAGGAAACCGTACCGCACGGGCACCGAAAGATCTTCGCCGTCGCGCACCACTGCGCGATCGCGGCCGCGGCATTCCTGGATGTTCAGCAATTCCTGGATGGCTTCCCGCAGAATCTTGGGCTGCGCCCACAAGGCGCGAAAAGCCACGCGCCCCGCTTTATCAATCAGGAAAGCAGGGTTCGGTGCAGCGCCGTAATCGCGGTGCACGGCGCCGTCCAGCGCGTCCACGAGCACGGGAAACTCCACTTCTTCCTCGCTGCGAAACAGTTCGGCGGCCGCGACCTTCTCCTCCAGGGATTGATGCGCCGCGAGTTTGTCCCCGGGATGGGCCTCGCGCACGTACACGAACGCAAACTGGAGATCGCCGCCGAATTCCTCGTACAGCTGGTTCAGCCCTGCAATGGAGCCGGCGGTCATGGGACAGGTAGCGGAACCGAATACGAGCACGACGTTCTTGCGCCCGCGGAAATCGCGCAGGCGGAACTTTTCGCCGTCCAGCGAGCGCAACTGGAAATCCGGGGCCTTTTCGCCTGCGCGGGGCCCGGCAAAACATTTGCGGGCCAAATTGACCAGGAGGCGGCGGTCAAATGATTCGTAGTTGTACGGCTGCTTTCCGAACATGCGTCAGGCTCCCCAAGGCTGGAATATCGCTACGAATAATGAAAGTGATACGCACATGGCGGGTTGACCGAAAAGAATAGATGCTCGCCGAACCTCTTTTGTTTTCCGAACCTTGTGGCGGTCTCGGGACGCGAGAGCACACCCGGGAGGGCGGCGCGCCTGGAATGCAGCAATTGTCTGGCCATCGGCGTCCCGGCTTGCCGCTAGCTTGTGCGGCGTCTAAGATGGCAAGTCCCCTGCAGCCGTTGCGAGGAGGAACTGTGTCCGCATTGCAAGTCGGTGAACTGGCGCCCGAGTTCGACCTGCCTGCCGTCACCGGCGAGCGGCGTCATCGCGTGCGCCTGAGCGAGTACCTGGGCCAGAAGCACGTTGTGCTCGCCTTTCACCCCCTGGACTGGACGCCTACTTGAGCAGTGCAGGTGCCGGCGTTCAACGACGACCTGGAGAAATTCGCCGCACTCAATGCCCAGGTTCTGGGCATCAGCATTGACTCGCTGCAGTGCCACATGGCTTGGCAGCAGCGCAGCATCGGGATGATGGGCTACCCCCTGCTCAGCGACATGTATCCCCATGGAGAGGTAGCACGCAGGTTCGGCGTTCTGCGGGAAGGCCCGCCTATCCCCGGAATCAACGAGCGGGCGGCGTTCATCATTGCCAAGGATGGCCACATCCGGTTCAGCAAGGTGTATGCCCTGGACCGAACCCCAGATAATGCCGAACTGCTGCAAGCGTTGGCTGCGCTGGAGTAAGCGCGCGGCATGAGCCAGCCCCGCAGGTCCTTTGCAGGACTTGCAGCATGCCCTTCCACGGTTCTACTCGGCTTTCATGCGGTCAATGGTGGCGAAGAGCTGGGTCCGGTCGGCGACTTCCTCGTACGGCGCGCCGCTGGGCTTGTTGGTCACCACGTAGATGGTGGGCGTGTGGTTCAGTCCGACCCGGCTACCCAGGTCCTTGTCCGCCTGAATGGCCGCCGCCAGCTTGCCCTGGGGATCCACGGCAAAGGGCAAGTCCGTCTTGTGCTCGCGCGCAAACTGCTCCATGAGCTGCTGCAGGTTCTGGGGTGTGATCTCGGGCTGGTGCTGGAAGATGAAGGTGCGGAACTCGTCACCGAGTTGTTTCGATTGGGTGTCGAAATAACGCGCATACACCGCCGCCTTGTAGGACCAGTTATGCATGGGGAGGGGGAAGTCGTGGACCACGACCGGGATCTTGTATTTCCGACCCGCCTCCTCGATGACGGGATGGGCGCGCGCACACTCCGGGCATTGCAGGTCCTCGAAGACCACGATGGCCATCTTGGATCCCTTGGGCGGCTTGAGCGCCGAGGCGGCGTCCTGGGCAGCAGCCAGAAAGCTGAAAGTGAGCGCGAGAAGAGCAAAGTAAGTTAGTTTCAGAGCGTTAGGCAGCATCGGTCAGAAGGTCCCCCGAGTTCACCTCCCGGCTCACCTGGCCAGGGATGTCCCTGCTCTATGGTACCCGACTCCCGGCAAAATGTTGTTGGCCGGATCCGGCGGGAGCGCCCACTAGTAATGAAACCGGTATTTCACTTGTAAGGAAACCTGCAGGGGATAAGCGTAGTGCGTGCCCCCGAAGGTATTGCTGTTATCCAGCAAATAGCGGTGATTGGTGAAGTTAAGGGCGCTGAAGGTCGCTGACCAGCTTTCGCCGAACGATTTGCCGACGCTCAGGTCAGCGCTGGCATGCGCCGGCAAGTGCCCCGGGCCGTCTCCATCGAGGAACCCGGAGCCGTAGCTTACGTTGACGGAGCTCCAGGCACGTCCGGGCAAGCTCGCCCGCAGGCCGGTGCTCAGCGAATCGCGCTGATCGTGATCGAGGAAGTAGTAGGCCCCGCTCTCCGGCGGCAGAAAGTCGGTGAGGCCGCCGCTGACGCCGCCGCGTCCCTGGGCGTAAAGCCGCGCGTATGCCAGGTGCCAGTCGAAGCGGCGGGCCAGCTTGGGTGAGCGTGCCGACACCTCCCAGCCGTGGATGCGCGCCCGGTCCAGGGTCACTGGGAAGAAGATGTTGGAGTTGCCCAGCACGTCGTGGTCGAAGTAATTGCGCGCTGCGGTGCGGAACTGATCCAGATCCACGGTCCAGCCCTTTACGGGGATGGTCAAGCCGAACTCGCGTTGCTCATCTTTTTCGCCGTGCAGCGGCAAAAAGCCCAAGCCCTGCACGGCCAGCAGGTCGAGAGCTGGCCCGTTGAGCGTCAGCAGCGGCGGGGATTGATAATAGCGGCCATAGAAGGCGCGCACCACCCATCCCAGTCGGGGCAAGGTGAGAGCGCCCCCCACCCGCGGGTCCACGGCCGACTCGCTAAGCGCTCCCGCAAAGCGGGTAATCCGCAGGCCAGTATTTAGCGAAAACCAGCTGCTCAGGCGGTACTGATCTTCCAGGTACGCGCTGACCACGCTGCCTGCCACCACCTGGCGGCGCGCGAAGCCCGCCGCTCCCGGCGCCTGCAGTCCGAAAAATTCGTTATCGCGCTGCCCGAACCCCTGCAGCCCGAAGTGCGCATTGTGACGACCCGCGACCACTCCCAGGCTGACTACGCCGCCGGCATAGTTGGAGCCGCGGTCATCTTCGGGAACAACGGGCACGTCCTGCGGTCCTCCCCGATAGTGGGCGCGGTTGAAGTGGTAAAAGGGCGAAAGGGTGAGCAGAACGCCGTGGGCCAGGGAGTGCGCCCAGGTGAAGTTCACGAAGGCGTCGCGCTCGTCTTCCACGTCGCGGATTCCCGTGGCCTGCTGGGCGGGCGTGTTGGGCACCTGATAATGATCGGCGCGCAGCGAAGTGATGAGGCGCATCTGGTCGGCGGGATCGCGATTGAAGATAAGTGAGAGGAAGCCGCCACCGCCGCTGCCGAGGTCGTGCAAAACGCTCGTGCCGGGAGTCTGCAAGCCAAGGTCGGTGCGATTTGCGTTAGCGCTCACGTAGTAGGCGAAGCGCTCGCTATGGCTGCCGAAACTGAGCTGGTCGTCCGTGGTGTTGTAATTGCCGTAGCTGGCCACGAACTCTCCCTGGCGATTGCGCTCGAACCCGGATCGTGTGACCACGTTGAAGACCCCGTAAATGCGGTCGCCGTACTCGGCGGAGTAGCCCCCGCGCTGCACATCCAGCTCGTCAATGTCCTTGGGATCGAACTGGGGTCCCACATTGCTGGCAATGTTGGTGTTGGGCACGGGCACCCCGTCCACCAGCCAGCTCACCTGATGTCCCCCGCGCAGGTGAAGCTGGTCGTGCACCATGACCGCGCCCGGGACATAGTTGGTGACCGCAGCCAAGCTGTTGCTGCGCTCCGCCCCAGGCGTCGCCGCAATTGCCTGCCGGTCAACCACTGTGGAACTGCTCGAGGATTGCGTGTCCACCGGGGGAATCTCCGCCGAAACCTCCACGGTCTGGTTGGCGGCCGCAATCTCCAAGGGAAAGTGAACTTCGGCGGCCCCGCTGGGAATCACCTGTACGCGGCGCTCGTCGGCGCGAAAGCCGGGGGCGTCCACAGCTACCAGGTAGTCGCCGGCGGGCACCGCATCGAACAGGAACTCACCAAGACCGTTGCTCGCCGTGGTGCGGACCCAATCCGAACGCGCGCTGCGCAGGGTGAGGAGGGCGCCAGCCACGGGACGGTGCTGCGGATCGTGCACCAAGCCACGCACGCTGCCGAAGACACTGGCACCAGCCATGCCGGACGTAAACGTAGTTGCCAAAAGCGCGAGCCATAACCATGGCCCGCGGAGAGGACCCGGGAACATGCTTGCTCCGCGTAGGAATATGAATAGGCTGCCGGCCGGAATCCCGCCGGCCGAACGTCAACTGTAGAAAAGCATGCAGGAGGAAGGCGGAGGCGAGCGGCCGGAGTGGTCTTCGATTACCAGGGGCGCGAAGCCGGGAACGCCGGAGAAAGAATACGAGTGCACGCGGACCGCGGCGGCCACGATGCGCGCCGACGCGCCCGGACGTGCTGCCTGCTTGCCGG
>JAMXLI010000055.1 GCA_024281115.1 Terriglobales bacterium | reverse complement strand
CGCGCGGCCGTGATGCGCTCGTGGACGAAATGAAAAAATCCGGCCTGCGCGGCCGCGGCGGCGCCGGCTTTCCCACCGGCATGAAATGGTCGTTCGTCCCCAAACAGGCCCCCAAGCCCAAGTACGTGCTGTGCAACGGAGACGAAAGCGAGCCCGGCACCTGCAAGGACCGCCTCATCCTGGAACACGATCCGCATTCCGTGATCGAAGGCGTGATGATCGCTTCGCTGGCGGTGGGCGCGCACACCGGTTACATCTATATCCGCGGCGAGTACCGCTACCTTTCCGTCATCATGCAGAAGGCCATTGCTGACGCCTACGCGCGCGGCTTCCTGGGCAAAAACATCTTCGGCAGCGGCTACGACCTGGATGTGCACTGGCATGGCGGCGCCGGCGCCTACGAAGTGGGCGAGGAATCTGCGCTCATGGAGTCACTGGAAGGCAAGCGCGGCATCCCCCGCATCCGGCCGCCCTTTCCCGCGGTGGTTGGCCTGTGGGGTGGGCCCACCGTCATCAATAACGTCGAGACCCTCGCCAGCGTTCCCCCCATCATCCTGCAGGGCGGCGCCTGGTTCGCCGGCCTGGGAACGCCCAAGAATGGCGGCACGCGCCTGTTCTGCATGAGTGGCCACCTCAACCGACCCGGCGTCTACGAACTGCCCATGGGTTACAACCTAAAGAAGATGATCAACGAGGTGAGCGGCGGCGTCTGGAAGGGACGCAAGCTGAAGGCGGTCACCCCGGGCGGCTCGTCCACGCCGGTCATCACCGCCGACGAATGCGACGTAGGCATGGACTTCGACCAGCTGATGAAGGCGGGCTCCATGCTGGGTTCCGGCGGCGTGGTGGTGTGCGACGACAGCACCTGCATGGTGAAGTATGCCCTCCGCATTATGAAGTTCTATCAACACGAGAGTTGCGGATGGTGCATTCCTTGCCGCGAAGGCACCGACTGGCTCAAAAAAACGCTGCTGCGGTTCCACGCCGGGGGCGGCATTCGCAAGGACATCGACAACATCTTGTACCTGTCGGAAAACATGCTGGGCCGTACCTTTTGTCCCTTGGGGGACGCCGCCGCCATGCCCATGATTTCCATTGTCAAGAAGTTCCGGCAGGAATTTGAAGATCACCTTGAAGGCCGTCCTTGCCCCTTCGAAACCCAGCCCGTCGAACAATTGCCGGTGCTGGCATGAACCAGGAAACGTTCTGAATGGCTGACGTCACCATCACGGTAAATGGAAGAAAGGTCGGGGTGCCTGCCGGCACACTGCTCATCGAGGCGTGCAAAAACGTTGGCGTCGAGGTGCCGTCGTTCTGTTACTACCCGGGACTGTCGCTGCAGGGCGCCTGCCGCATGTGCCTGGTGCGGGTGGAGAAGATGCCCAAGCTGCAAACCGCGTGCACCACCGTGGTCGCCGACGGCATGGTGGTCTCCACCGAGAGCGACGAGGTCAAGCAGGCCCGCAAATCCATGGTCGAGCTGCTGCTGGGCAATCACCCTCTGGATTGCCCGGTGTGCGATGCCGGCGGCGAATGCGAACTGCAGGACATGACGTTTTCCTATGGCGCGGCCAGCTCGCGTTTCATCGAAGCCAAAAACCATCGCGAAGAGCAGCAGTGGTCGCCGGTGGTGTACTTCGACCGGCCGCGCTGCATCCTGTGCTACCGCTGCGTCCGAATTTGCGGCGAAGGTATGGACGTGTGGGCGCTGGGCGTTCAAAACCGCGGCGTGGTCTCCATCATCGCGCCCAACCGCCAGGACCACCTGGAGTGCGAAGAGTGCGGTATGTGCATTGATATCTGCCCCGTGGGCGCGCTGACCTCCGGCGCCTATCGCTACAAGACCCGGCCCTGGGAGATGAAGCACGTGGGCACCGTGTGCACCCATTGCGGCGACGGCTGCCTGACCACGCTGGGCGTGCGCCGCGCGGAAGCAGGCATGGAGATTGTGCGCGGCGACAACCGCGACAAGAGCGGTATCAACGGCGACTTTCTGTGCGTCAAGGGGCGCTACGCCTTCGACTTCGCGAACCATCCAGAGCGGCTCCGGCAACCGCTCATCCGCAAGGACGGGCGCCTGGTCCCGGCCACGCTGGAGGAAGCCTACGAGCTGGTGGCGCGCCGTTTCCGCGAAATTCGCGACCGCGATGGCGGACGGGCGCTGGGTGTCATCGGTTCCAACCGCACCACCAACGAAGAAAGTTACCTGCTGCAGAAGTTTGCCCGCGTTGTGCTTGGAACCAACAACATTGACCATCACCGGACGGCGGATTTCCCCGCTTTCGTGAGCGCGCTCGCGGGGCGCAACAACGCCACCGCCAGCATGCGCGAGCTGGCCAGCGCGCCTGCCCTGCTCCTGATTGGGAACGACCCTACCGAGCGGCATCCGCTGTTGGCTTGGCAGCTCCGCAACAATGTGCGGCTGAACAAAGCGCGCCTGTACGCGATCAACTCCAACCCAATCAAATTGCGGCGGCAGGCGGCGCTGTTCGCGCAGGTGCCCGCGGGCACTGAGGGCAAAGCCATCGCTTTTCTGGCGGGCGACGATACGGCCGCCGACGCCTTGCTGTCCGCCGGCCAGGGGCGGGAATGGTGGACGGCCTTCCGCGAGAAATTGCGCGGCGAGTCCAGCCTGGTGATTATATTCGGCGACGAGGTCCGCGGCGCGGACCTGCAGACGCTGGAGAGCTGGGGAACGCAGCTCCCGGCGGCCAAATTTGTCTGCCTGGCCGATTACGCCAACTCGCGCGGCGCTTCCGATATGGGCCTGTACCCCGGGCTGCTGCCCGGATATGTGCGAATCGCCGACGGGGCGCAGCTGGCGCAGGAATGGGGCGCTACCCTTCCCGCCGAAACCGGTCTGAACATCCTCGAAATGGCTCAGGCGGCGCAAGGCGAGCAGTTGAAGGCGCTGTACGTGGTGGGCTCGAATCCCGTGGCGCGTTACAGTATCGATCCCTTCGCGCTCTCCAAGTGTTTCGTAGTGGTGCAGGATATGTTCCTCACGGAAACCGCCGCCCTCGCCGAGGTGGTGCTGCCGGCGGCGTGCGCCTACGAGAAGTCAGGGACTTTCACCACCACCTGCGGCGATCTGCAACTGCTG